>NZ_BBOX01000438.1 GCF_001553455.1 Streptomyces hygroscopicus subsp. hygroscopicus
GACGGGAGGCGTCCGTGCCGCTGGGCGGCGCGGTCCGGCCCGTTCCGTGCGCCCCGATGGGCGACGTGGCGGCGGTGGCGGATCGCGGCACGGCCAGCGTGAACCAGACGACCTTCCCACTGCCGTCGTCCCGCGCGTGCATCCCCCAGCTCTGGCTGACGGCCGCGACCAGCGCGAGCCCCCTGCCGTGCGTGGAGACGGGATCACAGGCGCGGAGGCGGGGCAGCCGGGGGTCCTGGTCGCGGACCGAGACGGTCAGCCGGTCCGGCAAGAGGGCGATCTCCACCGTGCACTGCTTGTCCGGCTCGGCGTGCCGGTGCACATTGGTGAGCAGTTCGGTGACGCCGAGCGCCGCGGGGTCGATGAGCGGATCCAGATGCCAGTAGCGCAACTGCGCCGACACGATTCTGCGGACCTGTCCGATCCGCGACGGCAGGGCCTGCAGCTCCACCGTGCAATGTCTGCTGGGACGACTGATCACGGCTGCGACTCCCTGAAGAAGTTGGGGCTAGCCTGATGCAGATGCGGGCGACGAACACGTTCAGCAGGGGTGGCTGCTGGGCGCGACCGGTGGGACGGTTCTCAGCGTCACCGCTTGTTGACCCTCAGTGATACTGATACGCGTCCAGGGTCGGTCCCACCGCGCGCCCGCGCAACTCGGCCGCCTCACTCCTTGCGGGCGTGTCCCCGGGCGGACCGGACGGCGTCGAGGAAGCGGCTGGCGGCGCCGGAGCCGGACGTGGCCGATGTGGACTTGGCGTCCTGCGAGCCGAGGGTGAGGCGGTAACGGGTGCCGTTCACCGTGGCCATGGCCTGGTCCCCGTCCACGAACCAGGGCTTGCTGGCGCGGACCGACTGCACCGGCGCGCTGTCGATCTCGCGGCCGTAACTGGTCAGCAACTCCAGCCTGCCGTCCTTGATCAAGACCTGTCCCGCACGGGTCACCGAGCGCAGGAACCGCTCGATCCGCACTCCCCTGGCGTTGAACTCCGAATCGGCCATCACAACCGCCTCCCCGATGGCTCCCACTGGCATCTGCCGCTGCTCTCATTTTCCCTGCTGCGCAGTGTGCCCGTGACCGGCCCGGGACACCAGGGCGCACTGGGGGACAATGAGGAGCGAAACGGCATGATTATGCCAGCTGGGCTGGGCAAGGGCACAAGCAGGAGGAGCGGGCGTTGGACGGCACGGCGTGCGGAAGCAACGACACGATCGACGTGGACCGCAGCGACCGCGGGTACCGCGGGTGGCTGAAGGAGGCCGTCCGCAAGGTGCAGGCGGACGCCCAGCGGTCCGCGGACACCCATCTGCTGAGCTTTCCGCTGCCCGAGCGCTGGGGGATCGACCTCTACCTCAAGGACGAGTCCACCCACCCCACCGGTAGCCTCAAGCACCGCCTGGCACGCTCGCTGTTCCTCTACGGCCTCTGCAATGGCTGGATCCGGCCGGGCAAGCCCGTGATCGAGGCGTCCAGCGGCTCGACCGCCGTGTCCGAGGCGTACTTCGCCAAGCTGATCGGGGTGCCCTTCATCGCGGTGATGCCCCGCACGACCAGCCGGGAGAAGTGCCGCCTGATCGAATTCCATGGTGGCCAGTGCCATTTCGTGGACGATCCGCGGACGATGTACGAGGAGGCCGTCACCCTCGCGGCGGAGTCCGGGGGTCACTATATGGACCAGTTCACCTACGCCGAACGGGCCACGGACTGGCGCGGCAACAACAACATCGCCGAGTCGATCTATCAGCAGCTCCGTCTGGAGCGCTATCCCGAACCGGCGTGGGTCGTCGCCACGGCGGGCACCGGCGGCACCTCGGCGACCATCGCCCGCTACGTCCACTACATGCAGTACGACACCCGGGTGTGCGTCGCCGACCCGGAGAATTCCTGCTTCTTCGACGGCTGGGTCCGCCATGACGCCGACGCCTCCAGCGACCGCGGCTCACGCATCGAGGGCATCGGCCGCCCCCGGATGGAGCCCAGCTTCGTACCGGGCGCCATCGACCGGATGATGAAGGTCCCGGACGCGGCGAGCGTCGCGGCCGTCCGCGCCCTGGAGCGGGTCACCGGCCGTAAGGCGGGCGGCTCCACGGGGACGGGGCTGTGGAGCGCGCTGCGGATCGTCGCCGAGATGGTCGCCGCGGGACGGACCGGGAGCGTGGTGACGCTGCTGTGCGATCCGGGGGAGCGGTATCTGGACAAGTACTACTCGGACGCGTGGCTCGAGGAGGAGGGGCTGGACATCGAGCCCCATGTGAAGACGATCGACACCTTCCTCGACACCGGCCGCTGGGGCTGCTAGGCCCGTCGGTCCATCTTCTGCACGGCGCGCGCCCGCGAGGCGCCCGCCCGTGCGCGATCCGTAAGACGCCCACCCGTGCGGCGCCCGTCCGTGCGCGATCCGTAAGACGCCCGTCCGTGCGGCGCGCGCCCGCACGGCACCCGCCCGTCCATGCGCGCACCCGTAAGACGCTGTCCGTAAGACGGGCGCTGTCCGTAGGGCGCCCATGAGACGCCCGCCCATGAGACAGCCGCCCGTAAGGGCAGGGCTGGTGCGAGACGCCCGCCCCCGTAAGGCGGCCGTCCCCGCCGGTGTCAGGCCGCCGCCAGCCGCCGGTCCAGGTTCCGCACCGCCTGGTGGAACGCGCGCCGCAGACCCGGCCGCAGCGCCCGTACGGCACCGCGCAGCGGCGCCGTACCGTCCAGCGCGAACACATAGCGCACGACCGTCCCGCCGCCCGAGGGCCGCAGCGTCCACTCCTCCAGCAGCGCCCGCAGCCCCGGTGCGTTGGTCTCGTCCACGCGGTAGGCATAGCGCTCGTGGGGATCCGCCGCCATGACCGTCTCACGGAACCGGGTGCCGCCCTTGAGGCGGATCTCCCTGCCCTTGCCGCCGTCCGTGGAGCGGGCCCCGGTCACCTGCCGGTACCACCGCGGCCAGCCCTCGACGTCGGCGAGCGCCCCGAACACCGCCTGCGGAGCGGCCGAGGTCTCGGCGACGAAGACGAGCCGCACCGGGGCGGTCTCGGCGTACTCCAGTCCGACGGAACGCAGCCGGTGTGTCATGGGCAGACCATAACTGACCGGAAGTCAGATGTCTGCGGTGCGGGACGGTTCGCCCGCCACCACCAGCTCCGGCAGGTACTCGGAGATCTCCGCCCGCGCCTCCTCCGGCAGCCCCGGGTCCGTGACCAGTGCGTCCACCTGGTCCAGCGAGGCGAAGGAACTCAGCCCCACGGTGCCCCACTTGGTGTGGTCCGCGACCACCACCACCCGCCGCGCGGCCCGGACGAAGTGGCGGTTGGTCTCCGCCTCCGCGAGATTCGGCGTCGACAGACCCGCCTCCACCGATATGCCGTGCACCCCCAGGAACAGCACGTCGAAGTGGAGCGAGCGCACCGCCGCGTCCGCGACCGGCCCCACCAGCGTGTCCGACGGCGTCCGCACCCCACCGGTGAGCACGACGGTGGCCGCACCGGGGCGCGGGCCCACTCCGCCGAGCGCCGCCGACCGCTGGGCGTTGTAGAACACATCGGCCACCCGGACCGAGTTCGTCACCACCGTCAGATCCGGCACCTCCAGCAGCTGCTGGGCCAGGGCGAACGCCGTGGTGCCTCCGGCCAGACCGATCGCGGTGCCCGGCGTGGCCATCGCGGCCGCCGCCTTCGCGATGTCCTCCTTGGCGCTCAGCTCCAGGCCCGACTTGGCTTCGAACCCCGGCTCGTACGTGCTCGCCTCGGCGACCGGCACCGCCCCGCCGTGCACCTTCTCCACCACGCCCAGCCGGGCCAGCGCGTCCAGATCGCGACGGACCGTCATGTCCGAGACGTTGAGCTTGCGCGTCAGCTCGTTGACCCGCACCCCGCCGCGCCGCCTGACCTCATCGAGGATCAGGGCGCGCCGCTGCTCCGCGAGGAGGTTCTGGTTGTCGCTCACCCTGCCTCGTCTCCCTCCGGTCGGCCCTCGTCGCCAGCGCGTTCATCTTCGCACGGGGCGAGGACCGCCGATGGCCGCAGCACCCAGGGTCACGATTTCGCCACGCCCGCCGCGTCAGGGTCGGGAGAGCGGGCCGGTGGGAACAATCCTGGAGCGGAACGGCCACAACGCACCGGGATCGGGGGACACGGTGGCATCGACCATGCGCGCGCACACACCGGCCGACGCGACGGAACGGGCCACCACGGCCCGTAAGGGCGGAGCGCCGCCGCCCGATCTCGAGCTCCTCGTCCACGGAGTGGGCGGCACCACTCCCCAGGAGATGCTGGACGACCCGTGCACCAGCCTGGTCACCGGCGACGAGACCGCGGCCGTCTACCGCAGGACCGAGGACGTCGACGCCGAGCGGCGCCCGCCCAAGGAGCGCCAGGAGCCGGGCCGCGAGGGTCCGATCCGCGAGGCGTACGTATGGTGCAACCTCACCTCGGGCAACAGCTCCCGCGCACTGTGGCTGCTCCTGCTGCCCTTCATGGTCGCCAACCTCGCCCACTGGATGCGGCCCCCGGCCGACCGGCGCGAGCGGACCGTGCGCACCTATGGCCTGTTCGTGCGGCTCGTGGCGCTCAGCCTGACCGTGCTGCTGATCGCCGGGGCCTGTGAGGTGGCCCTGGACCTGATCGCCTGGCAGTGCGCCGGCTCGGCCGGCTGCGCCACGGGCAAGTCCTGGCTCGGCTTCCTGTCCCCGGAGAACCACGGCTGGTGGAGCCAGCCCGGCCGCAGGCTCGCGCTCGGCGCGGTGCTGCCCGGCGCGCTCACCGGGCTGCTGTGGTACCTGTCCAACCGCACCTGGAGCGCGTACGAGTCCTCGCCGCCGCTGGAGCGCCCCGTCGACGAGTCCGCCCCCGAGTCGGGCAACCGCCCCGCGCTGTGCCTGCCCGGTTTCTGGTACGGCCGCAGGATCGTCGCCCGGCTGCGCGCCGCGCACACCGCCGCCGGATTCCTCACCATCGCCGCGGGCCTGACCCTGCCCACCACCACCTACGACCGCCGACCGGGCGGCAGCGGTCCGCAGGACGCCGCGGGCTGGGCGCTGCTGACGCTGCTCGCCCTGGGCGCGCTCGCCGTGGTGGCCGTGGTGTGCCACCGGGGCCGCAGCGAGGCCCGGGTCGACGGGGAGCTGGACCGCCTCACCATCACCGCGCTGCCCGGCGCGGCCCTCGGGGTGCTGGTGCTCTCCGTCCTGTACGCCGGCTGGTCCCGCCCCGGCTGGGCCTCGGCCGGGAAGCTCCCGGGCAACCAGGCGTTCTGCGCCATCGCCATCGGGGAGGGCGTGCTGATCGTGGCCATGGCGGTGTGCGCCCTGGCCCTCCACCGGTCCGCGCCCCTGGGCCGCACCCCGCTGTACGGGCTGGCCGGACCCGCCGTCGCCATGCTCGCCTGCGGGCTCGGCTCGGTGCTCGCCGGCGGCATCGCCCAGCGCTTCGCCGACTGGCTGGACGGCGGCGCCACCCCCGGCGAGGGGCCGGGCATCGCTCCGCCGGTGCTGCTGTCCTGGCTGGCCACGGCCATTCCCGCGCTGCTGCTCGTGCTGCTGGGGCTGCTGCTGATCTTCGCCGTACGGGTGTGGCGGGTGCGGAACCGGCTGCTGCCGACCATCATGGACGGCTATCCGGAGGAGCGGCCCGACGCCGTGCGCACCCGGCGGATCGCGAGCACGGTGGCCCGCGCCGGCCTCACCGACTCCGCCCCGTGGATCGTCGGCCCCGTCGCGCTGTTCACCCTGCTGTTCGGCGCCCTCGCGGTCACCGGGGCCTGGGCCACCAACGAGGTGCCGGGGCGGGCCGCCGACAGCGCGCCCGGAGTGGTGGACGCCGCCGCCCAGACCGCGCAGGCGCTGGGCTCCTGGCTGATGGGGCTGGCCTTCCTGATGCTGATCACCTGGGCCCGCCGGGCCTACCGCAGCCCCGCCGCCCGCCGCACCATCGGCATCCTGTGGGACGTGGGCACCTTCTGGCCGCGGGCCGCCCATCCGTTCGCGCCCCCCTGCTACGCCGAGCGGGCGGTGCCCGACCTGACCTGGCGGATGGAGACCTGGACCCGCCGGTACGGCGGCCGGCTGGTCATCTCCGGCCACTCCCAGGGCAGTGTGCTGGCCGCCGCCGCGGTCTGGCAGGTGGATCCCCGCACCCGCGGCCAGGTCGCGCTGCTCACCTACGGCTCACCGCTGGAGCGGCTCTACGGGCGCTGGTTCCCCGCCTACTTCGGCCCCGCGCAGCTGCTCTCGCTCCACCGCGAGGTGCGCTGCTGGCGCAATCTGTGGCGCTGCACCGACCCGATCGGCGGCCCCATCCGGCTGCCCGACGGCAGCGGGCCCGAGGTCGACTGCGACCCGTTCAAGGACCCGCTGGCCTACGGCCGTACGCCCGAGCATCCGCTTCCCGCGCCGATCCTGGGGCACGGGGACTACCAGGCCGACCCCCGCTTCGACCGGGAGCGGGCCGGGCTGCTGGCCCGGCTCCCGGAGCAGACGCCGCCACCGGCGGAGGAGAGCGGTCAGATGAGCTCCGGCAGATCCTCCGGATAGAGCAGCGTGAGGTCGTCCGTGGTCGGGTCGCTCAGCTGGGCGACCCGGCCCGCATGCCGCTCCACCATCGCCTCGAAGGTCTGCCGGGCGGTGCGGCCGTTCCCGAACGCCGGGCCCTTGGGAAGCGCCGTGAAGTACTTCAGCAGCGCCTCCGCCGTCCCCTCGCCGAGCCGGTACTCCTGCTCCTCGGCCTGCTGCTCCACGATCCGCAGCAGCTCCTCCGGGGCGTAGTCGCCGAAGGTGATGGTGCGTGAGAACCGGGAGGCCACACCGGGGTTGACGGACAGGAAGCGCTCCATCTCGGCGGTGTACCCCGCGACGATGACCACGACCGCGTCCCGGTGATCTTCCATCAGCTTCACCAGGGTGTCTATGGCCTCCCGGCCGAAGTCCCGGCCGGAGTCCTCCGGGGAGAGGGCGTACGCCTCGTCGATGAACAGCACCCCGCCGCGGGCCCGGTCGAACGCCTCCTGGGTGCGGATGGCTGTGGAGCCGATGTGCTCACCGACCAGGTCCACCCGGGAGACCTCCACCAGATGGCCGCGCTCCAGCACCCCGAGGGAGGCCAGGATCTCCCCGTAGAGCCGGGCGACCGTGGTCTTACCGGTGCCGGGGGAGCCGGTGAAGACCAGATGGCGGCGGACGGAAGCGGCCTTGAGCCCGGCCTCCTGACGCCGCCGGCCCACCTCGATCATGTCGGTGAGGGCGCGCACCTCGCGCTTGACGCTCTCCAGCCCGACCAGCGCGTCGAGTTCGCCCAGCACCGCCGAGGAGGGGCGGACCGAGACCGGGGGCTCGGCGGCGGGCGCAGAGGTCTGGGTGGACCGCTGCGCCGGGACGCCGCCGAGCAGTCCGCCCGTCGAGCCGGCGGTCTGCACGGCGGGCGCGGTGACCGGGGGCGGGGCGGGCGCGGCCGGGGAGCCCAGCGCCGTGGTGGCGCTCTCGTCGCTGGTGCAGTCCTCGACGACCGGGCCCGCCTCGGAGAACTCGTACCCGCCGCGTGCGCACCGCTCCGTACGGCACCGGGTCAAGGTGGTGCGGCAGCCGTCGATGACATGGAAGCCGTAGCCCCCGCTGCCGGTCACCCGGCAGCCGGTGAACGTGCCGCGGCCCTCGGCGGACACGTAGAACCCGGCCTCCGTCGGCCCGGAGACCGTGGTGCGCTCGACCGTCGGATCGGCGCCCTTGGTGACGATCACTCCGGTGGCGGCGCCGTCGATGGTGCAGTTGGCGAGCGTGCCGCCGCTGCCGTGGTCACGGAACCACGCCCCGGTGGCCGCCTCCCGGATCCGGCAGTCGTCCAGCTGGACGGTGGCCCCGTCGCTCACCGAGACCGCGGTGGAGCGCACCTGCGACAGATCGCTGTCGACCACATCGACCCGCGATCCGCGGTCCAGGACGAACAGCGCGTCCGGCACCTCGCGCACCCGGCACGAGTCGAGCACGGCGGTCGCCCCGTCGCTCACCCAGACCGCCGGATAGTCGCCGGTGCTCTCGTGCAGCTCGCACTGGTTGGCGTCCACCCGGGTGCCCGGGTCCCACACCGACAGGCCGTTGCGCCCGAACCGGCGCACCGTGGAGCGGGTCAGCGTCAGCACCGAACGCGACCTCAGGTCGATCGCGTTCTCCGGGATGTCATGGATCTCGCAGTCGGCGAGGGTGAGCACCGCGTCCGTGTCCAGGTTCACCCCGTCGGACGTCGTGCGGTGCACCCGGCAGTCGGTCAGATGCCCGGTCGCCCGCGCGGAGACCTGCACCCCGGCGCCCCTGACCTCGTACACCTCGCAGCCGACGGCCTCCAGCGAGGTGCCCTCGCCGGTCAGCGAGAGCCCGGCCCCGGAGGAGTGGTGGACCCGGCAGCGCTCCAGGCGCGGACGGGCGCCGCCGCGCACCGCCACCCCGGACTGCCCGGCGGCCACCACCTCGCACTCCTCGAACACCCCGCCCGCGCCGTCGAGCACGCTGAGCCCGACCCCGGCGGGGTTGTCCACGGTGCAGCGCCGCACGGTCGGACGGGCGCCGCCGCGCACCTCGATGCCGACCGCCGAGCGGGTGGCGACCCGCACGTCCGTCAGCTCCGGGGTGCCGTCCTCGACCAGCAGCGCGGGGGCGGCCGAGTCCTGGCCCTCGACGTGCAGGTCCTGGACCACGGCGGAGGCGCGTATGGTCAGCGCGACTCCGTCCACCGGGGCGATCCGCACCGAACCGCGGGCGGAGCCCTCGGGGCCCCGCAGGGTGACGGCCCGGCCCACCACCAGATTCTCGCGGTAGGTGCCGGGCGAGATGGAGAGCACGTCGCCGTCCCCGGCGGCCTCCAGGGCCGCCGTGAGGGAGGCGTACTCTCCGGTGCGGCGCCGCCACCGCGACGTTCCGCTGTGCGTCACCTGGACGACCGAGCCCTGTGCCATGGTGCTGCTGTGCCCCCACCTCGTGTGTTGCCGGTGTGCGCACCTGACCGCCGCTGCTGACTGCCGCTGCGCATATGGAATGCCCCACCGTAGCGTGCGCGCGGCACCATGAGTTGACCTGCCTGTGGACCACGGGCGCAGTTGGCGTTTATATGACAACTAACGTCCGAACGATGCCCTCTCGCACCGGCCAGTGCCGCGCCGTCAAGGTTCGCCCGGTGGCGAGGTGTCCTGGCGCGTGCGAGCGCGAGGCGGCCGGACGCCCTCGTCGTGGGCCTGCTCGGGTTTTCGGCCAACGCGCGTGCCAACGCGGCCAACGCGGCCAACGCACGTGCCAGCGCGGCCAGTGCGCGTGCCAGGGCGGCGAGCGGGGCGAACCCCGGCTGACGTGGCACTATGGGGCGAACCCCGGCTGACGCGGCACTAGCTGTCGGCGTCCGCCCGGCCCCAGTCCTGACCGGCTCGCGCCCAGGCGATGTCCCACTGGACGTAACGCCGGCGCATGAGCCGCCATACGACCAGCCGCCGGGCGCCGTCCACCACGATCACCGTGCCCGCGGCCGCGCCGATTCCGGCCAGCACGGCGTGGGTGGTGGCCGTCGCGGCGTCCAGCGGGCGGCCCACGGGGCGGCCGTGGTCGTCGGTCCAGATCCGGAACCGCTCACCGGGGTCGGCGTCGGGGCGGGCCGCGAGGGGGCCTTCGTGTCTGCTGCCGTCCGGTCCCGTCCAGCGGGCGAGGACCCGGCGCTGGGCGTCCCTCGCGGAGGCGGTCTCCGGGTCGGAGTCGATGGGCGGATGCGGCAGCACCTTCAGCACGGTGGCCGAAAGCGGATGGCGCTCGGCGCGCTGCTCACGCGCGGCCTTCATCAGCGCACCGTGCGCCAAGGACCCCGACATCCAGCCGACGGCGGGGGCGACGAGCAGGATGAGCGACACCGCGACCAGCGCCGCCCACGCCTCCACGAGGTCGGTCCTGCGGCGCAACGGATTGCGCCGCCAGCGCCACAGGCCCCAGATCATGCGCATGGATCACACACCCCCTTTCCCGTTCGTGGGTACCGCATGACGGGCCGGATATGCGCGGATTCGGTGAGGAGAGAGCAATATCACGGGGTCAGGCCCTTCGCCGTCGCGGCGAGCCGTCGGCGGTCAGGGGGACACGCCATACCAGCCGTGTGCCGCCCGCCTCGGGCGCCTCGATGTCCAATGTGCCGCCCAGGAGTTCGGCCCGGGACCGCATGTTGACCAGTTCGCCGCTGGGGGCGGCGCCTCCGATGCCCGCCCCGTTGTCCGTCACCACCAGGGTGATGTCGGAGCCGACGGTCAGCCGCACCTCCACCCGCTGGGCGTGGGCGTGCCGCACGGTGTTGCTGAGCGCCTCGGCCAGCACCGCCAGCACATGATCGCCGGTCTCCTCCGGCACATCGGTGTCGACCGGGCCGTCCACCAGCAGCGACGGTGCGAAGCCCAGCGGGTCGGAGGCCGACCGGACGGCCTTGACCAGCCGGCGGCGCAACGTGGCGGGCTCCTCCTCGCCGTCGCCGACCGTGCGCAGGGCGAAGATCGTGGACCGTATGATCTTGATGGTCTCGTCCAGGTCGTCGACGGCCCGTCCCACCCGTTCGGCCGCCTCCGGGCGTTCGATCAGCCGGCCCGCGCTCTGCAGGGTGAGCCCGGTGGCGAAGAGCCGCTGAATGGCCAGATCGTGAAGGTCCCGGGCGATCCGGTCCCGGTCCTGGAGCAGCGCCATGTGCTCGGACTCGGCGCGGTGCCGGGCCAGTTCCAGGGCGAGGGCCGCCTGGGCCGCGAACCCCGAGAGCAGCTCCACCTCGTGGTCGTCGAAGGGCGGCCGCCCGGCGAGCCGGCACAGCCGCAGCGCGCCCGAGGCCCGCTCGCCGGCCACCAGCGGTACGGCCACCACCGGGCCGAACCCGCTCTCCGGAGGCGGCAGCGGCCAGGACCGGGCCCGCGAGTCCACCCGCACGTCCGAGGCGACCGCGGGGCGCCCGGTGCGGGCGGCGAGCCCGGCCAGCGAGCCGTCGGACGGCACCACGAGCCCGCCGACCCCCTCCGCGTCATGTCCCTCGGCCACCTCGACCATCAGGGAGTCGGTGCCCGCGGCGGGCAGCAGGATCGCCGCCGAGTCGGCGAGGGCCACCTGGAGGGCGAGCCGGGCGATCAGGCTCAGCGCCTCGCCCGCCGGAGTGCCCGCCAGCAGCGTACGGGTGATGACGCCGAGCGCTTCCAGCCACTGCTCACGGCGCCGGCTCTCGTGGTACAGCCGGGCGTTGTCGATGGCCACCCCGGCGGCGACCGACAGGGTGGTGAGCACCGCCTCGTCATCGGGGTCGAACTGGGCGCCGCCGCGCTTCTCGGTCAGATAGAGGTTCCCGAAGACCTCGTCACGGACCCGGATCGGCACGCCCAGGAACGAGCGCATCGGCGGATGGTGCTCGGGGAAGCCGTAGCTGGCCGGATGCTCCGACAGATCGGTGAGCCGCAGCGGCTGGGGGTGGCGGATCAGCTCGCCGAGCAGTCCATGACCGCTGGGTAACGGGCCGATGCGGCGCGCCTGTTCCCCGGACATGCCCACCGGCAGGAACTGGGAGAGCCGATGCCGGTCGACCACGCCCAGCGCGCCGTACTCCGCGTCGGCCAGCACCACCGCGGACTCCACGATCCGGCGCAGCACCTGCTCCAGGTCGAGCTCGCGGCCCACGCTGAGCACGGCCTCCAGCAGGCTGTGCGTCCGGTTCTGGGTGGACCGGGCGGCGTCCAGCCGCGCCTGGAGCTCGTCGAGAAGCTGATCGAGCCGGAGTTGGGGGAGGGCCGGATGGCGTCTTTGGTCCGCACTGCCCGACACCTGGCCTCCATCCCCCCACGAGCCTCTCACCAGCAGGGTAACCGGGGCGGGGGCGGGCGGTGGCGGCGATCGAAGGAACTCGGCCAGGTCGGCCGGGCCGTCGTACGAGCGGTGCCTAGGAAACCGGCACCACGGCGACCGGACACTTGGCGTGATGCAGAACGGCGTGGTTGACAAGCCCCAGCTGCATGCCGAAGTGACCCTGCCGCCGCCGCGCCCCCACCACCAGCAGATCGGCGTGCGCGGAGGCGTCCAGCAGCGCCTTGCGCGCCGGGCCCTCGACCGGACGGTGCGTCACCGGCACCGGCGGCAGCCCGGCGGCCGCGGCGCCGCCCAGCGTCTCGTCCAGCAGTTCGGCGGCGCGCCGGGCGTGGTCCTCGCGGGTCCGGTGGTCCTCGGGGCCCGCACAGCGCCATGCGTGCACCGCCTCCAACTCGCCGCCGCGCAGCCGCGCCTCGCGGAGGGCGAACGCGGCCGCGGCGGAGGGCGGCGCGGGCTCCTGCTCGCCGGAGCGCTCACGCTCGGCGATCCCCACCACCACCCGGTGCGTCCCGCCGCGCACGTTCTCCGGGCGGCCGCGCACCACGACCACCGGGCACTGGGCGCGCGCCGCGATGCCCAGCCCGACCGAGCCGAGCAGCAGCGAGGCGAACTCGCCGCGGCCGCGCGAGCCGACCACCAGCGCCTCGGCGCTCTGCCCGGCGCGCAGCAGCGCGGTGACCGCGTCGTCGGCCGCCAGATCGGTCATCACCTTCAGGGCCGGCACCCGCCGCCCGGCCCGCTCGGCCGCGGTGGCCAGCACCGCCTCGCCGCGCAGCCGCTCGGCGGGGCGGTCGGCGGCCGTCGCGGGGACGTAGCCCTCGTACCGCTCCCACAGGGAGGCGTGGACGATGCGCAGCGGCAGCCCGCGGCGCCCGGCCAGCTCGGCCGCCCAGTCCAGTGCGCCCGAGGCGGCCTCCGAACCGTCGACCCCGACGACCACGGGAAGCTCCACCGTGCCCACCGCCTCTCCTGCCGGCACCTGGATGGGTCCCTTGCCATTGTCCCGCCGAACCGGTCGCCGAGGGAATCCGGCGGCTCACTCAGCGCAGCCGCATGGCCAGCGTCACCACGGCGCCCACCGCCCCCGCGCTGATCGCCAGCCGGTCGGTGACCAGCCGGGTCAGCCACAGTCCGCGGCCGCTGGTCGCACCGTCCAGCCCCGGCAGGATCCGCGGGATGACGTCCTCGGAGAAACCGGGGCCGGAGTCGCTGATCCGGCACTCCAGCTCGTCGCCGATCCGCCGCAGCAGCAGGGAGCCGGTGCCGCCCGCGTGCTCGATGGCGTTGTTGGCGATCTCGTCGACGGCCAGCACGAAGTCGCCGCGGCGGGTCTCGCTGAGCCCGGCCCAGGCCGCGCACTCCTCGACCTGCACCCGCAGCCGAGGCAGCTCGTCGGCGGTGAAACGGCGCTGAAGCAGGTGTTCTCCGGCTCGATCGGCGGACCGACGACGAGGGTCGGCTAGCACCAGTGCCTCCCGTTGCTGACGAGGACGAGCGACATCACAGGGTCGGTGAAGCAGCCGAGGGTACGGGGAGCCGGGCCTCATCGGTCATCGCGACCATAAATGACGTGTCATATCGGAAACCTGACCGGAAATGGGTAAGGGTGAATCGATAGCCGTTCGTCGGTGTATCGCTTCGGATCGTCCGCCCCTCATACGCACAGTGACCGCCGAGGGGCGAGGGGGGAGAGGAGACGGCAGAGTGAGGTCATGATGGGACTTCTGAGCGCGCTGAAGACCGAACACCGCGAGCGGGTGATGGCGCTCGCCCACGATGTGTCCTTCCCCTCGGGCACCCGCATCTTCGAGGAGGGCCGCAAGGCCGACCGCTTCTGGATCATCCGGACCGGCGCGGTCACCCTCGATCTGCACGTGCCGGGACGTCGGGCCGCGGTGATCGAGACCCTCGGTCCCGGAGAGCTCATCGGCTGGTCCTGGCTCTTCCCGCCGGACACCTGGCATCTGGGCGCGGAGGCGCTCAGCCCGGTGCGCGCGCACGAGTTCGACGCGGAGGCGGTGCGCCGGCTGTGCGACGAGGACCCGGGGCTGGGCTACGCCCTCGCGCTGGCCTGCGCCCAGGTGATCGGGCGCAGGCTGCAGAGCGCCCGCACCCGGCTGCTCGATCTCTACGGGCCGTACGCGGGCGGGATCTCGCCATGACGGGAGCGGCGGGCGCGCGGAGCCGCCCGGGGGCCGAACGGCCCCTTACGCTTCCCCGCGGCAGAACGTAAAGCTGGGCAGCCGGATCGCGACCGGCGACCCGTGCCCCATGGAGGAGAGGCCGTGCCCCAGACAGCCGACCCCGAAGGCCCCATCGGGGTCTTCCTGCTCGACGACCACGAGGTGGTGCGGCGCGGACTGCGGGATCTGCTCGACGCCGAGTCCGATCTGACGGTGGTCGGCGAGGCGGCGAACGCCCGCGAGGCCATCGCCCGCGCCCCCGCCGTACGGCCGCGCGTCGCGGTGCTCGACGTACGGCTCGGCTCCTCGGGCGACGGCGGGGACCACGAAGGGATCGAGGTCTGCCGGGAGTTGCGGACCCGGCTCCCTGATCTCGCCTGTCTGATGCTGACGTCCTTCGACGACGACGAGGCGCTGTTCGACGCGATCATGGCCGGCGCGGCGGGCTATGTGCTCAAGCAGATCAACGGGTCCGATCTGGTGTCGGCGGTGCGCACCGTGGCCGGCGGCCGCTCCATGCTCGACCCCGGCGCGACCGCCCGGGTGATGGCCCGGCTGCGCGGCCCCGCGCCCAGCGGGCCGGTGGAGCTGGAGAAGCTCTCCCCCCGGGAGCGGGAGATCCTCCAGCTCATCGGCGACGGGCTCACCAACCGGCAGATCGCCGAGCGGCTGTTCCTGGCCGAGAAGACCGTCAAGAACCGCATCTCCTCGATCCTGTCCAAGCTGGGCGTGGGGCGGCGGATTCAGGCCGCGGTGATCGCCGAGCGGCTCAAGGAGCGCCCGACGGGCCAGTGAGCCGGTGAGGAGTACGGCCGGGGGCGACGGCCGCACGGCCGTCCTCACGGCGGTCCTCAAGGCCGTCCGTAAGGCCGTCCTCAAGGCTGCCCGTGAGGCCGCCCCAGGGCGGTCCTCAAGGCCCTCCTCAAGGCTTTCCTCACAGCCGTCCTCAAGACTGTCCGAAAGGCGGCCCTTACGGCCGTCGGGAGTGCTTCGCGCGGGGCGCGGGCCCGGCTCCCCTCCGGTCCCGTCGCCCCGGCGCCCAACGGGGCCGGGCCGGTCGATGACGCCTCACCGCACGTGGGGTGAGGGCCCGGGCCCGCCCCGGTCGGTGGNGACGGCGTCGCG
>NZ_BBOX01000439.1 GCF_001553455.1 Streptomyces hygroscopicus subsp. hygroscopicus
CCCCGCGCCCAACGGGGGCCGGCCGGTCGATGACGCCCTCACCGCAGTGGGGTGAGGGCCCGGCCCGCCCCCGGTGGTGGAGACGGCTCGCGGAGTCGCCCGTCCAGCATCGTGGGGCGCTTCCGCCACCGGACAGGGGCCGAACGGCCCCGAAGGACATCAGGGCCGCGAAAATCAGGGGCCGGACGGGGATGCCCCGTCCGGCCCGGTCCTTCCCGCGACCGGGCACCGGCCCGGTCGCCTCACCTCCCGACACGTGTCAGTAGCCGCCTCCCGGCTGCGGCGACCGGCCGCCCGGGTACTGCTGCTGACGTCCGTATGGGTCGTCGTACGGAGCCTGCGCGGGCGCCGCCGGACGAGGCGCGACCGGACGGCTCATGGCCGGGCGCATCGCCTCGTACCCCACCGGCGCGGCCGACCCGGGGCGCTGCGCCTGCGGCTGCTGGGCGCCCGGGTAGCCCCGCGGTCCCGCCGACTGCGGCGGGATGTAGGGGGCGTGCGCCTGCTGCAGTCCGGCGGGCTGCGCATAGCCCTGCTGCGGGGGCTGCGGGGGCTGCGGGGAGGGCGCGGCCGGCAGCGCGGGAAGCGCCGAGGGCAGGGCCGGGAGCTGGCTCCCGGTGTCGTAGGCGGACGGCACCCTGATGGGTGCGATCTGCGGTGTACCCCGCTCAGCGACAAGACTGTCGTAGATGGGGGTGTCCGGGAAGGACGGCGAGGAGTAGTAGCCGCCACCGTAGGTGCTGCGGGGGGAGGTCATAGACCATAAGTTAAGCCCACCATGTGCTGATTGGGGAGCCCGGTAGGAGGGTTGGTTTCAGTGTTCGGAGTGGCCGCGGATCCCCAATCCGAGCGAACCCGGGGAAAACGGTCGTCAGGGTACGTTGAGTCGGTGTAAAGAGCGCGTTTTCACGGGGTAACCGGCGGCTGTCCGACGAACAGAGAGGCAAGGGGACGGAATGGCGATGCGCAAGGGCGGTAACACGCCAGTGCCGGCGGACGCGGTGCGGATCGAGCTCGGCTGGCGCACCGGGCCGGGGGTGCCGGACGTGGACGCCTCGGCGCTGCTGCTGGTGTCCGGAAAGGTCAGGTCCGACGGGGACTTCGTCTTCTACAACCAGGCCGCGCACGCCTCGGGCGCGGTGCGCCACGAGGGGAAGCGGACCGCGGGTGACACGGTGACCGACACCCTTTCGGTGGACCTCGCCCGGGTGGAACCGGCCGTCGACACCGTGGTCCTCGCGGGCTCGGCCGACGGAGGAACGTTCGGCCAGGTCCCCGGTCTGCACATCCGGGTGCTGGACGCGGCGGGCGGCACCGAGATCGCCCGCTTCGACAGCGAGGACGCCACGGTCGAGACGGCCTTCGTCCTCGGCGAGTTGTACCGCAGGCAGGGCGCCTGGAAGTTCCGCGCGGTGGGCCAGGGGTACGAGAGCGGACTGGCCGGGCTCGCCACGGACTTCGGCATCAGCGTCGACGAACCGCGGCAGAC
>NZ_BBOX01000440.1 GCF_001553455.1 Streptomyces hygroscopicus subsp. hygroscopicus
GCATCGAACGTCGGCATGCTCTTCCCCCGTTCCCCCGTTTCACAGTGTTACCAAGGTGCCCAGTGTAAGGGGGAGATCAGAAGCGTCCATGGGTGCTCCTACTCAGCTTCGGTGGAGCGACGGCGCCTCCGTTCGTTGAGAACCGCCGCCAGTCCCGCGATGCCCGCGACGGAAACGGCCGCGGCGCCTACGGCGTACGTCGCGAGGCGTTCCTTCCGCTCCTGGGGGGTCTCGCCCAAGGTCATGGGGGCTGGGTCGGGCGCGGCGACGTCGTCGACGGCGCCCTTGTCGAGGGTGACGTGGTCGATGGGGGATTCGTCCTCGGTCAGGGCGCGGACCGGGTCGACGACGCCCCAGCCGATGAAGCGGTCGTGGTGGTTGACGGCTCGTTCGGCGGTCTGCTCGATCTGGGCGACCACCTCGTTCTGTTTCCAGTCGGGGTGCTTGGCGCGGATCAGAGCGGCGACGCCGGCGACATAGGGGGCGGAGAAACTGGTGCCGTTGTCGACGCACTGGCCGCCCTTGGGGACGGTGGAGACCATTTCAACGCCGGGAGCGGCGACATCGACGAAGTCACCGGACTGGGAGAAGGCGGCACGCTCGTTGTTGCGGTCCGAGGCGCCGACGGCGAGGACGCCGTCGTAAGCGGCCGGGTATGTCTTCTTGACGTTGCCGTCGAGACCGTCGTTGCCGGCGGAGGCGACCACGACCACATCCGCTTTCAGCGCGTTCTCAACGGCCTGCTGCAATTTGCTGTTGGCCTGGAGCGGTTTGACGGTGTCCTGGGAGATGTTGATGACGCGGGCCTTGGCGGAGACCGCCCAGTTGATGGCCGTGGCCATGGTGTCCGTGGTGCCCGAGCCCTTTTCATCGTTCTGCCGGATGGGGATGATCTTCGCTTCCGGCGCGATACCGACGAATCCCGTGCCCGAGTGCGGGCGGGCGGCGATAATGCCGGCGACCTTGGTGCCGTGGCCGACCGAGTCATCCGTTCCGTCGCCCTTTTTCCCCTTGGACAGACTCTTTTTGCCGGGCTTGCGGACCTCTTTGCCGTATGTGGTGTCCACGGCGTCCTTGAGCTGACGGTTCGTGTTGTCGACCCCTGTGTCGATGACGGCGACCCTGACCGGCCGGCCCTTGGGATCCAGCCCCTTGGTGTCCTCCCACAACTGGTCGAGCATGACGCGCTGCAGGGCCCAGGGGGTGCCCTTGATCTGTTTGGCGGGGTAACTGCATTCACCGCTGCCCGCGAGGGACGGATTCGGCCTGGCGGAGTCCGATGTCGGTCCGGTGGCGGAGTCCGATGTCGGTCCAGTGGCCGAGTCCGGCGTCGGTCCGGCCGCCGCGGTCATCGCGGTGAGGGCTGCCGCCGCCGACAGGGCGAACGGTTTGATGGCGCGCCGCATGTGTTCGGGAATCCTCATGTCCTATGAACCCTGGGGCTGCCGGGCGCTGTTGGCGTCAAGACGTGGGCCGGTGGGCAGGAATTCGGACCAGTCCACGGGCACCGGGGTGGGCTTGACGTCCTGGTATCCGAGGCTGCGCTGGGCCTTGTTGACCTCCTGCTGGGTGCGAGCGGCCTTGTCCTTGCCGGATTCGTCGTCACCGATCTTCGACTTTCCGGAGTCGCTGTCGTTGTTGGACTGGACCGAATAGCGAAGGCCGGTGTCGGTCACCAGGAAGACCGGACCGTTCGTGATCTGACGTCCGCTCACCTGGCGGTAGAGCACTCCCGACCCCGGGGTGACATAGGCGCTGGTGGCGCCGTCCGGGATGGTGGCCGGGAAGTCGCGACCGGCCCAGGCGGTCACTTTGGCGCGGCCGCCCGCGGTCACTCCGTTCAGCACGCTGCAGCTGGTGTCGCGGGCCGCGCTGCCCAGTGCCGGATCGACGGAATTGGCCTGCTCGGGGATGCGGCTGGGCCAGTGGTACGTGCCGTAGAACTCCTCCTCCGGGTCCGGGGTGAACGACGAGGGCCCCACCCGCTTCGCCAGGCTCGCCTCATTGATGGAGTCCTTGCTCCTGAGGAGGAGTTTGGCGACGAAATCCGAGACGCGCTGGACCTTTCCCGGCAGCACCACGTACTTCTGGGTGCCGGCTCCGGTGGGCGCTTCGAGCACCATGCCGACCCGGTTCGCCCCGCCGAGGCTCGGCACCCCCGCGTCGTCGCCGATCCGCCCCGGAACCCGTGGGAAGTCGATCGGTGCCCCGTCCTTGAAGGTCGCCAGCCAGTCCTTGGTCACCTGCTGCGGCTGAGCTCCGTCGTGAAAGATCGAGCGCAGCAGAAGATTGCTGTCCGATTCGGACTTCGCCTTCCAGTCCGGGCCGCCGATCAAGTACTTGGTGCCTCGCGGGTCGACGAGGTAGCGGGCACCGTCCTGGCCCCGCACATAGAGGGCCTGGCCGCCGTGGAGCGCCTGGGATCCACGCAGTTTCTTCAGCTTCGGGTCCCGGTCGGAAAAGAGGAAGACGGCCTTCTGGGTGGTTTTGCCATTGCCGCCCGGCTGTTCGCAGACCGCCCACGTCATACGCTTCTTGGCCTCGTCCGCACTCGGGATGCGATCCGGCGCGTAGGGAATGCCGATCGTGGGGCCACGCGGGATGTGGCCGTCGTCCAGCTCCGATTCCTTCACCTTGATGATGCTGGACTTGTCGGGGTCGAGGAGGAGCTTGGCCGAGGCGAGGTTCAATACGGGGTGGAGCTGAGCCTTGCCGTCGGTTTTCAGGATGACGTACCGAGTGGTGGAGTCACTGCCGACGATCACATGCGATTCCGGGTCGTCCCACCCCTTGGGGGCGACGGGTTTGAACATGCCCCAGGCGCCGAATCCCGCGAGGATCAGGGCCCCGACGACAACTCCGGGAAGGACCGCGCGCAGCGGACGCGGCGCACCCTCTTCCGTACCGCTCGGCGTGGGTTGCAAGAACGCGGCGACTGTCCGCTTCTTCGCATAGATATAGGCGTTGAGTTCATCCCGCCGTGATGCCATGGTTAGCCGCTTCTCCCCGCTTTTCGGCCTCGGTCGTCAGGTAGCCTGCCCTCGGTCCTGGTGTCGTACCGACCCTCTACTATGCCGGTAGTGAACTGGCCCACGCCGCCCGGGGACACCTACCGGCGGGCGAGCGACGACCGGGCCGTTCGGGCGGGGTTTCGGACTTTAAGGGGCTGACGGGGATGGCTTCCGCAACGCGCGCACGTACCGCGAGGAGCGCGTCCGGCCGAGGAGCACCGAGCGGATCCCGTCCCCCCGCGCCCGCTCCCCCGGCAGCGGCCACCACCGCTTCCGCCACCCCGCGCACCATGTCCCGGCCCGGCAGCATCGGTCCGCTGCGGCTCCAGCAGTTCGTGCTGATCGAGGTCGCCGCGGCGATCGTGCTGGCCGCGGGGGTCGTCGACAAGCTGTTGCTGGTGCCCGCCGGAGTCGTGGCGGTCATCCTCGTCCTGCTGGCCGTGGTCACGCGCCACCAGCAGCCGATTCCGGAGTGGCTGGGCACCGCGATCGCGCTGCGCAGGCGTCAGCGGCAGGCGGCGAGGCCGATCGACGCGGGGGCGGACCCCGGCTTCACGCCCGCCCTGGAGTGCGAACCGGCCCTGCGCACCTATACGTTCACCGATCGTGAGCGCCGTATGGTCGGGCTGGTGGGCGACGGCACCTTTCTGACCGCGATCCTGCAGGTGGATGCGGCGGACTCGCCGCTGCGCCCGCACCGTACGCAGCGGCCGCTTCCGCTCTCGCTGCTGCGCGACGCCATGGACGTCGACGGCATCGTGCTGGAGTCCGTGCAGGTGGTGCAGCACACGCTGCCGGCGCCCGCGCCCCACCTGTCGGCGCAGACGGTCCCGGTGCGCAATTACGGGCCGCTTCAGGAGCAGACGGGCGCCCCCGCGGTCCGTCTGACATGGGTGGCGTTGAAGTTCGACCCGGAGCTGTGTCCGGAGGCCGTCGCGGCCCGGGGCGGGGGCCTGGAGGGTGCGCAGCGGTGTGTGCTGCGGGCAGCCGATCAGCTGTCGAGCCGGCTGCAGGGGGCCGGTTTCGGAGCGACGCTCCTGACGGAGGAGGGCGTGACGGCGGCGATCGCGACCGCCGCGAGCGTGAACCCGAGGGCGACGGCGCAGGCCCGGCAGACCAACACGCTCAACCGGCGCACGGTGGAGAGCACTCGGACCTGGCGCTGCGACGACCGGTGGCACACCACCTACTGGGTGAGCCGATGGCCGCAGCTGGGGCCGGGCGCCACGCCCCTTCCCCAGCTGGCGGCCCTGCTGACCTCGCTGCCCGCGCTCGCGACCACGCTCAGCCTCACCCTCCGGCGGAGTGGTACGCGGGGCGGCCGCGCCGCCCCCACGGTGAGCGGGCACGTACGGATCACCGGTCGCAGCGCGGACGACCTGATCGCGATGAGACGGGAACTCCAGCGCACCGCCCGCGGGGTGCGGGTGGGGCTCGCCCGGCTGGACCGCGAGCAGGTACCCGGCGTACTCGCCACTCTGCCCCTGGGAGGGACCCGCTGATGGCCATGCCGACATCCGTCCCGGGCGGCGCTTCGCACGCCCCGGCCCCAGC
Organism: Streptomyces hygroscopicus subsp. hygroscopicus; assembly: GCF_001553455.1. Classification (GTDB taxonomy): domain Bacteria; phylum Actinomycetota; class Actinomycetes; order Streptomycetales; family Streptomycetaceae; genus Streptomyces; species Streptomyces hygroscopicus. The sequence continues at coordinate 4,566 of NZ_BBOX01000440.1, forward strand.
GCCCGGCCAGCTGCCCGGCCGGCCGGATGAGCCGTCGGCTCCCGCTCCCCGCAGGCCGCGCCGGGGCTTCGGGCTGATCGGACCGCGGCGTCAGCGGCACGAACTCCCGCCGGAGCAGTACGACGCGATGGCGCTGCCGATCGGCGACGACGGGGTGATGATCGGCGTCGGCGCGCGGGACCATCCCGCCGTGCTGGGCCTGCACCGTCCCTCGCCCTTCAACGTCGTGCTGGTCGGCGGGTTGTGGACAGCGCAGGTGATCGGGTTGCGAGCGGTCGCCACGGGCGCCCGGGTCACCGTGGAAACCGGCCGTCAGCAGATGTGGGCGTCACTGGCGCAGGCCGCGAACGGTGGACACCAGAGCATGACGCTGCACGACGTGGGACGGGTGCCGCCGCAGGGCCCGTCGATCGGCAGCCCCGTCCTGGTGATCCGCGACGCCGGTATGCGGCCACCGCGCGGGCGGGTGACCTCCGCGCCGTGGCAGTCCGTGCTGACGCTTCTGCCCTATCTGAGCCCGGTCGCGCCCCGGCTGATGGAGAACGCGGACCTGGTGGGCGTCCAACGGGTGTCCCCCGAGGAGGCCACCCAGGTGGGGCGGATCATGGGGCTGCCGTCGGCCGAGGTGGAATCGCTGTCCACACTCCCGGACGGGGTCACTCTTTGGTGTGATCGCCAGTCACGGCTCTACGTGGCGACGCATCCCACGGATATCGAATCGGGCCTGCTGGGCGGGGCTCGCCGCATGGACTGACGGTGTTCGATTGCCGCCGGGCACACCGTGGATGAGACTGTCAGCCAAGCACCAGGCGGGCTTGTTTCCGCGGTACCCGAAGGGATTCTCCACCGATGGCCGATGCCAAAGAAAAGGAAGAGCTGTACGCCCTCGACATCTCCGGTGTCGAGTGGCTCAGCGCACCTGGCAGCACCTCCGAGGACCGGGTGGAGATCGCCTACCTGCCGAACGGCGCGGTGGCGATGCGGAATTCCGCCGACCCCGGAACCGTGCTGCGCTACACGGAGGCCGAATGGCGTGCCTTCGTCCTGGGCGCGAGGGACGGCGAATTCGATCTGCGCTGAGGAGCGTGGACGCGGGGGTGGGCGCCGGTCGGCATCCGCCCCCGCAGTCATCTCCACCGCGCGGCCGCCGGTCAGGGGCCGAAGGCCAGCAGGAGTTTTTCACCGGTACCACCGCCGCCGGTGACGCGGTCGGTGGCGATGTAGAAGTGTCCGTTGCGGTAGACATGAGTGGCGGAGTAGAAGCCGCTCTCTGTCTTCTGGGTGGCCTGGGGCAGGCGGAGCAGGGTCTTCGGCTTGCCGCCGTCCGGTCCGATGCTGACGACCCGGCCGGCCGCGGTGTACGAGGGCTTTTCGTACGCGATGAGGTTCTTGCCGTCCATGTTCAGCGGAAGCAGGAGCCGCCTGGCCATCTTGGCCGCCCACTTCCTCTTGCCGGTGTCGAGGTCGAAGGCGTGGATCTCGCTCGTCGAACCCAGACCGTGGTCCTGGGTCATCTCGGTCGGCAGGTAGAAGGTGTCGGCGGAGGCGGCGACGCCCTCGCAGTTGGCCATGGTGGTGCCGAACAGGTCCGTTCCGCACTCCGGCTGGTAGGACTGCTTGCCCAGGGCGAGGGACGAGCGCTCCTTGCCGTCGTCCGAGATGGCCAGGATGCCGCCGGACCGCCGGTCCTGGTCGATGAGGGACACGACGGCCGGGCTGCTGGAGAAGATGTTGTTGACCTTGTAGCCCTTGCGGACGGTATAGGTCCACTTGATCGAACCGCTGGGAGTGAGCTGCTGGAGCTTGGCGGTGCCGGTGGAGCACGAGTAGGCGCGCAGCAGGACCGTGCCGCCCGCGTAACCGTCAATGGAGCACGCCGCGCTCGGCCTTTCGGGTGAGAGCTCCTCACCGTCGCTGACCTTGATGACGGCCGAGCCGCCGAACCAGGCCATGCCGACGAGGTCACCGCTCTGTGCCATGCCCATGCTGCTGTAGCCGCCGCCGAAGGAATCGGCCTCGGGGGCCGGGTGGTCCCAGACCTTGGTGCCCTTGTTCAGATCGATCAGGGCGAGTCGGCTGCACGAATCCTTGCCATGGCCCGCGTAGGCGACCACGACCCGGCCGCCGGTCGTGGAGTCGGGGGCGGCGCAGACGGCCTTGGGGAGCGAGAGGGTCCACTTCTTTCCCCCGTCGTCCTCGTACGCGACGATCTTGTTCTCGACCGCCTTGACCACGTAGCCCTTCATCGCCCAGAAGCCGGGTACCTCGATGTTCTTCTTGCTGACCTCGGGGGTGGGCGTCTGGTACAGGACCTTCGCCTCCCCTGGCCGGCGCTGGTCGTTGGGATCGCTTTCGCCGCCGTCGCGGTCGCCGGTCTCGTCGCCGCCCCCGGTCGGCTCGGGCGCCGGGTCCTGTGTCTCCGGTCGGCTCGGGGCGCTCGTCGTCGGTGCGGCGGTGGGCTTCTTACCGTCGTCATCGCCGCCCACCGCGGCGTACACCCCACCGCCCGCGGCGAGCAGCACCGCCACCACCGCGCCGATGACGATGGCCTTCCGCCTCCTGTCCGGGCCGCCGCCGCTGGGCCCGGGCGCGCCATGAGGCGGTGGGGGGTACGGGCCGCCGTACCCGGGTTGCGGGGCGTACGGGGTGTGGGCGTACGGATTCGGCGGCTCCGGGTTCTGAGGGTCCTGGCCAGGGGCACCGGACGCCGGAGGCGGGCTCGACGGCAGCGCCCCGGTGTCCCATATCTGGGGCGGGGTACGTCCCGTGGACGGGGCCGAGGAGGGTCTTGGGGGCACGGCCGGCGGCGCCGGTGGCACCGGAGGGGGTGGCGGCGCCCCGAAGCCACCCTGGCCGGGCTCTTGGGGCTCCTGGGGCGGGCCGAAGGCACCGGAGGGCGGCTGGTTGGGGGGCTGGGGCGGCTGCGACATCTGCGCCTACCTCTCAGGAGTCCACCGACCGGTCGGCCTCCTCCCCCGCCATCCGGTCGGCGGCGCCGGCCGGAAAGGGGCGACGTGGTCGCGGATCCCACTGTGCGACGGCATTCGAGCGGGGATTCTTTGTACCACCGGACGCCTGGACTTCCCCCGCGGTCGCCGGGTACGTACCGCGTCACGGCACGGTGAGGTCTCGGACAGCCTCGAGTGCGCGGACGGGCCTGCCCTTGCGGTGCTCATGGTGATTAGGCTTGGGGCACGCGGTGGAGAACCTGAGCAGGGGCCCCCGGCGTCACAAAAGGGGAAAGCCGAACGGTCGGACGACAGTAGCGATCGGCAACAGATCGGCCTCGCCAAGAATTTCAAGGGTGTTCGACCACACCAGGAGGCATTGTGAGCAGCGATCGGGACGAGATCCGCACGGGCGGAACCACACCCGGCGATGATCGGTCCGACGCGGAGACCGAGCACACGGGCGAGTTCACCATCGACTACACCCCGCCCGCCTGGTACACCCAGAACGCCTCGTCGTCGTCCTCGCCGGCCTCCACGGCCCCGACGTCGACCGGCGGTTCCGGGGGATTCGGGGCGAGCGCCGGGGCCGGGGCGCCGCCCCCGCCGCCCACGGGCGCTCCGGTGGCCGTGCCGGGAGCGCCGGAACCGCAGGGCTTTCCGAGTGCTTGGCCGCCGGCCGCGGGGTCCTCCGCCGATATCGCGTCGGACGCCTCCGAGGTGGAGGAGGTCCACGGGCAGGCGGAGGACGAGGTACGGCCCGAGCCGGAGGCCAAGGAGTCCGACGAGGGCACCCGTACGCCGTCTTTGCCCGGTTTCACGTCCGATTCGGGGACGTCGGCCGCGTCTGATGCCGTGAAGGATGACGCCGCATCGGGCGGTCCCGACGAACCCCAAGGGTCTTCCGCCGGTGCTTCCGACGTCGAGGCGGAGGCTTCGGCGGCTTCCGCTCCGGGACCGGGACCGGATTCCGCTCCTGCTTCTGCTCCTGCTTCCGCTTCCGTCGATGACGACTTCACGCTGGCGCCCGCCGCGCCACGGGACGACGCCTCGAAGTCCGGTTCGGACGAGAGCGACAACGGGGATCTGGTCAGCAACTCCACCGTACGGTTCTCCACCGCCGCGCTGCGGCGCGAGATGGCCGGGAAGCGGAGTGAGGGCGCCGACGACGTTGATTCCGGGGCGGGTTCTGGTTCCGTCTCTTCCGGTTCTGGTTCCCTCTCTGGTTCCGGTTCTGATTCCGGCTCTGATTCCGGGGCGGGCTCCGGCTTCGACGCGGGTGCGGATTCCGGCTCCGCGGACGCGGACGACCGCGCCAGCGGGGATCTGCGCAGTGAGGGCACGCTGCGCTTCTCCACGGCCGCGCTGCGGCGTGAGATGGAGCAGTTGAGGCAGGCCGTCACCGAGCCCCAGGACGCGGTTCCCGAGGACGCGGTCCCCGAGGACGCCGCGCCGCCGAGCACGCCGTCCGCCGAGCAGCCCGCCGCCACCTGGGCACCGCCGCCCGTGCCGCAGTCGGGGCTGCCGCCCCTGCCGCCCGACTTCCAGCCCGCCGCGCCCGAGGATGCCGCACCGGCTCCGGACCCTGCTCCGGCCCCGGGCCCCACTCCGGCTCCCGGCCCCGCTCCGGTTCCGGAGCAGCGGACGGACGGACCTGCCGGGCCCGGCACCGGCGCACCGCTTCCGCCCCAGGACGCCTCCTGGGCGCCTCAGCCGCCCCCGGCGCAGGGTCAGACCGGTCAGCCCGGTCAGCCCGCCGCGGGCCCCGGGCCGCAGGGTGGTTACGGCTATCCGCGCCCCGGTGAGGGCGCTCCCGGAGCGGTCCCCGGTCAGCCCGGTCCCGGCCCGCTGCCGGATCAGGGTCAGGGGGCGCAGCCCCCGGCGGCCAACGCGCCGGGCCCGCAGGGCGGTTACCAGCAGCCCGGCCCGGCCGCTCCCGGCCCGCAGGGTCCCCCGGCTCCGCAGGGGCCCCACTACGGCTATCCGCCCGCCGGGGCCCAGCCCGCGCCCGGCCCGGCCGGACCGGGACAGGGTCCGGCGCCCGTCCCGGGCGGTTACGGCTTTCCGCAGGCGCCTGCCCAGGGCCAGCAGCAGCCCTACCCCGCGCCTCACCCGGGACAGCCCGGCGGGCCCGGCCAGGCGGCGTACCCGGGCCAGCCCGGACCCTACGCGCCGCCCGGCCCCGCCCAGAGCCAGTACCCGGGCCAGCAGGGGCCGGTCCCGCAGGGGCCGCAGGGCGGTTACGGCTTCCCGCGTCCCGGTGACGGCGCTCCCGTTCCGCAGCAGGACGGCTACGGCTATCCGCGCCCCGACGCCCACGCCGCCCCGGCGGCTCCCGCCGACCCCCGGGCCGGCGGCTGGCCGGCCGTCACGCCCGACCAGCGGCGCCAGGGCGGGAGCGGCGGGGCGCCGCTCGGGTACACCGCCGCGGTCGAGCTCTCCTCGGACCGGCTGATCAAGGGCAAGCAGAAGGCGAAGAAGAACACCCCGGGCCCCTCCCGCTTCAAGATCGGCGGTAAGAAGGAGGAGGCAGAGCGGCAGCGCAAGCTGGAGCTGATCCGCACCCCGGTGCTCTCCTGCTACCGGATCGCGGTGATCAGCCTCAAGGGCGGGGTCGGCAAGACCACGACGACCACCGCCCTCGGCTCGACCCTGGCCATCGAGCGCCAGGACAAGGTCATCGCGATCGACGCCAACCCCGACGCGGGCACCCTGGGGCGGCGCGTGCGGCGTGAGACCGGTGCGACCATTCGCGACCTGGTCACGGCGATCCCGTATCTCAACAGCTACATGGACATCCGGCGGTTCACCTCACAGGCGCCGTCGGGGCTGGAGATCCTCGCCAACGACGTGGACCCGGCGGTCTCGACGACGTTCAACGACGACGACTACCGCCGCGTGATCGACGTCCTGGGCAAGCAGTACCCGATCATCCTCACCGACTCGGGCACGGGTCTGCTCTACAGCGCCATGCGCGGCGTCCTCGACCTCGCCGACCAGTTGATCATCATCTCCACGCCCTCCGTGGACGGTGCGAGCAGCGCCAGCACCACCCTCGACTGGCTGTCCGCGCACGGCTACGCGGATCTGGTCTCGCGGAGCATCACGGTGATCTCCGGCGTCCGGGAGACCGGGAAGATGATCAAGGTCGAGGACATCGTGTCGCACTTCGAGACCCGCTGCCGCGGGGTGATCGTCGTGCCGTTCGACGAGCACCTGTCGGCGGGCGCCGAGGTGGACCTCGACATGATGCGGCCCAAGACCCGTGAGGCGTACTTCAACCTCTCGGCGATGGTCGCGGAGGACTTCACCCGGGCCCAGCAGGAGCAGGGCCTGTGGACGGGCGAGGGCGGGTCCCAGCCGCCGCAGGTGGCCCCGCCGATGCCCGGACAGGCCCAGCAGGCCCAGCAGGCCCAGCAGCCCTACCCGGGCGCCTACGCGCCTCAGCAGGGCCAGCAGCCGCAGTACCCCGGCTACCCGCAGCAGGGCGGCCAGCAGGGCTGGCAGCAGCCCTACGGACCGGGAGGACAGGGAGGACAGGGACAGCAGCCGCAGCCCGGCCAGCCGTGGCAGCAGGCCCAGCCGGGGCAGGACGGTCAGCCGGCGCAGCCCTGGCAGCAGCAGCCCCCCGGGCCGCAGCGGTAGCAGGATGAGCGATGCGCCCCGTGGAACCGGTGGTCCGGCCCCACGGGGCGCATCCGCGTCCGCCGCACGCCCCGGGCGCATTCGCGTCCACCGCACGCCCCGAGCACATCCGCGTCCACCACACGACCCAGGCGCATCCGCGTCCGCCGCACGGCGCGGCGCGTCAGCGGGCGCCGTGCCCCTCGACGAGTTCGCGAGCCCGCTTCACATCGGCGGCCATCCGTTCCAGCAGCGCCTCGATCGAGTCGAACTTCTCCTGGCCCCGCAGATAGGCGAGGAAGTCGACCTCGACGTGGAGTCCGTACAGGTCCAGTCCGACCCGGTCGATCGCATACGCCTCGACCGTCCGCTCGGTGCCGTCGAACTGCGGGTTGGTGCCGACCGAGATGGCCGCGGGCATCGCCTCGCCCTGTGCCGTCAGCCAGCCGGCGTAGACGCCGTCGGCCGGGATCGCGGTGTGCGGCGGGGTCTCCAGGTTGGCGGTCGGGAAGCCCAGCTCACGGCCGCGCTGCGCACCGCGCACCACCACGCCCTCGACGCGGTGCGGCCGTCCCAGGACCTCCATCGCGCCCGCGACGTCGCCCTCCGCGACGAGCCGGCGCACCAGCGTGGAGGAGAACGGCTCGCCGCCGCCCGCCTCACCGCGCTCGTACAGGTCGACGACCTCGACCTCGTAGTCGTAGCTGGTGCCGAGTTCGCTCAGGAAGGCGACGTTCCCAGCGGCCTTGTGACCGAAGCGGAAGTTGGGGCCCTCCACCACGACCCGCGCGTGCAACTTGTCGACCAGCACCTTCACCACGAAGTCGGCCGGCGTGAGCCGGGAGAACTCCGCGGTGAACGGCAGGACCAGCACCGCGTCCACGCCCAGCCCGGCCATCAGCTCCGCGCGCCGCTGATGCGTGGCGAGCAGCGGCGGATGGCTGCCGGGCCGCACGACCTCGCTCGGATGCGGGTCGAAGGTGACCACGACCGCCGGTACGCCCAGCTCACGCGCCCGTGCCACGGCACGGCCGATGATCAGCTGGTGTCCTCGGTGCACCCCGTCGTAGGAACCGATGGTGACGACGCTGCGCCCCCAGTCCTCGGGGATGTCCTCCAAGCCACGCCAGCGCTGCACTTTGCCCGCTCCTCGCCCGAACCTTTGTCTGTCGACTTCGCAGGTCTAAGACTGCCATGCCCGGGACGCCCACCTCGCATCGGTGGCCGTCATGAGCGTCCGGACCGGCCGGAAAGCCACCGTAGGCGGCCGGCTCGGGCGCTCGCAACGCACCGTGGGGCCCTCACGGCGTGCCGCACCGGGGTCCTCGGCCGCGGGGCCTGACAGGGGCGCACATGGCCCGATGACGTCAATGACACCAAAGGGATCAATGACGTCAATGCGATCATACGAAGACGGCCAGGCTCTTCGCCTTGCCCTTCGACTCCTCCACGAGGGCCAGAAAACGCCCCTCCGGCCCGAAGACCGCGACCGGCCCCGGACCCGGCGCCTCCTCCCCCGCCGGCATGGCGATCCGCACACCGTTGCCCAGCAGCCGGGCCTGGCGGGCGTCCACGTCCCAGCGCGGGAAGGCCGCGGCCGCGGCCTCGGCGATGGGCATGATCTCCAGCGACTCCTCCAGCCGTTCCAGCGTCCTGGCCGCCCCCAGCCCGTACGGGCCGACCCGGGTCCGGCGCAGGGCCGTGAGATGGCCGCCGACGCCCAGTCCGGCGCCCAGGTCGCGGGCCAGCGCCCGGATGTAGGTGCCGGAGGAGCACACCACCGTGACGTCCAGGTCGAGAACGGGGGTGCCGTCCTCCGCCTTGGCCTCACGGTGCTCGTGGAGGACGAAGGAGGAGACGGTCACCGGCCGTGCCGGGATCGTGAACTCCTCGCCCTCCCGCGCCCGTGCGTAGGAGCGCTTGCCGTCGATCTTGATGGCGCTGACCTTCGACGGGACCTGCTGGATGTCCCCGGTCAGCTCCCCGATCCCGGCCTGGACGGCGCCCGGTCCGATCCCGGCGGCGCCGTCCGAGGAGGTGATCTCGCCCTCCGCGTCATCGGTGACCGTGCTCTGGCCGAGCCGGATGGTGGCCTCGTACTCCTTCTCGGTCAGCGCCAGATGGCCCAGCAGCCGGGTCGCCTTCTCCACACCGACCACGAGCACGCCCGTGGCCATCGGGTCCAGCGTTCCGGCGTGGCCGACCCGCCGGGTGCCGGCGAAGCGGCGCATCCTGGCGACGACGTCATGCGAGGTGAAACCGGCCGGTTTGTCCACGATCACCAAGCCGTCCGGTGCCCCGGACCCTGCCCTGCCCTTGCGCGTCATGCGTCCGGTGCACCCTTGCCGTCCGTGCCGGGCTCCTCGTCGTCCGCCTCCTGGCCGGGCTTGCGGTACGGATCGGCGTCGCCGGCGTAAGCGGCGCCCGAGGATGCCTGACGCACCTCGGCGTCCGCGGCCTTGGCCTTGGCCAGCAGGTCGTCGATGGTGCGGGCGTTCTCCGGCAGCGCGTCCGGGACGAACGTCAGGGTGGGGGTGAAGCGCACCCCGGTCTGCCGTCCGACCTCCGACCGCAGCACGCCCTTGGCGCTCTCCAGGGCCGCGGCGGAGGCCGCCCGCTCCTCGTCGTCGCCGAAGACCGTGTAGAAGACGGTCGCCTCCCGCAGATCACCGGTGATCCGGGTGTCGGTGATGGTCACATAGCCCAGTCGCGGATCCTTGATCCGCCGCTGCAGGGTCTCCGCGACCACGACCCGGATGCGGTCCGCCAGCTTGCGTGCCCGCGCGGTGTCGGTCATGCGTCTTCTTCTCTCTTCTTCGCGTCAGTCATCGATGGCCGGGGACGGTCCGCGACCGCCGCTCCGCCCTCATTCATCATCGCCACCGTGGAACCGCCGTCGCACCGACAGCAGCTCCACCTCCGGCCGCGCCGCCACCAGCCGCTCGCAGCGGTCGAGCACCTCCGTGAGGTGGCCCGCGTCCCCGGAGACCATCGCCAGGGCGATCCGGGCCCTGCGATAGAGGTCCTGGTCCCCGACCTCCGCCACGCTCACCGCGAATTTGCGGTGCAGCTCGGCGACGATCGGGCGGACGACGGAGCGCTTCTCCTTCAACGACCGTACGTCGCCGAGAAGCAGGTCGAAGGACAACGTCCCTACATACATGCGGTCCGGGTCTAGCCACCCGTGGGGCCTTTGAGAATGGGCTTCTCGCACCGTACACGCAAGGGCCGGGGCCGATCGACGGGAATTCCTCCGCCGACCGGCCCCGGGTGGAACAGCCGCTCGTCAGCCGCGCGGCTTCTCGCGCATCTCGTACGTCGCGATGACGTCGTCGACCTTGATGTCGTTGTAGCTGCCGAGGTTGATACCGCCCTCGAAGCCCTCGCGAATCTCGGTGACGTCGTCCTTGAAGCGACGCAGACCCTCGATGGTGAGGTTCTCCGCCACGACCTTGCCGTCGCGGATGAGGCGGGCCTTGGTGTTCCGCCGGACCTCGCCGGAGCGGATGAGCACACCCGCGATGTTGCCCAGCTTGGACGAGCGGAAGATCTCGCGGATCTCCGCCGTACCGAGCTCGACCTCTTCGTACTCCGGCTTGAGCATGCCCTTCAGGGCCGCCTCGATCTCCTCGATCACCTGGTAGATGACCGAGTAGTAGCGGACGTCCACGCCCTCGCGCTCGGCCATCTGCGTGGCGCGCCCGTCGGCGCGCACATTGAAGCCGATGACGATGGCGTCGGAACCGGTCGCCAGGTCGATGTCGGTCTCGGTGACCGCACCGACACCGCGGTGCAGCACCCGCAGGTCCACCTCTTCGCCGACGTCGAGCTGGAGCAGCGAGGACTCGAGGGCCTCCACCGAACCGGACGCGTCGCCCTTGATGATGAGGTTGAGCTGCTGGACCTGACCGGCCTTGAGCACCTTGTCCAGGTCCTCCAGGGAGACCCGGCGGGTGCGCTTGGCGAACGCCGCGTTCCGCTCGCGGGCGGCGCGCTTCTCGGCGATCTGGCGGGCGGTGCGGTCCTCGTCGACGACGAGGAAGTTGTCGCCCGCGCCGGGCACGTTGGTCAGACCGAGCACCAGGACCGGGGTCGAGGGACCCGCCTCCTCGAGCTGGTTTCCGTTGTCGTCGAGCATCGCCCGGACGCGGCCGTAGGCATCGCCCACGACCATCGTCTCGCCGACCCGCAGGGTGCCGCGCTGGACCAGCACGGTGGCCACGGCGCCGCGGCCGCGGTCGAGGTGCGCCTCGATCGCGATGCCCTGCGCGTCCTGCTCCGCGTTGGCGCGCAGGTCGAGGGAGGCGTCGGCCGTGAGGATCACGGCCTCGAGCAGCTCGTCGATGTTCTGCCCGTGGCGGGCGGAGATGTCGACGAACATGGTGTCGCCGCCGTACTCCTCGGCCACCAGGCCGTACTCGGTCAGCTGACCGCGCACCTTGGTCGGGTCCGCGCCCTCGACGTCGATCTTGTTGACCGCGACCACGATCGGCACGTCGGCCGCCTTGGCGTGGTTCAGCGCCTCGATCGTCTGGGGCATCACACCGTCGTTGGCCGCCACCACGAGGATCGCGATGTCGGTCGACTTGGCACCGCGGGCACGCATGGCGGTGAACGCCTCGTGACCCGGGGTGTCGATGAAGGTGATCTTGCGCTCTTCGCCGTTGACCTCGGTCGAGACCTGGTAGGCACCGATGTGCTGGGTGATGCCGCCGGCCTCGCCCGCGACCACGTTGGTCTTGCGGATCGCGTCCAGCAGCCGGGTCTTACCGTGGTCGACGTGACCCATGACGGTCACCACCGGCGGCCGCGCGACGAGCATCTCCTCGCCGCCCTCGTCCTCACCGAACTCGATGTCGAAGGACTCGAGGAGCTCGCGGTCCTCCTCCTCCGGGCTGACGATCTCGACAACGTAGTTCATCTCGTCGGCCAGGAGCTGCAGCGTCTCGTCGGAGACGGACTGCGTCGCGGTGACCATCTCGCCCAGGTTGAACATCACCTGGACCAGGGACGCCGGGTTGGCGTTGATCTTCTCCGCGAAGTCGGTGAGCGAGGCACCCCGCGACAGCCGGACCGTCTGGCCGTTGCCGCGCGGCAGCATCACACCGCCGATGGACGGGGCCTGCATGGCCTCGTACTCCTGGCGCCTCTGCCGCTTCGACTTGCGGCCACGACGCGCCGGACCGCCGGGACGGCCGAACGCGCCCTGGGTGCCACCACGGCCACCGGGACCACCCGGACGGCCGCCGAAGCCGGGACGGCCACCGCCGCCGCCGAAGCCGCCACCGCCACCCGGACGACCGGCGAAACCGCCGCCCGGACGGCCGCCGCCGCCACCGCCACCGGGACGACCGGCGAAACCGCCGCCGGGACGGCCACCGCCGCCACCGGGACGACCGGCACCGCCGGGAC
>NZ_BBOX01000441.1 GCF_001553455.1 Streptomyces hygroscopicus subsp. hygroscopicus
CGCTCCGGCTCCGGCCGCGGCTGCCCCGGCGGCTCCGGCAGTCCCCTCGATCCCCGCCCCGTCCGCCCCCGAGGCCGAGGGCGCCTACGTCACCCCGCTGGTGCGCAAGCTCGCCGCCGAGAACGGCGTGGACCTGGCCACCGTCAAGGGCACCGGCGTCGGCGGCCGCATCCGCAAGCAGGACGTGGTGGCCGCCGCCGAGGCCGCCAAGGCCGCGGCCCAGGTCCAGGCGCCGGCCCCGGCCGCCGCCGCGCCGAAGGCCGCCCCGCAGGCGGTGTCCCCGCTGCGCGGCCAGACCGTCAAGATGCCGCGGATGCGCAAGGTCATCGGCGACAACATGATGAAGGCCCTGCACGGCCAGGCTCAGCTGACCAGCGTGGTCGAGGTGGACGTCACCAAGATCATGCGGCTGCGCGCCCAGGCCAAGGAGGCGTTCGCACAGCGCGAGGGCGTCAAGCTCTCGCCGATGCCGTTCTTCGTGAAGGCCGCCGTCCAGGCGCTGAAGGCCCACCCGGCCATCAACGCCCGGATCAACGAGGACGACAACACCATCACGTACTTCGACGTGGAGAACGTCGGCATCGCGGTGGACGCCGAGAAGGGCCTGATGACCCCGGTCATCAAGGGCGCGGGCGACCTCAACATCGCCGGTATCGCCAAGAAGACGGCGGAGCTGGCGGGCAAGGTCCGCTCCAGCAAGATCACCCCGGATGAGATGTCCGGCGCCACCTTCACGATCAGCAACACCGGTTCGCGCGGTGCGCTGTTCGACACGATCATCGTGCCGCCGAACCAGGTCGCCATCCTGGGCATCGGCGCGACCGTCAAGCGCCCGGTGGTCATCAACCACCCGGAGCTGGGCGAGACCATCGCGGTGCGCGACATGACGTACGTGGCGCTCTCCTACGACCACCGCCTGGTGGACGGTGCCGACGCGGCCCGCTACCTGACGGCCGTCAAGGAGATCCTGGAGGCCGGGGAGTTCGAGGTGGACCTCGGTCTCTGAGCCCTGGCGAGCACGCCGTCCGAGGCTCTGCCGCGCCCCGCACGGGCTCCCCGTGCGGGGCGCGGTTCTCGTTTCGGCGGTGCCGGGATAATGGCTGCTGTCCACCGCTGGTTACCGAGGAGCGCCCCATGGCCCCGCCCGTCGTCCACTCGCTGCGCGAGCAGATCCGCGAGCACATCGTGGAGGGCATCGTCAGCGGCCGCTGGAAGCCGGGCGAGCGGATCGTGGAACGGAGGATCGCCACGGAGCTGGAGGTCAGCCAGACGCCCGTACGGGAGGCGCTGCGGGAGCTGGAGTCGCTGCGGCTGATCGAGTCGGCCCCCAACAAGGGCGTCCGGGTGCGGAATCTGACCGCGGCCGACCTCGAGGAGATCTATCCGGTACGGGCCGGGCTCGAGCAGATCGCGGCGGAGCTGGCCGCGCCCGCGCTGGCCGAGGACACCTCCGCGCTGGAGCCCGAGGTGCGGGCGCTGTACGAGGCGGACCGGGCGTCCGACGGGGAGGCACAGGTCCGGCACACCGTGGCGTTCCACCGGGAGCTGGTGCGGGCGTCGGGCAACAGCGTACTGCTGCACACCTGGGAGTCGCTGGGCATCGAGATCTGGACCACGCTGTCGATCCGCTGGCTGGGCACCGTCCAGGAGAAGTACGCCGAGGAGCACCAGGCCGTGGTGGACGCCTTCAAGCGGCGGGACCCCAGGGTCGGCGAACTGGTCAAGCGGCATGTCCTCGACTGTGCACCGCGTGCCTAGTTTCGCGGCACGGAATGCCAATTTCGGCCTGCGGAGGACTTTTTTCTTGGCAGCGCTTTGATCGATCATCGATCAGACTTACAGTCAGTCCATGACCGATCTCGCACGCACGCAGCCGAGTGCGCTCGACCAGCTTCCCGACCGTGACCCCGAGGAGACCGCCGAATGGGGCGCCTCCCTGGACGCCGTCGCGCGGGCGGCCGGGTCACACCGCGCCTCGTACCTCATGCGCCGCACCCTGGAGCACGCCGAGAGCGCCGGGCTCGCGCTGCCGCCCCTGCTGGAGACGGACTACGTCAACACCATTCCGACCGCCGCCGAGCCCGCGTTCCCGGGCGACGAGGCCATGGAGCGCCGCATCACCGCCTGGAACCGGTGGAACGCGGCGGCGATGGTCACCCGCGGCAGCCGTGACGGCCTCGGCGGCCACATCGCCACCTTCGCCTCCGCCGCCTGGCTCTACGAGACGGGCTTCCAGCACTTCTTCCGCGGCAAGGAGGCGGCGGGAGGCTCCGGCGACCAGCTCTACATCCAGGGCCACGCCTCCCCCGGCATCTACGCTCGCGCCTTCCTCGACGGCCGGCTGACCGAGGCCCACCTGGACAACTTCCGCCGGGAGGCGGGCGGTGACGGGCTGCCGTCCTATCCGCACCCGCGCCGGCTGCCGTGGCTGTGGGAGTTCCCCACCGTCTCGATGGGCATCGGCCCGATCTCCGCGATCTACCAGGCCCGCTTCAACCGCTACCTGGCGGCGCGCGGCATCAAGGACACCACGGACTCCCACGTCTGGGCGTTCCTGGGCGACGGCGAGATGGACGAGCCGGAGTCGACCGCCGCGCTCGCCCTGGCCGGGCGCGAGGGCCTGGACAACCTCACCTTCGTCATCAACTGCAACCTCCAGCGCCTCGACGGCCCGGTGCGCGCCAACTTCAAGATCGTGCAGGAGCTGGAGGCCCAGTTCCGCGCCGCGGGCTGGAACGTGGTCAAGTCGCTGTGGGGCTCCGCCTGGGACGAGCTGTTCGCGCTGGACACCTCGGGTGCGCTGGTCCGCCGGCTGCGCGAGGTCCCGGACGGCCAGTTCCAGACGTACGCGACCCGCGACGCGGCCTACATCCGCGAGCACTTCTTCGGCGCCGACCCGGAGCTGGCCCGGCTGGCCCAGGGGCTCACCGACGCCAAGCTCACCGAGTGTTTCCACACCTCGCGCGGGGGCCATGAGCCGCGCAAGGTGTACGCCGCCTACCGCGCGGCCGTGGCGCACAAGGGCGCCCCGACCGTGGTGCTCGCCCAGACCGTCAAGGGCTGGACGCTGGGCCCCGGCTTCGAGTCGCGCAACGCCAACCACCAGATGAAGAAGCTGACCGGCAAGGAGTTCCGCGCCATGCGGGACCTCCTCGAACTCCCCATCCCGGACAGCGAGCTGGACGACACCCTCGTCCCCTACGCCCACCCCGGCCCCGACTCCCCCGAGGTCCGCTACCTCCAGGAGCGCCGCGCGGCCCTCGGCGGTCCCGCCCCGGCCCGCAAGGTCCACCCGGTGGCGCTGCCCGAGCCGTCCGCGAAGCCGTTCGAGACGCTCGCCAAGGGCTCCGGCAGCCAGGAGATCGCCACCACCATGGCCTTCGTCCGGCTGGTCAAGGACCTGATGCGGGACAAGGAGACCGGGCGGCGCTGGGTGCCGATCGTGCCGGACGAGGCGCGCACCTTCGGCATGGAATCGCTCTTCCCGACCGCCGGGATCTACTCCCCGCTCGGCCAGACCTACGACCCGGTCGACCGCGATCAGCTCCTGTACTACAAGGAGGCCGCGAACGGTCAGATCCTCAACGAGGGGATCACCGAGGCCGGTTCGATGGCCGACTTCACCGCCGCCGCGACGTCGTACGCGACCCACGGCGAGCCGATGATCCCCTTCTACATCTTCTACTCGATGTTCGGCTGGCAGCGCACCGCCGACCAGATGTGGGCGCTCGCCGACCAGCTCGGCCGCGGCTTCCTCATCGGCGCCACCGCCGGCCGTACCACGATGACCGGCGAGGGCCTGCAGCACGCCGACGGCCACTCCCCGCTGATCGCCTCCACCAACCCGGCGGCGATCGCCTACGACCCGGCCTTCGCCTACGAGATCGGGGTGATCGTCCGGGACGGTCTGCGGCGGATGT
The DNA here is from genome assembly GCF_001553455.1 of Streptomyces hygroscopicus subsp. hygroscopicus. GTDB lineage: Bacteria > Actinomycetota > Actinomycetes > Streptomycetales > Streptomycetaceae > Streptomyces > Streptomyces hygroscopicus. The sequence continues at coordinate 3,921 of NZ_BBOX01000441.1, forward strand.
ACGGCCCCGAGGCCGAGGACGTCTTCTACTACCTGACGGTCTACAACGAGACCAAGGTCCAGCCGCCGATGCCCGCGGGCGACGGCGTCGAGGAGGGCATCCTCAAGGGCCTGTACCGCTACCAGGAGGCCACGGCCCCGGCCGGGGACTCCCCCCGTATCCAGCTCCTCGCCTCCGGCACCGCCATCCACTGGGCGCTGGAGGCCCAGAAGATCCTCGCCGATGACTGGGGCGTGGCCGCCGACGTGTGGTCCGCCACCTCCTGGAGCGAGCTGCGCCGTGACGCCCTGTCCTGTGACGCGGCGCAGCTCAACGGCGAAGACCGGGTCCCGTACGTCACCCGTGCCCTGGCAGGCGCACCGGGCCCGGTCCTCGCCGTCAGCGACTGGATGCGTGCCGTCCCCGACCAGATCAGCCAGTGGGTCGAGCAGGACTGGTACTCGCTGGGCACGGACGGCTTCGGCCTCTCCGACACCCGCGAGGCCGCCCGCCGCCACTTCGGCGTGGACGCCCCGGCCATCGTGGTGGCCGCGCTGTCCCGGCTGGCCCGTCAGGGCGCGGTACGGGCCACGGCGCCCAAGGAGGCCGCGAAGCGGTACGGCATCTGAGGCGGTCCGGTCGGCGGGGCGTGGCCCCGCCGCCGGGGCCTGGGCGGTTGCCGGGGGCCTCGCCCAGTCGGCGGGGCCTGGCCCAGCTGCCGGGGGCCGGAGCCCGGCACGGTCCGCGGCTCGCGCGGCGGGCACGGCATCATGGGGCCGTGCGTGCTGCCCGGCTCATCAAGATGGTGCTTCTGCTCCAGGCCCGGCCCTCGATCACGGGGGCCGAGCTGGCGCGGGAGCTGGAGGTCTCCGAACGCACCGTGACCCGGGACGCCGCCGCGCTCTCCGAGGCGGGCATCCCGGTCTACGCGGACCGGGGCCGGGCCGGGGGTTACCGGCTCATCGGCGGCTACCGCACCCGGCTGACCGGCCTCGGACGGGCCGAGGCCGAGGCGCTGTTCCTGTCCGGCGTCCCCTCCGCGCTGCGCGAGATGGGGCTCGCGGACGCCGCCTCCGCCGCCCGGCTGAAGGTCTCCGCCGCGCTGCTCCCGGAGCTGCGGGACGCGTCGCACACCGTGGCCCAGCGGTTCCACCTCGACGCCCCGGGCTGGTGGCGGGAGCCGGAGACGCCCGAGCTGCTGCCGAGGATCGCCGACGCGGTCTGGGACGACCTGCGGATCACCGTCCGCTACCGGCGCCGGGATACGGAGGTCCGGCGGGAGCTCGAACCGTACGGGCTCGTGCTCAAGGCGGGCGTCTGGTATCTCGCGGCCCGCGCGGAGGGCGACTTCCGGGTGTACCGGGTGGACCGCTTCGCCGCCGTCGAGCCGGTCGGCACCCGCTTCGGCCGGGTCGAGGAGTTCGATCTGCCCTCCTTCTGGGAGGAACGGGCCGATCAGTTCGCCCGCTCGATCCTGCGGGAGAAGGCCGTCGTACGGCTGACCCCGGCCGGTGTCCGGGGGCTGCCGCACGTCACGGACCAGGCGGTGGCCGACGAGGCCGTCCGCGAGGCCGGGGAGCCCGATGGGCAGGGGCGGCTCACCATCACCCTGCCCGTCGAGTCGTACGAGGTCGCCCTCGCCCAACTGCTCGGCCTCGGCCCGGAGGCGGAGGTGCTGGGGCCACCGGAGCTGCGTGCGCTCTTCGCCGAGGCGGCACGCCGCACGGCGGAGCTCTACCGGTGACGTCGGCTGACGTCGGCTGATCAGGGCTGGCTGCGGCTGACTACGGCTTCCGGTGACCGCACGACCCACCCAGCGACCGCGCTCTGCCCGGGACCGCACGGCTCACCCGGTGACGGCACCGAGCCACCGGCGAACCGCACGTTCTCCCGAGACCGCATGGTCCACCCGGCCACCCCACCGCCCCTCCGCCCCACCGGCGAACCGGCGAACCGGCGAACCGTACGACCCACCAAGGCCGCACGACTCCACCCGGCCACCCCACCGCCCCACCGGTGGCCGATGCTCTATCGGTAGTCGTCGGCCGTGGCCTTCTTGTCGCCGAAGACGACGTCCCGGAAGTAGCTGGAGACATCCGGCCGGGAGCCGTCCAGATCGGTGAAGCCGTAGACCTTGGCCAGGTCCCCGCTGAAGACGGACTTCCCGTTCCACCGCGCCCTCTCCGGGTCGGCGGCGAGCGCGGCGACCGCCCGCCCGACGAAGCGCGGCGACTCGGCGATGGCGAAGTGCGGCTCCTTCTCCACCGCGTCCCGCCAGTTGGCCTCGGTGACCCCGAAGTGGTCCAGCATCTGCTCGGAGCGGAGGAACCCCGGCGAGACGCTCACCGCCGTGCCACCGAACTCCTTCAGCTCCTCCCCGAGCCCGAAGGCCGCCCGGATCGGGGCGTTCTTGGCGAGGTCGTAGAAGAGGTTCAGGCGGTAGGTCCGGTTGAACTCCGCGGTGCCGTCGGTCACCTCGACCACCAGCCCGCCCGGGTGCCGGATCAGCAGCGGCAGCGCGTAGTAGCTGGTGATGAGGTGGGTCTCGACGCCGAGGCGGAGCATCCGCAGCCCGCCCGTCAGGTTCGTCTCCCAGGTCTTGGTGTCGAACTCGATCAGGGCCTCGCCGCCCCATACGTCGTTGACCAGGATGTCCAGTCGGCCCCGCTCACGGTCGATCCGCTCCACCAGCGCCCGGACCTGCTCGGGCTCCAGATGGTCGGTCGGGACCGCGATGCCGGTGCCGCCAGCGGCCGTCACCAGTTCCGCCGTCTCCTCGATGGTCTCTGTGGCCCGCCCCACCTCACTGATCCGCTCCCGGGTGGTGCGCCCCGTCGCGTAGACGGTGGCCCCGGCCGCCCCCAGCTCGACGGCCATCGCCCGGCCCGCGCCACGCGTCGCCCCCGCGACGAGCGCGACCTTGCCCGCCAGTGCTCCCTGTGTGCTCACGTCTGTGCTCATGCCTGTGCGCACGTCCTGCGTCCTCTCGGTGTGGATGCCGTGTGGGTGACGTGGCCGACCCTCGCAGGGAAACCCGACATCAGCTGTCCGGTATCACGAGAGGCCGCGTCCGCCCCGCTCCGCGTGCGGGGGTGCGCCGGAGGGCCGATGCTGGTCCCGTGATGATGGACGAGACGGAGTTCTGGGGGCTGGTCGACAGCGCTCGGGAGGCCGCGGAGGGCGATCCCGAGGACCAGTCCGACCTGCTCGTCGAGCAGCTGTCACAGCTCGACCCCGACGCGGTGCTGGATTTCGCCCGGCACTTCGAGGCCCGTTCCCGCCGGGCGTACCGCTGGGATGTGTGGGGCGCCGCATGGGTGCTGCTCGGCGGGGTCGACGATGACGCCTTCGAGGCGTTCCGCTACTGGCTGATCGGCCAGGGCCGGGAGGTCTTCGAGGGCGCGCTGCACGATCCGGACGCGCTCGCCGAACTGCTCGAGGACTTCGACGATCAGGTGGACGGCGACTGCGAGGACCTGGGGTTCGCGGCGGACGAGGCGTACGAGCGGCTGACCGGGGCGCCGCTGCCGGAGCTGGGGATCTCCCCCGCGCCCAGGGAACCGCTCGGGGAGCCCGTCGACCTCGAGAGCGAGGCGGTGCTGTCGGAGCGGTATCCCCGGCTGTGGGAGCGCTTCAGGGACTGACGCGCACGGGGGCCGCAGGGGTGCGATGCCTCGGCGGTAAGGATGCCGCGGTAGTGCGACGCCACTGCGGTAAGGATGCCGCCGGTTGTCCGACGCCTCGGCGGTGGGGATGCGGCGGTGGTACGGACGCCTCAGCGGTACCGACACCTCGGTGATGGGGACCGCATCAGTGGTCCAGGGCCCGCCCCATCAGAACGTCGTCCACGTACTTCCCCTCCAGCAGGAACTCCCCCGGCAGCACGCCTTCCACCGTGAACCCCTCCGACGCGTACAGCCGCCGGGCCGGGGTGTTGTGACCCAGCACCCGCAGCGTGAGGCGGGTCGCGCGCAGCCGCCGGGCCTCCTGGCACGCGGCACCGAGCAGCGCCCGCGCCACGCCCTTCCCCCGCGCGTGCTCGTCCACCGCGAGTCCCTGGATCTGGCGGACATGCGCGTTGCAGACCAGCGGGGTCGGCGGAACGAGACGGATGAAGCCGACGGGGCGCCCGGCGAGCTCGGCCACCAGGATGTGCTCCACGCGGTTGCGCTGGGTGAAGAAGGGGTCGTACGGCGGCCGCGGCTCCGGCTGTACGGAGTGCAGGGGCGACCAGGTGCGGCGGTCAAGCTCGGCCAGCGCCGTCTCGTCGTCGAGCACGGCGGGGCGGATGAGCAACTCGGACGGCTGGAACGGGCCGGAGGCCGGGAACGGGCCAGAGGCCGAGGACGAGCCGGAGGGCTGGGACGGGCCAGAGGGCTGGGACATGCGAGCCACTGTGCCACGCCCGCCCGTTACCCGGCATCGCCGCCCGTTACCCGGCATCGCCGCCCGTTACCCGGTATCGCCCCGCGACCGTCCGGCACCGCCTCACCGAACCGCCCGACATCGCTTCCCCGGCTCCGACATCCCTCCCGTGATCGAGGGCAGGATGGTGCCATGCGTATCGCGGTCACCGGCTCCTCCGGGCTCATCGGCACGGCTCTCGTCCGCTCGCTGCGAGAGGACGGCCACCAGGTGGTGCGGCTGGTGCGGCGCCCACCGCGTGCGGAGGACGAGGTGGAGTGGGACCCGCAGCGGCAGTGGGTGGACACGGCGGGGCTGACGGGCTGTGAGGCCGTGGTCCACCTCGCGGGCGCGGGCGTCGGTGACCGCCGTTGGAGCGACGCGTACAAGAAGGAGATCCGGGACAGCCGGGTGCTGGGCACCGCCGCCATCGCCGAGGCGATCGCCTCGCTGGACGCCCCGCCACGGGTGCTGGTGAGCGGGAGCGCGGTCGGGTTCTACGGTGACACCGGGGAGCGCGCGGTCGATGAGGGTGCGCCCCCCGGCCACGGTTTTCTTCCGGATCTCTGCCAGGAGTGGGAGGAGGCGGCAGCCGCCGCGCAGGAGGCGGGCGTCCGTACGGTCTTCGCCCGGACCGGGCTGGTGATCTCCGCCGGGGGCGGAGCGTGGGGACGGCTCTTCCCGCTGTTCAAGCTGGGGCTCGGCGGGCGGATGGGCAGTGGCCGCCAGTACTGGAGCTTCATCGCGCTGCGGGACCACGTCGCCGCGCTGCGCCATGTCCTCGATACCCCCGAGCTCACCGGCCCGGTCAACTTCACCGCGCCGAATCCGGTCACCAACCGCGAAATCACCGCGGCCATGGGCCGTGTGCTGCGCCGCCCCACCCTCTTCACGGTGCCCGCCCCCGCCCTCCGGATCGCCCTGGGCGAGATGTCCGGCGATGTCCTCGGCAGTGTCCGGGCCGTCCCCCGCCGCCTCCTGGACTCCGGGTTCTCCTTCACGTGTCCGCACGTGGACGAGGCCATCAAGGCGGCGCTGACGTAGGAGTCGGTGCCCCTGGACACGCTCCGGACACGCCCCGAACAGGCCCCGGACACGTCCCGAATATGCCCCGGACAGGCCCTGGACACGCCCCGGACAGGCCCCGGACAGGCTTCGAATACGCCCCGGACACGTCGCCGCACGCATCCCGAGCCCCGGTTGCGCATCGCCCGGCGGCGGTGTGCGACCGGTGTGCGCCCGTGCCCGGTCGATGCGCGTCTGGCATCGACCGTTTTTGTCCTTACTGTCGAGACCGTCCCGCCGAGCCGTCCGGCGGGTTCCACGCATCCGGGCCGCCGGTCGGGGCAGCAGCCCCCGTGACGGACGCACCGACCTCGGGGAGGACACGTGCTCAAGCGCGCGCACCGCACGGACGTCGTCATCGTGGGCGCCGGGCTCGCGGGACTGGCCGCGGCTCACCGGCTGGCCGGCGCGGGAGTGGCGGTCACGGTTCTGGAGGCCGCGCCCCGCGTGGGCGGACGGATGACGACCGACACCGTCGACGGCTTCCGGCTGGACCGCACCGGCCATTTGCTGAACACCTCGTTCCCGGAGTTGCGGCGCACTCCGGGGCTCGGCGCCCTCGCCCTGCGCCCCTTCGCCCAAGGCGTGCTGGTCCACAGCGAGGGCCGTACACAGCGGGTCGACACCCCCCGGAGCATGAGGGGCGCATTCACCACGGCACGCGCCCTCGCAAACGCCGCCCGCGCGCCTCTCGGCAGCGGGCTCGACCAGGCCCGACTCGGTGCCGCGCTCGGCAGGCTCGCCGCCCTGCCCGCGGACCGCCTGCTCGCCCGCCCCGACCGGCCGGTCTCCGAGACCCTGGGGGGGCGGGGCCTACCTGCTCGTACGGTCGAGGGGGTGCTGCGTCCGCTGCTCATCTCGCTGCTGAGCGACCCGGACCTGACCACCTCCAGCCGCTGCGCCGACCTCGCGCTGCGCGGCTACGCACGCGGCCGCCTCTGCCTCCCGGCGGGCGGCGCGTCCACCGTCCCCGAACTGCTGGCGGCCGCGCTGCCGCCGGGGACGGTCCGTACGGGCGTCCGGGCCGTATCGGCCTCCACCACCTCCGTGGCCACCGCCGAGCACGGCGAGTTCGGCTGCCGTGCGGTGCTGGTGGCCACCGGGGCGCATGACGCGGCCGGGCTGCTGCCCGGCCTGCGGGTACCGGCCTTCCACCCGATCACCGTGGTGCACCACACCGCCGACCACCCGCCGCTGCGCGAGCCCGCGCTGATCCTCACCGCGGGCGGCGGCGGCCCGGTCGCGCACACCATGGTGGCCAGCGAGGTCGATCCCTCGCGCACCCCGCCGGGACGGGTGCTGATCACCTCCACGGTGCTGGGTCCGCCCGCCGCGCTGCCGACCGCCGAGCTGGACCGGTCCGTCAGGGCCCAACTGGCGGCGGTCTACGGGACGTCCACGGACGGCTGGGAGCTGCTGAGCGCGCATCACGACCCGTACGCGGTCCCGGCCATGCCCGCACCGCACGACCCGCGGCGCCCGGTGCGGCTGCTGTCGGGGCTGTACGTCTGCGGCGACCACCGGGACTCCAGTACCGTCCAGGGCGCCCTGGCCTCCGGCCGGCGGGCCGCCCGCGCGGTGCTCAGCGACTTCGGCGCGCCTCCGGGCTCCGGGGCCAGTGCGGGTTCCGGCACCGGCCCCGGATCACTGCCCGCCGCGGCGGCCTGACCGGGCGCCAGCCCGGCGGTGCCCCGGCGGTGCCCCGGCGGTGCTCCGACAGGGTCCCCACGGTGCCCCGGTGCGGTGCCCCCGCGTCACCCCAGGCGCCGTCCCTGCGCCACCCCAGCGGCACCCGGGCACGACCCCAGCAGCGCTCCGGCATCACTTTCGCGGTGCCCGGCCGGTGCCCCGGGGCGGCGTGGTGAGCCGGCTCTCCAGCAGCCGGGCCGCCTGCCGCAGCGCATCGAGCCGGTCCTCCGGACCGTCTGGGAAGTGCTCTTCGGGACCGCCGAGGCTCAGACTCCCGTACGGTTCACGGCCCAGGAAGAACGGTACGGCCACGGTCGCGACCCCCGTGTCGTACTCACCGACCGTCCATGCGTACCCCCGCGCCCGCACCTGGTGGAACTCCTGCTCCAACCGGTCGGGATCGGTCACGGTGCGCTCGGTGAAGCGGGCCATCGGGCGCCCCCGGAAGAGCAGATGGCGCCGCTCGTCGGGGAGGAAGGCGAAGTACGACTTGGAAGTGGCGCCCGCGTGGGCCGGGTACAACTCCCCGACCAGGGGGTAGTAGCGCAGCGGCCCCGCCCGGCCCTCCGCGGCCGCGACGCAGCGCATGTGGAAGTTGTCCGGCACGCACAGCAGCACGTGGTCCCCGGTGCGGCGGCACAGCTCGTCCAGCACCGGCCGGGCCAGCAGCTCCAGGGTCCCCGAGCGGTCCCACAGCCGCCCGAGGCGCATCGCCGCGGGGCCGATGCGGTAACGGCGGGTGGCGGGGTCGGAGACGAGGAAGCCCCGTCCGGCCAGGGTCGCCAGCAGCCGCTGGGCGACCGAGGTGTCCCAGCCGAACTCCTCGGCGATCTCGGTCACGCCCCAGTCGGACCGGTTCCGTTCGAAGGCGAGCAGCACCAGGAGCGCACGGTCCACCGTCCGCAGCAGCCCCGGCGGCGTGCGGCGGTCCACGTCCTGCCCGTGGGAGCTGTCCGGGCCATGGGCCCGGTCCGGAACGTGGGACCCGTCCGGAACCTGGGACCGGTCCGGAACGTGGGGCCTGTCCTGCCCACGGACCCCGTCCCGCCCGCGAAGCCCGCCCGGCCCACGGGACCCGTCCTGCCCGTAGGACCCGTCCGGGCCGCGAGACCCGTCCCGCTCATGGGACCCGTCCCGCCCATGGGCCCCGTCCAACACACGGACCCCGTCCAACACACGGGCCCCGTCCGGGACACGGGGGCCATCCGGCGCGTCGTCCCGGCCCCCCTCGGCGGGGCCACCCCTCGCGGCCGTCGACCGTCTCACCATGCAGGCACCTATTGCGGATATCGGGAAACCATTGCGCTGAACGGTACCCCACTACTTCAATCGCCCTGCCCGGCCTACGGCGACGACCGGCCGGGCCGCGCGGTGCCGGCGGCAGGCCCTGACACCGCCGCCAGCACCGCGCCGGTCACGAAGCATCCGGCCGCGATCAGGGCGGACAGCCGCATCCCGGCGTAGAAGGCGGAGGTCGCGGACGCCGCGGCGAGCGTTCCGAACAGCGCCACACCGATGGCGCTGCCCAGCTGCCGCGCCGCGTTGAAGGCTCCCGACGCCGCGCCGCGCACCTCGGGCGGTGCGGCCTCCATCGCCGCGACCGTCGCCGAGGGCATGGTGAACGAGGTGCCGAACCCGGCCAGCAGCAGCGGCACGACCAGCAGCGCGTACGGCGTGTGCGGCCCCACGGCCGCCCAGCCGAGCAGCCCCACGGCCCCCGTCAACAGCCCGGCCACCGCCGGGACATGGGTGCCGACGCGCGCCGCGACCCGCCCGGACAGCGGCGAGGCGACCGCCACCAGCGCGCCCATCGGCAGCAGCGCCAGGCCGGTGGCGAGCGGGTCCCAGCCCCGGTGGCGCTGGAAGTAGAGGGTGGTGAGGAAGAGCAGCCCGTAGAAGCCGAGGTTGAGCAGCACCCCCACGGCCAGGGCGGCCGGGAACCGGAAACCGGTCAGCAGTCGCGGCGGCAGCGCGGGCGCCGCCGCCCGCCGCTCCAGCCACAGGAACAGTGCCCCCGCGAGCGGCGCGGCCGCCAGACAGCCGAGCACCAGCGGATCGGCCCAGCCGCGCCCTCCCGCCTCGTTCAGCCCGGCCGTCAGGGCGGCCACCGCGACGACGCCGGTGAGCTGGGCGGCGAGGTCCAGCGGTGGACGCTCCCCGCGCGGGGGCGCGGCGGACACCCGGCGAACGGTGAGCCAGACGGCGAGCGCGCCCAGCGGGACGTTGACGAGGAACACGGTCCGCCAGCCGACGCCCCACACCAGCACCCCGCCGAGCACCGGACCGGCCGCGGCGGCGACCCCCGCGATCCCGCCCCACACCCCGAACGCCCTCGCCCGCGCGGCCGGTTCCGGGTGCAGCGCGCCGAGCAGCGCGAGTGAGGCGGGCACCATGGTGGCCGCCCCGGCCCCCTGCGCCAGCCGCGCGCCGACCAGCACGGCGGCGGTCGGCGACAGCGCGCATCCGGCGGAGGCCACGGTGAACAGCCCGAGCCCGGTGAGGAACACCCGCCGGTGCCCCAGCCGGTCCCCCAGCCCGCCGCAGAGCAGCAGCAGTCCGGCGAAGACCAGCGTGTACCCGTCCACGATCCACTGCAGCGCCCCCTGCCCGGCCCCCAGCCCCGCACCGATCCGGGGCACGGCCACATTGACGACGGTGACGTCAAGGATGACCAGGAAGTACCCGAGGCAGATGGCGAGCAGCGGCACCTTCCGCACGGCGGACACCGAGGGCGGGGCCGAGGCCCCCCGGGGCCGGGATGGGGAGCGGTACGTCGTCATGCCTCCACCCTCACCCCCAGGCCCTTCGGCGCCTGCCGAAGCGTGGCGCACCTCGGCGCACGGGGGCCGGGCAAGGCGGTGCGGGGCGGACGAGGGCCCCGGGGCCCTGGGCCCTCGGGAGGGCCATGGGTCCACGGGACCCGGGGGAGCCATGGGTCCAGGTCCGGGGCCCGGAGGCCCGGAGGCCCGGGGGCCATAGGTCCGGGGGCCGGACCCAGGGGGGCCCGGGGGCATAGGTCCAGGGGCCGGGGCCCGGGGGCATAGGTCCAGGGGCCGGGCCCGGGGGCCCCGGGATGGGAGCCGAGGCCGGAGCCCGAGGCCGGGGGCCGGGGGCCACAGCGCGCGGCGCTTCGACCCCGGCCCTGCCTACTCGCCCGCACCGGGCCCCCGGAACACGGACCACCCGGGCCCCGGCCCCGCACACCGAAGCACCCGGCCCACGAACCCACAGCCCGAAGCACGCGGCCAGAGGCACCAGCCAAGAAGCCCGGACCCACGGCCCCACGGCCCACCGCCACAACACAACCCACAGCCCACCACCCAAGACCCACAGCCCCACGACCCACCGCCACAGCACAGCCCACAGCCCGCCACCCAAGACCCACGTCGGGTCCACCGATCACCGCCACAGGCCCCACAGCCGCCCACACCGCGTGGCCACGTCGCACAGGGCCGAGCGCACGGGCGCCGGCCACCCGTACCGTCGAAGACGCACGCGGCGCCCGCCATACTTCGCCCGGCGCCCAAGCGACGCCGTCCTACCCTGAACCCATGACCACCACCACGGACGCCCGCGACGCCGACATCGCCCGCGCGGCCGCCGCGATCGCCGATCCGTCCCGCGCCCGCGTCCTGCAGGCGCTGGTGGAGGGCCGCGCCCTGCCGGCGAGCGTGCTGGCCACCGAGGCCGGGGTCAGCGCCTCCACGGTGAGCGGACATCTGGCCAAGCTGCTGGATGCCGGGGTGGTGCGGGTCGAACGGCACGGTCGGCACCGCTACTACCGGCTGAGCGGCCCCGCCGTCGCCGAGGCCATCGAGGCGCTGGCCAGGATCGCCCCGCCGCTGCCGGTCACGTCACTGCGCCAGAGCACCCACGCCCACGCCCTGCGCCGGGCGCGCACCTGCTACGACCACGTCGCGGGCGCCCTCGGTGTGGCCCTGATGGCGGCGCTGCTGGAGCGCGGGATCCTGGAGGGCGGCGACGGCCACTACGACCCCGCCGCGGCGAAGGGTGACCGGCTCTCCTCCCCGGGCAACGACACCACGTACCGGCTGACGGCCCCCGGACGCGCGGAGCTGGCGGCGTTCGGCGTGGACGCGGACGGGCTGCCGGCCCGCCGCCCGCTGATCCGCTACTGCGTGGACTGGACCGAGCAGCGCCACCATCTGGCGGGGGCGCTGGGGGCCGCCGTGACGGACCGGCTGTTCGAGCTGGGGTGGATCCGCCGTGGCACCCGCCGCCGTGTGGTCGACCTGACCGACGCGGGCCGTACCGGCCTGGAGCGCACGTTCGGCGTCGTCCTGAACGCCTGACCGCCGCCCCGAACGCCTGACCCGGCCCGTCGTCCCGAACGCCTGACCCCGCCCCGTCGTCCCGAACGCCCGGCCCCGGCCCCTCGCCCTGAACGCCTGACCGCCGCCCCGTCGTTCTGAACGCCCGGCCCCGGCCGCGTCATCCTGAACGCCTACCCCAGCGCCGCCACCCGTTCCCGATAGCCCCGTACCGGTGCCGCGTCCCGGTACGGTTCCAGGCGGCGCTCGAAGTCCCGTACGTACTCCAGTGCCCGTACCGAGCGCATCTCCGATGCCTCCTGCGCCGCCTCCGCGCCCAGCTGGCACGCCTGCTCCAGCTCGCCGAGGCCCAGTCGTGCCGTCGCCAGCACCACCCGGCAGAACAGCCGGCTGCGCGCGAAGCCCGCGCCGCGCAGCCGCAGGGCACGTTCCGCGTGCTGGGCGGCGGCGCGGTACTGCTGCAGATCGCGGTGGCAGTGGCCGAACTCGTCGGCCAGCTGGGCCTCGTCGAAGAGCCGCGCCCAGTACGGCACCTCGTCCCCCGGCCGGGCCGACTCCAGCGCCCGCTCGGCGCGGGCGAGCGAGGCGGTGCACGCGCGGACCTCGCCCAGGACGCCGTGGCCGCGCGCCTCCACCGCGTGCAGCAGTGCCTGCAGCACCGGCGGGGCGCCGCCGCCCACCCCCTGCTGGGCCACCCGGGCCAGCTGCACGGCCTCCCGGCCATGGCCCAGATAGACGGCCTGGCGGCTCATGGTGACCAGCACGTAGCTGCCGTACGGCCGGTCCCCGGCCGCCTGGGCCAGCCGCAGCGCCTGGACGAAGTAGCGCTGGGCCAGTCCGTGGGCCGCGATGTCGTAGGAGGTCCACCCGGCCAGCCGGGTCAGATCGGCGATCGCGCCGAACAGCCGTCGCCCGGTGGCCTCGTTGTAGGTGCCGCGCAGCATCGGCTCGCCCTCGTGCTCGAGGTAGCGCACCAGGGCCTGCCGGGCGTGCCCGCCGCCGTACGTCTGGTCCAGTGCCCCGAACAGCTCGCCGACCGAGCGCAGCGCGGCGATGTCGCCGGAGGTCACCCGGTAGCCCTGTCCGCGCCGGTCGCGGTCGTGCCGACGCTGGCGGGGCAGCGGGGCGCGGCCCTGGACGGCGGCGGGG
>NZ_BBOX01000442.1 GCF_001553455.1 Streptomyces hygroscopicus subsp. hygroscopicus
GCCCGGAGGGGGAGCGGATCCCGCTGCGCGGGGTGCGCGGCGCGGTGGCCGACAAACTCGCGCGCAGCCGGCGCGAGATCCCCGACGCGACCTGCTGGGTGGACGCCGACGCGACCGAACTGCTCGCCACCCGCGCGGCGATGAACGCCGCGGGCGGCCCCAAGGTCTCCCTGCTCGCCCTCCTGGCCCGTATCTGCACGGCGGCCCTGGCGCGCTTCCCCGAGCTCAACGCCAGGGTGGACATGGACAGCCGGGACATCATCCGCCTCCCCGACGTCCACCTCGGCTTCGCCGCGCAGACGGACCGGGGCCTCGTGGTCCCGGTGGTGCGCGACGCGCACAAGCGCAGCACCGAGGAGCTGTCCGAGGAGATCGCGCGGCTCACGGAGGCCGCGCGGACCGGCACGCTCGCTCCCGCGCAGCTGACCGGCGGCACCTTCACCCTGAACAACTACGGGGTCTTCGGGGTCGACGGCTCGACGCCGATCATCAACCACCCCGAGGCGGCGATGCTCGGCGTCGGGCGGATCGCCGCGAAGCCATGGGTGCACCAGGGCGAGCTGGCGGTGCGGCAGGTCGTGCAGCTGTCGTTCACCTTCGACCACCGGGTGTGCGACGGGGGGACCGCCGGCGGGTTCCTGCGCCATGTGGCCGATTGCGTGGAGCGGCCCATGGTGTTGCTGCGGCGGCTGTAGCCGATGCGCGGCGGCGCCATACTCATGGGGTGATTCCAGGTGCGTATGACGCAGTGATCCTGGCCGGGGGCGCCGCACGGCGGCTCGGTGGGGTGGACAAGCCCGCGCTGCGGGTGGGCGGGAGGGCCCTGCTGGACCGGGTGCTGGACGCCTGCCGCGGTGCCGGGCGGACCGTCGTCGTCGGGCCGCGCAGGCCCACGGTACGGCCCGTGCGGTGGGCCAGGGAGGAGCCGCCCGGCGGCGGCCCGGTCGCGGCCGTCGACGCGGGCGTCCGGCAGACCACCGCTCCGGTGGTCCTCGTGCTCTCCGCCGATCTGCCCTTCCTCACCCCGGAGACCGTCGAGACCCTCCTCACCGGCCTCCGGGGCGCCGAAGGGGCGGTGCTGGTCGACCCCGACGGCCGTGAGCAGCCCCTTGTCGCCGCCTACCGCGCCGAGCCGCTGCGCCGCGAGATCGCCCTCCTCGCCACCGAACACGGCGGCCTCGGCGGGCTGCCCCTCCGCCTCCTCGTCTCCGAGCTGGCCCTGGCCCGCCTCCAGCACCCCACCGCGTCGTTCGACTGCGACACCTGGGAGGACATCACCACGGCTCGAGCGCGCATCAGGGAGCATGGACACGTGTTGGACGAATGGATTGCCGCAGTCAAGGCCGAGCTCGGGATCGACCTGGATGTCGACACCGCGGCCCTACTCGATCTGGCCCGTGACGCCGCACACGGTGTCGCCCGGCCCGCCGCCCCGCTGACCACCTTTCTCGTCGGCTATGCCGCGGCCCAGAAGGGCGGCGGCCCCGAGGCGCTGGCCGCCGCGACCGAGAAGGCCGCGGCGCTCGCCGCGCGTTGGGCCGACGAGCAGTGACACCGCGCCACCCCCGGGACGGGGACCCGCTCGACCGTGAGGTCGACGAGGCACTGGCGCTGGCCAACGAATCGCCGCCCGCGCCAGAGCGACCGGCGCCTCCCGGCCAGGAGGAACACTGGGCAGATGTGGCCATCGACTTGGCCAACGGCCGCCCGGACCCGCCCGTCCCGGAACGGAGCCGCGGTGAATCCGGCGACTCCACCGGGACGGACTGGGTGGAGACCGCGCTGGACCTGGCCCATGGGCGGTCCGGGAAACAGCGGAAGAGCCGCGATCCGGCCGGAGGGGAGATGGCCGGAGGGGACGGGGCCGGAAAGGACAGGGCCGGAAGGGAGAGGGCCGGAAGGGACAAGGCCGGAGCCGACAGGCCCGGAGGGACGGGGAGCCTGGACGATGACGTGTCCATGTGGCGTGCGTCTCTGGGCCAGCCGACGCCAGGGGGCACCGGCGCCAGGAACACGCGGTCCAGGGGCCCCGCCCCGCAGGCCCCGCGCCCGAAACGCACCCCCGGCGCCCCCGGCTCCCACTCCCATCCCCACCCGCATCCACAACGCACCCCCAGTACTCCCGGCACCCCCGCCTCCCACCCGCACGCGCACTCGCCCATGACTGAACCGCACCACAGCCCCACCCCCTGGCCCGACGCCCGCGCCATCGCCGCCCGCGCCGCCGTCAAGGAGGCCGCCCACACCGCCCCGGTGATGCGGCCGCTGTCCGAGGCGCTCGGGCAGGTCCTGGCCGCGCCGCTCGCCGCGCTCACCGACCTGCCGCCCTTCGACACCTCGGCCATGGACGGCTGGGCGCTCTCCGGCCCCGGCCCGTGGCGGCTGCCGACCGACGAGGAGGACCAGGGCCACGGCATCCTCGCCGGACACGGCGAGGCGGCCCCGCTGCCCGACGGCCACGCCGTCCGGATCGCCACCGGCGCCCGCGTCCCGCCCGGCGCCACCGCCGTACTGCGCAGCGAGTACGGCACCGACGCGGGCGACGGCTGGCTCCACGCGTCCCCTGCCCACCCCGTCGTCCTCGGCCAGGACATCCGCACCCGCGGCCAGGAGTGCCGCAGCGGCGACCAGCTGCTCCCGGCCGGAACCCTGGTCACCCCCGCCGTCCTGGGCCTGGCGGCCGCGGCCGGGTACGACGAGCTGCCGACGGTGCGCAGGCCGCGCGTCGAGGTGCTGGTCCTCGGGGACGAACTGCTCACCGAGGGGCTGCCGTACGACGGCCGGATCCGGGACGCGCTGGGGCCGATGGTCGGGCCGTGGCTGCGGGCGCTCGGCGCCGAGCTGTCGGGCACCCGGCGGCTGGCCGACGAGGCGGACGCGGTGTACGCGGCGGTGGCCGAGTCGTCCGCCGACGTCGTCGTCACGACCGGGGGCACGGCCGCGGGCCCGCTCGACCATGTCCACCCCACCCTGCGCCGCCTCGGCGCCGAGCTGCTGGTGGACGGGGTGGCGGTACGCCCCGGGCACCCGATGCTGCTGGCGCGCCTCGCCCCCGTGGGCCCCGAACGCGAAGGCCCTGGACCCGAGGACGCCGCGCCCGGCAGCCGCGAGCCTGGGAGTCCCGAGCCCGGCAGCCCTGGGTCCGGCAGCCCCGAGCCCGGCAGCTCTGGGCCCGGCAGCTCTGGGCGCGGGAGCCGTGAGCCCGGCAGCTCTGGGCGCGGGAGCCCCGAGCCCGGCAGCCCTGGGTCCGGCAGCCGCGAGCCCGGCAGCCCTGGAGCCCGAAAGCCTGAGCCCGGGGACTCCGGTCCCGGGAGCTCCGGGCCCGCCCGCCCTGAAAGCGCTGGGAACGCCGAAAGCCCCAGGGGCGCCGAAGGCCGCCGCAGCCCCAGCGGCCCCGCCCGGCATCTGGTGGGCCTCCCGGGCAATCCGCTCGCCGCGGTGTCCGGTCTGCTGACCCTCGCGGAGCCGTTGCTGCGCACGCTGACGGGCCGCCCGGCCCCCGCCCCCGGTCCGGCCCCGCTGGCCGAGGCCGTGCAGGGGCACCCCCGGGACACCCGGCTGGTCCCCGTGGTCTTCCGGCAGGACATGGCGGTGCCGCTGCGGTTCAACGGTCCGGCGATGCTGCGCGGAATCGCGGTGGCCGACGGCCTCGCCGTGATCCCGCCCGGCGGGGCGAAGCGGGGGGCCGAGGTCGAGGTGCTGGATCTGCCGTGGTCGGCGAGCGCGACCGGCCAAGCGATGGACACGGACCCAGCGGCGGACCGGTCGGCAGACCGGTCGGCAGGCCGACCGGCGGGCGGAGCGGCAGACCGGTCGGCAGACCGACCGGCAGACCGGCAGGGCGGCCGAGCTGCGGGCCGGGTAACGGATCGTCGCGCGACAGGACGGATGGCGGGCCGTCAGACCGCAGGCCGCGAAGACGACGAGGACATATCCCCCCAGGAGGGCCCGGCGTGAAGCTGCCCAGCCATGACGCGGCCGCCCGCACTCCGGGGGACGGCGGCCACCGGGTCCATCTGCCCCATTTCTCCGCGGGCCCGCTGCGCCAGGTCGTCCGCCGGCTGCTGCTGGCGCTGCTGGTCCTGGTGGTGACGGTGGTCATCGTCTACGTCGACCGTACCGGCTACCACGACAACGCCGACGACGAGGTCGACTTCCTCGACGCCGTCTACTACTCGACCGTCACCCTGTCGACGACCGGATACGGCGACATCGTGCCGTACAGCGACAGCGCGCGGCTTTGTAACATCCTGCTGGTCACTCCGTTGCGCGTGGTCTTTCTGATCATCCTGGTCGGCACCACCCTGGAAGTGCTGGCCGAACGCACCCGCGAGCAGTACCGCTTGAACCGCTGGAGGTCAGCGTTGCGTGATCACACCGTCGTCGTCGGCTTCGGCACCAAGGGGCGGTCCGCGGTGCAGACCCTCTGCGCGACGGGGCTGCCCAAGAACCGGGTGGTCGTGGTCGATCCCAACCAGAAGGTGATCGAGGCGGCGAACGCGGAGGGGTTCGCGGGGGTGGTCGGCGACGCGACGCGCAGCGATGTGCTGCTGCGGGCGGAGGCGCAGCGCGCCCGCCAGTTCGTGATCGCCACCCAGCGCGATGACACCGCCGTGCTGGTCACGCTGACGGCTCGCCAGCTCAACCGGGGCGCCAACATCGTGGCGGCGGTCCGCGAGGAGGAGAACGCGCCGCTGCTGCGCCAGTCCGGGGCCGACGCGGTGATCACCAGCGCCAGCGCGGCGGGCCGGCTGCTGGGCATGAGCGTGCAGAGCCCGACGGCCGGGGCGGTGATCGAGGATCTGATCCAGCAGGGCACGGGTCTGGACCTGGTGGAGCGCACGGTGGTGAAGGCGGAGGTGGGCAAGTCGGTGCGGGAGACGGACGACCTCGTGGTGTCGGTGCTGCGCGGCCATCGCCTGCTCGCGTACGACGACCCCGACGCCAGCCCACTGCGGGCCGCCGACCGGCTGATCACGATCGTTCGCGCGCCGATGGTCCAGGAGTAGCCTCGCGGCCATGCATGCGATCACGATTCCCGAACCCGGTGGCCCCGAAGCCCTGGTATGGGCCGAGGTCCCCGATCCCGTGCCCGGCGAGGGAGAGGTCCTGGTCGATGTCGCGGCCGGCGGCGTCAACCGCGCGGATGTGCTGCAGCGCCAGGGCTTCTACCCGCCGCCGTCCGGTGCCCCGTCCTACCCCGGTCTGGAGTGCTCGGGCCGGATCTCGGCCCTGGGGCCCGGTGTCACCGGCTGGGCGGTGGGCGACGAGGTGTGCGCCCTGCTCGCGGGCGGTGGGTACGCCGAGAAGGTGGCGGTCCCGTCCGGGCAGCTGCTGCCCGTCCCCGAGGGCGTGGACCTGGTCACGGCCGCCGCACTGCCCGAGGTGACCGCGACCGTATGGTCCAACGTCTTCATGATCTCCCATCTCCGGCCGGGCGAGACGCTGCTGGTGCACGGCGGATCGAGCGGTATCGGCACCATGGCGATCCAGCTCGCGAAGGCGGTCGGCGCGCGGGTCGCGGTGACCGCGGGCGGCCCCAAGAAACTGGCGTCCTGCCGGGAGCTGGGCGCCGACATCCTGATCGACTACCGCGAGCAGGACTTCGTCGAGGAGATCCGCCGCGCCACCGACGGCGCGGGCGCGGACGTCATCCTGGACATCGTCGGCGCGAAGTACCTCGCCAGGAACGTGGACACGCTCGCCGTCAACGGCCGGCTGGCGATCATCGGGATGCAGGGCGGGGCGAAGGCCGAGCTGAACCTGGGCACCCTGCTGTCCAAGAGCGCCGCCGTGACGGCCACCGGGCTGCGGAGCCGTTCGCTGGCGCAGAAGGCGGCGATCATCGCGGCGGTGCGGGAGCACGTCTGGCCGCTGATCGGCAGCGGCCGGGTCCGCCCGATCGTCTACCGCACTGTCCCGATGCGGGAGTCCGGGGAGGCCCACCGGCTGATGGAGTCCAGCGAGCATGTGGGGAAGATCCTGCTGACCACCTGAGCGCAGCGGGTCCGGGCGCCGCCGGGCGCCGCGACTCCGGCTCGTCTGGCTCGTCCGGCGGCGCCCGGAATGCCTGGTCCGTACCTTCGTGTCACGCTGGTCCCGTTCTGCAACGGTTCGGCACGGGAGGGGTGACCACCATGAACCCCGCGACGCTCCGCACACTCCCGGCGGTGGCTCTGCTGGCGGGCACCGCCCTGACCGCCGCCCCAGCCGCCACCGCCGCCGCCACCGCCGCCGCCCGCGCCGACGACGGCGGCGGGCTGGCGGGGACCCGTGCGGGCGAGGGCCGCGCGCACCCCGGCCGCACCGGGACGCCCACCCCCTCACCGTCGGACGACGACCCCTCGGCCGGGACCCGGGACGAGGACGGGGGCGCGGATGCGGGCGGGGACACGGGCGCGGACACAGGCGGA
>NZ_BBOX01000443.1 GCF_001553455.1 Streptomyces hygroscopicus subsp. hygroscopicus
GACACAGGCGGAGACACGGGCGGGGACGAGACGGCCGGGCAGTTCTCGCTGGTGCCCGAGTGGACGCCGTCCTCCCTCCCCGTCCCCCAGCGCACGGACCGGCAGGAGGCCCGCGATCCGCTCCCGTCCGGGCAGCCTTACGGCGGTCGGCGGACCGCCGCCGAGCCCAGCGGGCGGGCGATGCGGGTGCTGCCGCTGGGCACCGGTCTCGCGCTCGCCGGTCTCGGTCTCGGCCTGGCCTTCTTCGGTCTGCGGCTGCGCCGCCGCTGAACACCGGCGCCGAATCCCCGACCCTCGCCCGCCGTACCGGGTGCCGGTACGGAACAATGGGGGGTATGAACCAGCCGATGAACGAACGAGCGCAGGAGAGCCCGCACGTCCTGGTCGTCGGTCCGGACGGCATGGCACTCGGCGGCGTCGCTCCTGCTTCCGGCGAGGGCAGTGGTGACGACGAGTCGCGCGAGGTTCCCGTGACGGACATGGTCGAACAGCCGGCGAAGGTCATGCGGATCGGCAGCATGATCAAGCAGCTTCTGGAGGAGGTCCGCGCCGCACCTCTCGACGAGGCCAGCCGGGTCCGGCTGAAGGAGATCCACTCCAGCTCGGTGAAGGAGCTGGAGGACGGGCTCGCACCCGAGCTGATCGGGGAGCTGGAGCGGCTGTCGCTGCCCTTCACGGACGAGGCGGTGCCCACCGAGGCGGAGCTGCGCATCGCGCAGGCCCAGTTGGTCGGCTGGCTGGAAGGACTGTTCCACGGCATCCAGACCACCCTGTTCGCCCAGCAGATGGCGGCGCGGGCGCAGCTCGAGCAGATGCGCCGGGCGCTGCCGCCGGGCCTCGGCGGGGGCGAGGAGGAAGAGGCCGCGCCCAAGCAGGGCGGCGCCCGCTCGGGCCCGTACCTCTGAGCCCCTCATGAGCCACTCGCCGGGCCCTCACGCTCGGTCTCACACCCGGTTTCGCCCCGGGCCGTGCCCGCCCGGCCCGGACGCCAGCCCGGATTCCGGCCCGGACCCCGGCCTGGATCCCGGTCCGGCATCCAGGCTCACCGGCGCGACGACGCCACGGGTCGCATAACGAAAACGACGCCGCGGGCCTCATCTCCGGATGAGGCCCGCGGCGTCGGCGTGCTCTGCGTACGTGCCCGGCGTGCGCACTCGGCGTACCTGCCGGGCGGTGCGGCCACGCCCGGCCCGGCCGGGCGCGGGAGCCGCGGCCAGGTGCGGGAGCCGCGGCCAGGTGCGGGAGCCGTGGCCGGACGCGGGAGCCGCGCCTACCCCGGGTTGCCGGTGGAGACGGTCAGCTCGATGGTGTCCGTCTTGGGGTTGTACGGCTCGTAGTTCCGGTACGTGTAATTGAGGACGGTGCCCTTGCCCCACAGATTCTCGTCCTGGGGCACCACGCGGTACTTCCAGCCCGCCGCGCGGATGCACTTCTTCACCGAGTCGATGTAGAGGTTCTGGAAGTCGGGCACCGTGTAGGTGCCCTTCTCGTCGTCGTCCTCGTAGGCGTCGGTGCACTTCTCCGGGTCGATCGTCTTGCTCTTGTCGCCCATGCGGAAGCCCTCGGAGGTCTCGGAGGCCGACGGGGACGCCGACGTGTCGCCGCCCTTGCTCTCGTCCTTGGAACCGCCGTCGCCGTTGAGCGCGACCACCAGGATCACGGCGACGACCGCGATCGCCGCGACGACGGCCGAGCCTATGATCACGCGCTTGTTGCCGCTGCCACCGCCGTTCCCGGACGGCGTCGAGGGGGGCGAGATGTTGTACGGCGGCGGGGTGCTGGGGCCGCCCTGGTACGCCGGGGCCGGGGCCTGGTAGCCCTGCTGCCCCATCGGCTGGGCGGACGGCGGCGGGGTGGACGGGCCGAAGGCGCCGTACTGCCCGGCGGAGGGCTGCGGCTGGTAGGGGGTCTGGACGCTGCCGGGGCCCGGGGCGGGCGTCTGCTGGCCGACCGGCGGGAAGACCGCCGAACCGACACCGGCGCCGCTGCGGGCGGGCGGCCCGCCGCTGATGATGATCGGGGAGGCGCCGGTCTGGCCGGTACGGGTGACCCGGGCGCATTCGTCGCGCATGGCCTCGGCGTTCGGGAAGCGCTCGTTCGGGTTCTTCTTCAGTGCGCGGGCCACCAGCGCGTCCACCGCCGGGGGAATGGCCTGGTTGATCGTGGAGGGCGCGACCGGCTCCTCCTGGACATGCGCGTACGCGATGGCCAGCGGCGAGTCCGCGTCGAAGGGGAGCCGGCCGGTCAGCAGCTCGAAGAGCATGATGCCGACCGAGTACAGGTCGCTGCGGGCGTCGACGCCGCGGCCCAGCGCCTGCTCCGGGGAGAGGTACTGCGGGGTGCCGACGACCATGCCGGTCTGGGTCATGGAGGTGACCCCGGACTGCATGGCGCGGGCGATGCCGAAGTCCATGACTTTGACCACATCGCGCTTGGTCATCATCACGTTACCCGGCTTGATGTCGCGGTGGACCAGCCCCATCTCATGGCTGATCTCCAGCGCCGCCAGCACATCGCCGGTGATTTTCAACGCTTTTTCGGTCGGCATCGCACCGTATTGCCGGACATCGGTGTCCAGAACCGAACGCAGCGGCTGGCCCTCGATGTACTCCATCACGATGTACGGCATCAGCGAGCCGTCGATGGAGTCCTCGCCGGTGTCGAAGACCGAGACGATATTGGGATGCGTGAGTTTCGCAACAGCCTGGGCCTCGCGGCGGAACCGCTCGCGGAAGGACTGTTCCCGGCCCAGTTCGGTGTGGAGCGTCTTGATCGCGACCTGGCGGGCCAGCACGGTGTCGTAGGCCAGGTGTACGGAGGCCATGCCGCCCTCGCCCAGCAGATCCCGCAGCTGGTAGCGGCCGTTCGCCAGGGAGTGGCCTTGGTATTGACCTGGTGCGCCGTGCTGGCTCATTTCGTACTTCCCCCTCGGCGCACTCACTACTCTGACGCGCACGTTTCGACGCATTGATCTTGATGTTGTGGATATCGTGGCCAAGTCTGCCCCAGGCCACGGACACGTCAAGCCGCGTGCCCGTTCCGTGACCGGATGCGCAAGAACCCGTCACGCGATTTGCGTCGCTTCACCGTCAACAGGTTTGATGACCGGTCCATCCCCAACCGAAGCACGGCGCGAAGGCTGTAGCGTGCCTAGCAGGAACCGTACCGCCCGTGGGCGGGGCGATCTCGACCAGACCCCCACCGAGAACGAGACGGCGAGGACCGATGGCACAGACCCAGAGCGCCCAGGGGCCCTCCGAACCTGACGCCAGCGGGTCCGGAATGCCGGATTCGCCCGAGGCGTGGGGCAATGGAGGACTTGTCGGCGATGGCCGATACCGGCTGACCAGCCGCCTCGGCCGCGGCGGCATGGCGGAGGTGTTCGCCGCCGAGGACCTCCGGCTCGGCCGGACGGTCGCGGTGAAGCTGCTCCGTGCCGACCTGGCCGAGGACCCGGTGTCCAAGGCCCGCTTCACCCGTGAGGCACAGTCCGTCGCCGGGCTGAACCACCACGCGGTGGTGGCGGTCTACGACTCCGGCGAGGACGTCGTCGGCCAGAACACCGTGCCGTACATCGTCATGGAGCTGGTCGAGGGCCGGACCATCCGCGACCTGCTGCTCAACGCCGAGGCCCCGCCGCCGGACCAGGCGCTGATCATCGTCTCCGGGGTGCTGGAGGCGCTCGCCTACAGCCATCAGCACGGCATCGTGCACCGGGACATCAAGCCCGCCAACGTGATCATCACCAACAGCGGCGCGGTCAAGGTGATGGACTTCGGCATCGCCCGCGCCCTGCACGGCGCGCAGTCCACGATGACCCAGACCGGCATGGTCATGGGCACCCCGCAGTACCTCTCGCCGGAGCAGGCCCTCGGCAAGGCCGTGGACCACCGCTCCGACCTGTACGCCACCGGATGTCTGCTCTACGAGCTGCTGGCGCTGCGCCCGCCGTTCACCGGGGAGACCCCGCTGTCGGTGGTGTACCAGCACGTCCAGGACACTCCGGTGCCGCCGTCGGAGATCTCCGGCACCGTGCCGCCGGAGCTGGACGGCCTGGTCATGCGCTCCCTCGCCAAGGACCCGGACGACCGGTTCCAGAGCGCCGAGGAGATGCGCGGACTGGTGCAGTACGCGCTCCAGATGCTCCACGAGGCGGGCGGCCACACCGGCGTCTGGAACACCGGCCCGGTCACCCAGCACCTGGGCGGGGCCACGCCCGCCATGGGCATGCCGGGCGTCGGCGCCGCCACCACCGCGCTGCCGCACCCGGGCCACGGCGACACCTCGCAGCAGCCGGTCATCACCGGTCCCGGGGGCGGCGACGGCGGCTACCACGGAGGTTCCGGCCGCCGTAAGGGCCGCGGCAGGATGTGGCTGATCGCGGCGCTCGCGGTGATCGCCGTCGCGGCCGGGGTCGCCTTCGCGCTGAACGCCGGCGAGAAGGGCGGCGGGCACAAGCCCAGCAAGCACCAGACGTCGGTCACCCAGGACAAGAAGCCCAAGCCGAGCGATACGCCGAGCGACGACACCGGGGACGACACGGCCCCGACCGGCCAGGCCACCTCCGGGGACACGGGCCGCGACTACACCCCGACCGAGGGTCCGACGCCGACCTACTCCAACGGCCCCACGGACGAACCGACGGACGGGCAGACGGACCCGGGCGACGACGGCCAGCCGAGCGACGAGCAGACCACCCCGGGCGGCGGCGAGCAGCCCCCCACGCCCACGGGCGACCAGTCGCCCACGCAGGGCGGCGACCTGCCCACCGACCCGACGGGCGACACGGGCGACGTCGGCAACACCCCCTGACGGCGGCCGGGCGCCCCGGTCCTCGCTGAGGACCCTCGGGCGCCCCTCGGGCGCCCCTCGGGCGTCCTTCAGCCGCAGAAGGCGTCGCGGACCGCGTCGTACTCCCGGGTCCACCACACCGCCAGCGCGGCGGCCGCCGGGAACTGCGGATCGGCGCGTCCGTCGCCGCGCTGGTAGCGCCAGCGCAGCATCCAGAAGTCGTTGAGCCGTTCCCACCACACCCGGTGCACGGCCGCGGCCATCTCGGAGCTCCCGGCCCCCGCCGCGCACCGGTACGCCCGCGCGTAGGACCGCACCTTGGCGAGGGCCAGGGTGCCGCCGGGCCGTACGAAGAAGATCGCGGCGGCCCGGACCGCCTCCTCGGCGCGCGGCTGCACCCCGAGCCGGTCCCAGTCGACGATGGCGGCCGGCTCCGTGTCGCGGTAGAGCAGGTTCAGCGGGTGGAAGTCGCCGTGCACCCAGCCGGTGGCCGGAACGGCGTGCGCCTCCGGGCGGCGGTGGGCGTGCCGTTCCAGCAGCGCCCGCCGTTCGATCAGCCGGTGCTCGGCGAGTTCGTCGAAGGCGTCGCGGGCCCGGCGCCCCCGGACCAGCGTGAGCAGCTGCTCGATCACGGCGAAGGTGTCCTCGGGGACGGCCGCCTCCCCGGACGGCCGGCGGTCGCCCGTACCGGACCGCATGACCCGCTCCAGACAGGTGTGGACGAGCCCGAGCAGCCCGCCCAGGCGCCAGCACTGCGCGGCGGTCAGCTCACCGCCGTCCCGGTGCCGCCCGTCGATCCACGGGTGCAGTGCGTAGCAGCGGCCGCCGATCACCGCGACCGTACGGCCGTCGGCGTCGGGGACCGGCGGGGCGACGGGCAGCCCGAGCGCGTCCAGCCGCTGGGTGACCCGGTGCTGGCGGGTGATGGCGGTGCGGTCGCCGTCGAGGTGGTGTTTGAGGAAGAACCGGCCGCGGGTGGTGGCGAGGCGGTAGCCGCGGTTGAGCAGCCCCTGGGTGAGCGGTTCGCAGGAGACCGCGTCCCCGGCGCCGTCGTAGCGGCGGAGCAGGGCGCTCAGGGTTTCCCCGTCGGGAGCGGCCTCGGCGGAGTCTACAGGTGAGCGCGGCACCTGCCAGATGTTAGATCACCGGGGAACACCGCCACGGCGTGCGAGGGCGGCGCCGGGCACCCCCGGTCCGGTCCCTCGTCGACCGGGGCGCCACCACGTCCGGGCCCGCTCCGCCCCCGGCGCCGTCAGCGCTTCTGGGGTGGGGACGCCTGCATGCGGGCGACGTAGGCCGCTGCCTGCGAGCGGCGTTCCATGCCCAGCTTGGAGAGCAGACTGGACACATAGTTCTTGATCGTCTTCTCGGCGAGGTGCAGCCGTTCGCCGATCACCCGGTTGGTGAGCCCCTCCCCGATCAGCAGCAGGATCCGGCGTTCCTGCTCGGTGAGGGCGGCGAGCCGGTCGTCCGGCTGTTTGACGGCGGCCTGGCCGCGCAGCCGTTCCAGCACCCGGGCGGTGGCCACCGGGTCGAGCAGCGACCGGCCCGCGGCCACGTCCCGGACGGCGGCGAGCAGTTCGCCGCCGCGGATGTCCTTCAGGACATAGCCCGAGGCGCCCGCGATGATGGCGTCGAAGAGTGCCTCGTCGTCGGCGAAGGAGGTGAGCATCATGCAGTGGACGGACTCGTCGCGGGTGCGGATCTCCCGGCAGACCTCGACCCCGCTGCGGTCGGGCAGCCGGATGTCCAGTACGGCGACGTCGGGGCGGGCGGCCGGGATCCGGGCCAGCGCGTCGGCCGCGGTGCCCGCCTCGCCGACGACCTCCATGTCGGGTTCGCTCGCGAGCAGGTCGCGTACGCCGCGTCGTACGACTTCATGGTCGTCGACCAGGAAAATGCGTATTTTTCCCTCTTCGCGCACGGCTCCAGTCTCACACACGAAGTCTTCCCGTGCCGTTGTCCCGCGGGATACCGTGCGCTTGTCCGGCGGCCTGCGGGGCTGTGACCAGTGGATGTTTCCCCACTCACGCGATTTACTTGGAAATCCAAGCAAAATTGCAGGTCAGGTGGGGTTTCGCAGACATGCGACGCACTGGGTAACGTGCCTTGTGCAGGGCCAGCCGCCGGGAACCTGTCACGCCCGGTCATGCCTCGGCGCACCCACCCCGTGCGCCGTCGCCGGACGGGCGAGCCGCAACTGGCCGCCGGCGGATCCCGGGGGCCGGACAGACGGAGGAGCACACGTGACCGTGGAGAGCACTGCCGCGCGCAAGCCGCGCCGCAGCGGAGCCAAGCGCAGCACCACCGCGCGGAACGCCAAGAAGCAGCCCGCGGGCCAGCCCGAACTCGTACAGCTGCTGACCCCGGAGGGCGAGCGGGTCGAGCACCCCGAGTACGCCATCGACCCGACCCCCGAGGAGCTGCGCGGTCTGTACCGGGACATGGTGCTGACCCGGCGGTTCGACGCCGAGGCGACCACCCTGCAGCGCCAGGGCGAACTGGGTCTGTGGGCGTCGCTGCTCGGCCAGGAGGCGGCGCAGATCGGCTCCGGCCGGGCGCTGAACGACGCCGACTACGTCTTCCCCACCTACCGCGAGCACGGTGTGGCCTGGTGCCGGGGCGTCGACCCGACCAATCTGCTGGGGATGTTCCGCGGCGTGAACCACGGCGGCTGGGACCCCAACAGCAACAACTTCCACCTGTACACCATCGTCATCGGCTCGCAGGCGCTGCACGCGACCGGTTACGCGATGGGCGTGGCCAAGGACGGCGCGGACGCCGCGGTCCTGGCCTACTTCGGCGACGGCGCCTCCAGCCAGGGCGATGTCGCCGAATCGTTCACCTTCTCCGCGGTCTACAACGCGCCGGTCGTCTTCTTCTGCCAGAACAACCAGTGGGCCATCTCCGAGCCCACCGAGAAGCAGACCCGGGTCCCGCTCTACCAGCGCGCCCAGGGCTTCGGCTTCCCCGGGGTGCGGGTGGACGGCAACGACGTGCTCGCCTGTCTGGCCGTCACCAAGGCCGCGCTGGAGCGGGCGCGCACCGGACAGGGCCCGATGCTCATCGAGGCGTTCACCTACCGCATGGGCGCCCACACCACCTCCGACGACCCGACGCGCTACCGCTCGCCCGAGGAGCGCGAGGTGTGGGAGACCAAGGACCCGATCCTGCGGCTGCGCACCCTGCTGACCCGCGAGGGCCTGGCCGACGACGCGTACTTCGCCGGCCTCGAGCGGGAGAGCGACGCGCTGGCCAAGCGGGTCCGGGACGCGGTACGGGCCATGCCCGACCCCGATGACATGGCCCTGTTCGAGCACGTCTACGCCGACGGGCACGCGCTCGTCGACGAGGAGCGGGCGCAGTTCGCCGAGTACCAGGCTTCGTTCGTCACCGCTGAGGAAGGCATCTGACATGGCCGCCGAGAAGATGTCGCTCTCCAAGGCGATCAACGCGTCGCTGCGCACGGCCCTCGAGTCCGACCCCAAGGTCCTGATCATGGGCGAGGACGTCGGCAAGCTCGGGGGCGTCTTCCGGGTCACCGACGGACTGCAGAAGGACTTCGGCGAGGACCGGGTCATCGACACCCCGCTCGCCGAGTCCGGCATCGTGGGCACCGCGATCGGGCTCGCGCTGCGCGGCTACCGCCCGGTGGTGGAGATCCAGTTCGACGGTTTCGTCTTCCCCGCCTACGACCAGATCGTCACCCAGCTCGCCAAGATGCACGCGCGATCGCTCGGCAAGGTCAAGCTGCCGGTCGTGGTCCGCATTCCGTACGGCGGCGGCATCGGCGCGGTGGAACACCACAGCGAGTCGCCGGAGGCGCTGTTCGCGCACGTGGCGGGGTTGAAGGTGGTCTCGCCCGCCAACGCCTCGGACGCCTACTGGATGCTCCAGCAGGCCATCGGCAGCGACGACCCGGTGATCTACTTCGAGCCCAAGCGCCGCTACCACGACAAGTCCGAGGTCGACACCTCCGCGATCCCCGGTCCGCTGCACGCCGCCCGGGTGGCCCGGCCGGGGGCGGACCTGACCCTGGCGGCCTACGGCCCGATGGTCAAGGTCTGCATGGACGCCGCCGCCGCGGCGGCCGAGGAGGGCACATCGCTCGAGGTGGTGGATCTGCGGTCGATCTCGCCGATCGACTTCGACACGGTCCAGCGGTCCGTGGAGCGGACCGGACGGCTGGTCGTGGTCCACGAGGCGCCGGTATTCCTGGGCACCGGATCGGAGATCGCCGCACGCGTCACCGAGAGGTGCTTCTATCACCTCCAGGCCCCGGTGCTGCGGGTCGGCGGCTTCCACTCGCCGTACCCGCCGTCACGGCTCGAGGACGAGTACCTTCCGGGGCTGGACCGGGTGCTCGACGCCGTAGACCGTGCGTTGGCGTACTGAAGGGCTTGAGGAGATCGTGACGATGACCGCAGTCGAACAGCGCTTCCGTGAGTTCAAGATGCCCGACGTGGGCGAGGGGCTGACCGAGGCCGAGATCCTCAAGTGGTTCGTGGCGCCGGGCGACACCGTGACCGACGGCCAGGTGGTGTGCGAGGTCGAGACCGCCAAGGCCGCGGTCGAGCTGCCCATCCCCTTCGACGGAGTCGTCCACGAGCTGCGTTTCGACGAGGGCACCACCGTGGACGTGGGCACGCCGATCATCTCGGTGGACACCGACCCCGGCGCGGGCGAGGCGGCACCCCAGACCGCCCCCGCCGCCCAGGCTCCCGCCGCCGAGAAGCCCGCGCCCGAGCCCGAGCCCGCCGGGAAGGAGGGCCGCCAGGCCAATCTGGTCGGCTACGGGG
>NZ_BBOX01000444.1 GCF_001553455.1 Streptomyces hygroscopicus subsp. hygroscopicus
CCCCTGCGCCGTACGGCTCGCCGCCCGCCCCGCGCCGCTCGCCCCGCGCCGGACGCCCCCGCCGCCCTGCGCCGCACGGTCACGCGCTTCCGCAGCGCAGCACGGCGGCGGTCTCGGGCGGCAGCCGCAGCGTGCCGTCCGGGCCCGGCGGCTCGATCCGCCGCCAGGCGGCGACCACCTCGGCGACCTCGCCGGTGCGGGGCCCGAGCCAGGTTTCGGCCGTCCGGTCGCCCGGGTTGAGGAGGATCCGCAGCGGGCCGCGCTGAAAGCTGAAGCAGCCGTCGGAGCCGGTGGACAGCCCCGTATAGGACCAGGTGGGGTCGGTCAGGGCCGGTTCGGCGCGGCGCAGCGCGATCAGCCGGCGGTACCAGTCGAGCAGCGCCCGGTGCGGCTCCCGCTCCGGCTCCCGCCAGTCCAGGCAGGACCGCAGCCGGGTGGCCGGGTCCTGGGGGTCGGGAACGTCCCCCTCCGCCCAGCCGTGGGCGGCGAACTCCCGGCGGCGGCCGGACCGCACCGCCTCGGCCAGCTCCGGGTCCGGGTGGTCGGTGAAGTACTGCCAGGGGGTGCGGGCGCCCCACTCCTCGCCCATGAAGAGCATCGGGGTGAACGGCGCGCACAGCACCACGGCCGCCGCGCAGGCCAGCAGCCCGGGGGAGAGCCGCGCGGAGAGCCGGTCGCCGACCGCGCGATTGCCGACCTGGTCATGGGTCTGGGCATAGCCGAGCAGCCGGTGCGCGGGGGTGGTGTGGGTGTTCAGCGGGCCGCCGTGGCGGCGGCCCCGGAACGTGGAATGGGTGCCGTCGTGGAAGAAGCCGCCCATCAGCGTCTTGACCAGGGCTCCGGGCCCCTCGGCGGCGAAGTCGGCGTAGTAGCCCTGCCGTTCATTGGTGAGAAAGGTGTGCAGGGCGTGGTGGAAGTCGTCGTTCCACTGGGCGTGCAGACCGTGGCCGCCCGCCTCGCGCGGGGTGGTGGTGCGCGGATCGTTGAGGTCCGACTCGCCGATGAGGAACAGCGGGCGGCCGGTGCGGGCGGCCAGCGCGTCCACGGCGGCCGACAGCTCGGCCAGGAAGTGCCGGGCCCGGGTGTCGCGCAGCGCGTGCACCGCGTCCAGCCGCAGCCCGTCCAGGCGGAAGTCGCGCAGCCAGGCCAGCGCGCTGCCGATGAAGTACGCGCGGACCTCGTCGGAGCCGGGCGCGTCGAGGTTGACCGCCGCGCCCCAGGGGGTCTGGTGGGTGTCGGTGAAGTACGGGCCGAAGGCCGGGAGGTGGTTGCCGGAGGGGCCCAGGTGGTTGTGGACCACGTCGAGCACCACGCCCAGGCCGTGCCGGTGCGCGGCGGCCACGAAGCGCGCCAGCCCCTCCGGTCCGCCGTACGGCTCGTGCACCGCCCAGGGCGCCACGCCGTCGTACCCCCAGCCGTGGGTCCCGGGGAACGGGCAGACGGGCATCAGCTGCACATGGGTGATGCCCAGCCCGGCCAGGTGCGGCAGCCGTTCGGCCGCCGCGTCGAAGGTGCCCTCATGGGTGAAGGTGCCGATGTGCAGCTCGTAGAGGACCGCGCCCGGCAGCGGCCGCCCGAACCACTCCCGCTCCCAGGGGAAGCGGGAGTGGTCGACCACCGCGCTCAGCCCCTCCGGACCGTCCGGCTGGCGGCGGGAGCGCGGATCGGGCAGCGGCGGGCCGTCGTCGAGTACGAAGCCGTACCGCGTCCCGGGCCCGGCCTCGGCCTCGGCCCGCCACCACCCCTCGCGGTCCGGATCGGGCTCCATGGGGCGGTCGCGCCCCTCCAGATGGAGCCCGACCCGGCCGGCGTGCGGCGCCCACACCTCGAACAGCACTGGCGTCTCCTCACCTCGGCCCGTCGGCGGTCCCCGACCATGCTGCGGGACGCGGCGCGGGTGGCGCAGCAGGGCGGTACCGGTCAGACGAGGTCGATGCGCTCCTGTGTGACGGGATAGCCCGCCCTGGCGAAGTGCGCGGCCATCGGGAGGTTGGGCTGGTCCGTCGCCGCCGCGATCCTCGTGGCCCCCCGTGCCACCAGGTCGTGCGTGCACTCCACGAGCAGGTCGTACGCGTAGCCGTGGCCGCGCCGCTCCGCGACGACCCCGATGAAGCCGACGCACGGGCCGCCGGGGTTGTGCGCGGGCACCTGGATACCGGCCAGGTCCCCCTCGGGAGTCCACGCCAGCCGCCACCACTCGCGCGGCGACGGGCACCAGGAGAGGAAGTCCATCAGCTCCCGCACCGCGGCCTCGGCCCCTCCCCGGGCCAGGGCGCGCCGGTCGTGCGCGTCGAGCGTGCCGGGCATGACGCGGCGCAGCACCTCCTCGATCACCGCGTCATCGGGCTCCGGCCGGAACTCCAGCCGCCCCGGGCGCTCGGGCAGTCCGCACTCCGGCGTCCACTCATAGCGGTAGCGCTCGACCAGGGGCTCGAACCCGCCCGCCACGGCGGCGTCGACACGGGCCCGGACGGCGGCCCGCTCCTCGGGCCGGTCGCGCCAGCCGGGCGGGGCCAGCAGGCTGTACTCGGCGCGCAGCGGTGCGGTGCGCAGCAGTTCGGCGGCGGCGTCGGCCTCGCCCTCGGCGAAGTCGAACCAGTCCAGGGCTTTGGGCGCGGGGTCGTCGGGCCCGGCCCACCACGCGGCGCGGGCCACGACCCGCCCCTCGCGCAGTGCCACCCAGGTCCACTCGGGGCGGTACTCGCCGCCCCGGCCGACGGTGGCGTAGGTGTGGCCGAAGCGGCCCCGGCCGACGAGCGGGGGGACCCGCAGGGTGTGGAACAGATCGGCGTCGCCCTCGGTGAGCGCGCGGATGACCAGATCGGTCATGGGATTCCTTCCGGGGAAGTGGTGCGCTCCCGGTCGGATGCCTGATCAGGCGATGCGTGCTGCGGACGATGCGTGATCAGGCGCGGATACGCCCGGCGGACAGGGGGCGGGAGCGCGGAAACGTCGTGATGTCCATGGCTCTCGCCTCCTTCCTGGACCAAGGGCGTGCCCGCACTCTACGGGCGGCCGTCCCCGGTGTCCACGGGTTTTCCGGGCGGGCCGGTCTGCCGCCCGCGAGGGGGAAGGAGCGGCAGACCGGCGCGGGATGAGGTGCACCTGACAGATTGGTGAGCGGGTCGGAGCACCTGTGTGGACCGGTGTGAGGGGCAGACTAGTGCACCATGCAGACCGGTGCGGCAGCCGTGTCCGGAGAACCGCCGCCGGCCGTGTAGCCGAAGGTCGTCGAGGCCCCGGTGGCCAGTGAACCGTTCCAGTCGGCGTTGGTGACCGAGGCCGCCGAGCCGGTACCGGCCAGCTTGCCGTTCCAGACGCTGTCGATCCGCTGTCCGGACGGCACCGTCCAGTCGACCATCCACGAGGAGATGGGCGTGGCGCCGGTGTTGGTGACCGTCACCTCCGCCTGGTAGCCGCCGTTCCAGGTGCTGGTCACCTTCTGCGCGGCGGAGCAGGCGGCGGTCGGCGGATTGCCCGGCGGGTCGGTGGGGTCGCTGCCGCCGCTGCTGCTGCCGCCGGGGACCGTCACCTCGCCGTTGCCGCCGTCGAAGACGACGTCGGAGCAGCTGTAGAAGGTCTCCTGGCTGTCCGAGCGCGTCCACACGGTGTAGATGATGTGGCGCCCGCTCTTGCCGGAGGGCAGGTTGGCGGTCCAGGTGTACTTGCCGTCGACCGTACCGACCTGACCGGACAGCGGCGGGTCCGTCACCGTGCTGAACGGCTGGTCCTCCAGGTCGTTCCAGGTGAGCGGCTTGGTCGGGTCGACCGGGTTCTTGGTGACATAGCTGCGGAACGACCCCGGATGCGCGGCCCAGGCGTTGTACGAGAACTGCATCGGCTTGCCGGCGGTCAGATGGGTCACCGGCCAGTCGTTGCTGCCCAGGTCGAAACCGGAGAAGTCGTAGACGGTGGCCGCGCCGCTGCACAGCTTGCCGTCCGGGATGAACCCCTTGGTGCGGCCCGCGCCGTCCGAGCGGAGCACCGCGAACCAGTTGTAGAACGGCGTCGCACCGCTCTTGTTGAACGCCGCCTTGCAGGCCGGGTTGGTCGGCTTGACCTCGCCGGTGGAGGACATGCTGTATTTCCAGCAGAGGTAGGTGCGGCTGCCCGGCGCCATCGGCGCACCGTGTGCGGAGGCGCTGCCTCCGGAGAAGAAGACCAGGCCCAGGGCGGGCAGCACCGAGAGCAGGACCAGCAGCACGGACCTGCGCATGCGGGAGCGGCCCGGCGGGCGGGTGGCAGAGGCGAGAACCAGTGATCGTCGAGGCATTGCGCGTGCTTTCCCTTCGACGTGATCGGGTCAGGAACCGTCGGTGTGGGAGCGCTCCCAACTTCTTGGTGAACGTAGCGCGCCGCCGCGTACCTGTAAATGCTTCAGGCCATGACGACCCGGGCTTTCTGGGGGTGCGTCAGGAACGATCGGTCAGGAACGGCCCGTTAGGAACGGCCCATCAGGAAGGGCCGTCAGAACGCTCCGTCAGGTCCGGACCAGCAGTGCCACCGGAAGCCGGGACAGCAGCTCGGCCAGGGCGGCGGAGCCCTCGGCCGTCCGCCCGGTCAGCAGGTCCCGCCAGCGGCCCGGCGGCAGCGGCAGCCGGGTGGCGCCCCAGCCACCCGCCTCCGCCAGCCGCCGCGACAGCCGGGTGACGACCGTGATCGCCCCGCCCCGGCCCCCGGCGCCCGTCCGCACGAAGGCCGTACAGTGCGCCGCCGTCGGCCCCTCGGCGGTCAGCGGCGCATAGCCGCTCCCCGGGCCGAACCACTCCGGACGCTCCCGGCGCAGCCGCAGCGCGGCCCGGGTCAGCAGCGGCTTCTCGGCGGCAAGGCCCTCTGCCTGCCGCTCGGCGCCCGGTTCGGGCGGGCGGCGGTTGTCCGGGTCGACCAGGGCCGTCCAGAGGTGTTCGGTGCCCATGTAGACGTCGGGGACGCCCGGCATGGTCAGGTGCAGCAGGGCGGCGCCGAGCGCGTTGGCCCGCGCCGGGCCGTCGACTTCGGCGCCGATCGCGGCCCACACCGACGGCCCGGCTGCGCACGGCCCCGCCGTCAGGAACGCGGTCACCTCCTCCTCGTACGCCGCGTTCCGCTCCGTCCAGGTCGTCCGCAGCCCCGCCTCGCGCACCCCCTTGAGCACGGCGGGGACCAGCCGTTCGGCGTCCCCGTGGCCCAGGGCGAGCGCGGTCTGCCAGGCCGTCCAGGCCAGGTGCGGATCGGGGGCGGGGGCCGACCGGGTCAGCTCCGCCACCGTCCGCCCCCACCAGGCCGGGCATTCGGTGAGCGCCGTGACCCGGGCCCGCGCGTCCGCGCTGCGCTTGGTGTCATGGGTGGAGAGCACCGTGCCGCCGGCGGGCCAGTCCCGCAAGCGCCGGGCGGCGAAGGCGTGGAACTCCTCGGGGGTCACGGCCGGCCGCCCCGGGTCGCCGCCCACTTCCCCGGCCGACAGCAGCGGGGTGTAGCGGTAGAAGGCGGTGTCCTCGACCGACTTGGCGCGCAGCGCGGCCGCCGTCTGGGCGAAACGGGCGCAGAAGTCGTGATGGTCCGGGCCGTCCCCGAGCCTGCCCAGCGCCGCGTCCCGCACCACCTCCACCACCCGCGCCTCCAGCGGCACCGTGAACGCCTCCCGGGCGCCCGCCGCGGCCGAGCGCAGCAGCACCGCGTCGGCGTCCGTCGCGGGCGGGGTGCCCACGGACGCGTACGGACGGTAGACCGGCAGCCGCACCAGCACCTCCCGGATCGCCGTGCGCAGCGCCCAGGGCGCGTGGTCGCGCAGCCGGACGTCGGCCGCGCAGATGCGGGAGGCGGTGCGGGTCAGCCGCGACACCTCGGCGGCCAGCTCGTGCGTGACCACCTCACGGGCGGCGCGGCGCACCGTGGCGGCCCAGTCGCCGCCCAGGTCGGCCGGGGGAGCGGCGAAGGCGCGGTAGAGGGCGGTCAGCTTCTCCAGGCCGTCCGGGTCGACGAAGAGCCCGTCGATGTGGTGCAGCGCGTCGTAGCCGGTGGTCCCGGCGACCGGCCAGGACGCGGGGAGCGGCTCGTCCCGGGCGAGGATCTTCTCGACCACCGTCCACCGGCCGCCACCGCCTTCCGGCGCTGCACCCCGGCCCCCGTCTTCCGGTGCGGCCCGTCGGCCGCCGTCGTCCGACGCCGTCCCAAGGCCGCCCCCGTTCTTCGGTGCGGTTCGTCGGCCGCCCTCGTCTTCCGGCGTGCGCCGCTGGCCGCTCTCGCCGTCTGACGCGGTCCCACGGTTGCCCCCGTCTTCTGGTGCGGTCCCACGGCTGCCGCCGTCCGACGCGGCCCCATGGCCGCCGCCTTCTGGTGCGGTCTGCCGACCGCACTCGTCTTCTGGTGTGCGCCGCTGACCGCTCTCGCCTTCTGGTGTGAGCCGCTGACCGCCCTCGCCCTCCGGCGTGGTCCCCCGCCCGTCCCCACCGCGCCCATCTCCCGTCGCGGCCCGCACCGCCCGGTCCAGCCGCCGCAGATAGCCCTCCGGATCGGCGAGCCCGTCCGGATGGTCGATCCGCAGCCCGTCCACGACCCCCTCTCGCACCAGCTCCAGCAGCGTGGCGTGGGTGGCGCGGAAGACCTCCGGGTCCTCCACGCGCACCGCGATCAGCTCGGAGATGGTGAAGAAGCGCCGGTAGTTGAGTTCGGTACGGGCCAGCCGCCACCAGCCGAGCCGGTACCACTGGGCGTCCAGCAGCGCGGGCAGCGGCAGCCCCTCGGTGCCGGGCCGCAGCGGGAAGGCGTGGTCGTAGTAGCGCAGCGTGCCGTCCTCGATCCGCAGCCGCCGCCACTCCTCGCCGAGCGGACCGCCGAGCACCGGCAGCAGCACCTTGCCGTCCTGGGCCCGCCAGTCGATGTCGAACCAGCGCGCGTACGGCGACTTGGACCCGTTCCGCAGCACCTCCCACAGCGGGGCGTTGAGCCGCTCGGGGGCGGGCGCGGCCATGTGGTTCGGGACGACGTCGACGATCAGCCCGAGGCCGTGCGCCCGCGCCGTACGGGCCAGTGAGCGCAGCCCCGCCACGCCGCCCAGTTCGGCCCGGACGGCCGAGTGGTCCACCACGTCATAGCCGTGGGTGGAGCCGGGCACCGCCTCCAGCACGGGGGACAGGTGCAGATGGGAGACGCCGAGCGAGGCCAGGTACGGCACCGCTCGCTCCGCCGCCGCGAAGGGGAAGGCGGGCTGGAGCTGGAGGCGATAGGTGGCGGTGGGTGTGCCGGGGTCAGCCGTCATAGGAACGTACGTACCCACCCGGGGCGTCCGATGACAGGCCCGCGCACCCGAACGGACGCGATGCGCGCCCGCCCGGCCGGAACCAGGTCCTACCGCCGGACCCGGGGCGTTGGCGTACCGCGGGACCCGGGTCCCACTGCGGGACCCAGGTCCTACCGCCGGACCCGGGGCCTGGCGGCGGGCCCCAGACGCGTCACCAACGACCCGGGACAGCACACCTAGGCGGGCCGCTGCAACACCATCAGGCTGCGGTCCACCAGGGTCAGCCGGTCGCCCGCCGCGACCTTCGCCCCGCTGCCCGGCTCCACCCCCTCCGGTACCGCGGTGTCCACGATGACCTGCCACTGCTTGCCGTGGTCGACGGGCACGACGAAGTCCAGCGGCTCGTGGTGCGCGTTGAACAGCAGCAGGAACGAGTCATCGGTGATCCGCTCACCGCGCGCCCCCGGTTCGGAGATCGCGCTGCCGTTGAGGAAGACCGCGAGGGACTGGGCGTGCGCCGCCTGCCAGTCGCGCGGGGTCATCTCCTCGCCCTCATGGGTGAACCAGGCGATGTCCGACAGCTCGTCGTGGGTGCCCTCCACCGGCCGCCCGTGGAAGAAGCGGCGGCGCCGGAAGACCGGATGGTCGCGGCGCAGCCACACCAGCGAGCGGGTGAACCGCAGCAGCTCCAGCGCCGCGCGGTCCTCCGGCTCGCCGTCCTGCCCCTTGGCGTGGTCCGGCCACCGCACCCAGGAGACCTCGTTGTCCTGGCAGTACGCGTTGTTGTTGCCGCCCTGGGTGCGCCCGAACTCGTCACCGTGGCTGAGCATCGGCACGCCCTGGGAGAGCATCAGCGTCGCGATGAAGTTGCGCATCTGGCGCTCGCGCAGCGTCCGCACCGCCGGGTCGTCGGTCTCGCCCTCGACCCCGCAGTTCCAGGACCGGTTGTAGCTCTCCCCGTCCCGGTTGGACTCGCCGTTGGCCTCGTTGTGCTTCTCGTCGTAACTCACCAGGTCGCGCAGGGTGAAGCCGTCGTGGCAGGTGACGAAGTTGACCGAGGCCAGCGGGCGCCGTCCGTCGCCCTGGTAGAGGTCGGAGGAGCCGGTCAGCCGGGAGGCGAACTCGGCCAGCGTCCTTGGTTCACCGCGCCACAGATCCCGCACGGTGTCGCGGAACTTGCCGTTCCATTCGGTCCACAGGGGCGGGAAGTTGCCGACCTGATAGCCGCCCTCGCCGACGTCCCAGGGTTCGGCGATCAGCTTCACCTGGCTCACCACCGGGTCCTGCTGGACCAGGTCGAAGAACGACGACAGCCGGTCCACCTCGTGGAACTGCCGGGCCAGCGTCGCCGCCAGGTCGAAGCGGAAGCCGTCCACATGCATCTCGGTCACCCAGTAGCGCAGCGAGTCCATGATCAGCTGGAGCACGTGCGGGGAGCGCATCAGCAGGGAGTTCCCGGTGCCGGTGGTGTCCATGTAGTACCGGCGGTCCTCGGTCAGCCGGTAGTACGAGGCGTTGTCCAGGCCCCGGAAGGAGAGCGTGGGGCCCAGGTGGTTGCCCTCGGCCGTGTGGTTGTAGACCACGTCCAGGATGACCTCGATGCCCGCCTGGTGCAGCGCCCGGACCGCCGACTTGAACTCCAGCACCTGCTGGCCCCGGTCGCCCCAGGAGGCGTAGGCGTTGTGCGGGGCGAAGAAGCCGATGGTGTTGTAGCCCCAGTAGTTGGCCAGCCCCGCGTCGACCAGCCGGTGGTCGTGGACGAACTGGTGGACGGGCATCAGCTCCAGTGTGGTGACGCCCAGCTCGGTCAGGTGTTCGATGATCGCCGGATGGGCGAGCGCCGCGTACGTCCCGCGCAGTTCCTCGGGCAGCCGCGGATGGCGCATGGTCAGCCCCTTGACATGGGCCTCGTAGATCACCGTGCGGTGGTAGTCGGTGCGCGGCGGGCGGTCGTCGCCCCAGTCGAAGTACGGATTGACCACGACCGACGCCATGGTGTGCGGGGCCGAGTCGAGGTCATTGCGCTTGTCCGGCCGCTGGAAGTGGTAGCCGTAGACCTCCTCGCCCCACCGGATCCGGCCGCTGATCGCCTTGGCGTACGGATCCAGCAGCAGCTTGGCGGAATTGCAGCGGTGACCCTGCTCCGGTTGGTACGGGCCGTGCACCCGGAAGCCGTAGCGCTGCCCCGGCATGACCCCCGGCAGATAGGCGTGGCGCACGAACGCGTCGGACTCCCGCAGCTCGACCGCCGTCTCCGAGCCGTCGTCGTGCAGGAGGCACAGCTCGATGCGGACGGCGGCCTCGGAGAACACCGCGAAGTTGGTTCCGGCGCCGTCGTAGGTGGCGCCAAGGGGGTAAGCCTGTCCCGGCCAGACCTGCATACGCCGACTCTTCCACTTCTTCTCCCGGGGCCGCGAGCGCCGCGGGCACCGGACGGAACGTGACCGACCCAGCATCCTTTCCCAACGGGCGTGCGCCATCCGCGCTTTCGACAGAATTTTCTCAAACGGGAGGCAACCTGCGACCACGTCGTTTCGTCCTACCGGGTGACCTCCGCATACGCGTATCCCGCTATGCGGTTCCATAAGACGACAGGGGGGATTGGGGGAGGATGTGCGCGAGGTGATGCACCGCCACCTGGGCAAGGTGGTGGCCGGCGCGGCCGTGGCGGTCACCGCCACGGCGGTCATGATCGGGGTGACGCTCCCGGGGAGCGCGTCGGGTGAGGAGAGCCACGGCGGGGGGCCGCAGGGCTCGGCGGCGGAACAGGGCCAGGCGGCGGCCCGGCAACTGCCCGGAGTGGTGGAGTCCGCGCCCGAGCAGGGCCGGACGGGCACCGGCCGGGATCCGCTGACCGACGACGAGATCAAGCGCGCCCAGACCCTCGCGGTCAGCCGCGACTTCCGCGCGAGCAGCGAGGACGTCAAGGGCGCCAAGGGGCCCCAGCGGCTCTCCACCGACCTCGCGGAGCTGAGCCCCGACGAGGTGGGCACCTCCGGCGCACCGCGCCGCGCCGAGGTGACGTACTACGACTACCGGGACGACGCCTACGTCATCAAGACGGTCGACCTCGCCAGCGGCAAGGTCACCGGCACCGAGACCCAGCACGGGGTCCAGCCGCCGCCCACCCGCGACGAGGCGAAGGAGGCGGCCCGGCTGCTGATCGCCGACAAGCTGGGCAAGGGGCTGAAGGAGGACTTCAAGGACGCCACCGGCAAGGAGCTGACCCGCCCGGACCAGCTGACCGTCAACGGGTTCGTCTACCGCGCGGGCGAGGGCAACCCCGGTCCGGCCTCGGTCGCGGACTGCGGTGAGCACCGGTGCGTACGGCTGTTCACCCGGGTGGTCAACGGCCCCTGGATCGACACCCGGAAGCTGGTCATCGACCTGAGCGCCCACAAGATCGCCCGTCTTTCCTGAAGGGGCCCGGCTCTCCCCCCGGCTGCCGCCGGGAGGCGCCCCCGGCCAGGTGACATCGCGCGACCGGAAAGCCCGGTACCGCGCACCTTCCCACGCCTCACCTTCATCACAGGAGTCTCCCCATGCCTGAAAGCAGGCTCCGCCGCGCCCGTTCCCGGGCCGCGGCGGCCATTGGCGCCTCGGCGCTGCTCGGCACCGTGGCGGTCGCCGCCGGGCCGGTCGGCACCGCCCAGGCGGCCCCGCGGACCCCGGCCGCGGCGGATTGCAGCGCCCCGTACCGGATCGAGCAGAAGCTGGAGGGCGGCACCACCTGGCGGATGTGCTGGCACTACGAGAGCAAGGCCGGGCTGGTGCTCGACGACATCTCGTACCAGCCCAAGGGCGAAAGCGCCCCGATCAAGGTGCTGACCTCGGCCAAGCTCGGCCAGATCCACGTGCCGTACGACGACGGCAGCAATGAGTACGACGACCTCACCGGGGCGGGCTTCGCCCAGGGGCTCCAGCAGCTGGACCCGGCCGAATGCCCCGGCGGCACCATCAAGACGGTGAAGGTGCCGGACGCCTGGGACCCCGACCACCCGAACGTGAAGGGTCTGTGCGCCACCACCCGGGCCCGCGGTCACGCCTACCGCATGGGCGCGTGGGACAGCAACAAGGTCTACCAGATGCAGGGCAAGGACCTGCTGCTGTACACCGTCAACCAGACCGGCTGGTACGAGTACATCACCGAGTGGCGGTTCTCCGGTGACGGCACCATGACCATGCAGGTCGGCGCCACCGGAACGCTCTCCCCGATGGACTACGACGCGGGCGACGGCCGCGGCTGGCCCATCGGCAAGGGCGCCAAGGACTACGCCACCAGCCACGCCCACAACGTCTTCTGGCGGCTGAACTTCGGGCTCGACGGCTCGCCCAAGAGCAAGATCGAGCAGTACGACTCCAAGACCACCGCGACCGCGGGGCGGATCCCGAAGACCAAGACCACCCGCACCCCGGTCACCAAGGAACTGGCGGGCGACGCGGCGCCGGCGCGGTGGTGGCGCGTGGTCAGCACGGCGGGCAAGAACAAGGACGGCCACCCGCGCAGCTACGAGATCGTGCCCGGCCACACCACCAAGTACCAGGGGCGTAGCTACACCAAGCACGACGTCTACTTCACCGAGTACAAGAAGTGTGAGCAGTTCGCCAGCAACAACCTGCGCAACTGCGGCGCCGGGGCCGGCAAGAGCGTCGACAAGTGGGTGAACGGCCAGACCCTCAAGCACCCGATCGTGTGGGTCAACATCGGGTTCCACCACATCGCCCGGGACGAGGACCAGGAGCCCATGCCGGTGCACTGGCAGGGCTTCCAGCTCTCCCCGCGCGACGTCACCGCTATGAATCCGCTCACGCCTCCTGCACTGTCCGGACACAACGGTCATACAGAAGAGGCACGTTGACCCGATAGGCAGCACCTGAGTGTCGCACCGCCCCCGTCAGCGCAGTAGTCTGCGGTGATCGTTGGACGGGGGCGGAAGGCGGTGCACAGGTGAGCTCGGGCGGGCTGGAGCTGCCCCCCGGTGACGGAGGTCCCGGGGGTGACGGCTCCACCGACGCACCTCCCGGCGCGGTGTCCGTGGTGCGGCCGATGGAGATCGGAGCGGAACTGGACTGGGGCGCCGACGCCTGGAGCGAGGTGCGCACACGCGCACGCCGGGCCGGGCGGGCCTATATCTGGCTCAACCTCGTGGAACAGCGGCTGCGCGCGGTCGTCAGCGCCGTGCTGCGGCCCATCTACGAACCGGTCCACGGCGACGACTGGGTCATCGCCGCGGCCGGCCCGGCCGGGCAGGAGTGGGTGCAGCGGGCGGTCGCGGTACGGGAGGTGAGCCGGCGCAAGGGCTATCTGCTCGACCCGGCCGACGACAATGTCGTCAGCTTCCTGACCCTGCCGCAGCTGCGGGAGCTCCTCGTCCAGCACTGGCCGTGCTTCGAGCCGTACCTCGACGACCGCCGCGAGGTGGAGCTCGCGCTGGACGAGCTGGAGGTCGCCCGCAACGTGGTCTCCCGCAACCGCGCCCTGTCCGAGACCGTCCTCGCCCAGGCCGAGCGCGCCTCGGCCCGGCTGCTGGAGATCCTCGGCAGCGGCACCGGCTCTACCTCCGCCGACCGGCTGCCCATCGACGCCGTCGAGGACCTCGTCGGCGACCGCTTCGCCGATGTGGTGGGCGTCCACCCCGACCGGGTGCGGTTGCAGCGCCAGCTGCCCGCCGAGGACCTCTTCGGCAACGCCCGGCGCCTGGACGCCGTCGGCATCGGGCTCAACCTCCTGGTCCAGAACTACTCGGGCCGCCGGCTGGTCCGGCTGGCCGAATCCGGCTGCCGGGCCCGGCTGCTCTTCCTCAACCCGGCGAGCAGCGCGGTGCGCCGGCGCGAGCGCGAACTGGGCCTGAAGAAGGGCGAGATGAGCCGCTCGGTGGAGATGAACATCCTCCATATGCGGCGGGTGCGCGCCCGGCTGCGGGACCCGGGCGCGTTCGAGATCCACGTCTTCGACGAGACCCCCCGCTTCACCGCCTACCTGGTCAACGGCGACGGCGCCGACGGCCTCGCGGTCGTCCAGTCCTACCTGCGCAAGGCCCGGGGCATGGAGGCCCCGGTGCTGGTGCTGCGCGGCGGCGGCCGGGGCCACGAGGTCGTCCGCGAGGGCACGCCCGAGGAGGGTGAGGGCGGGCTCTTCGGCACCTACCGCGAGGAGTTCGAGAGCGTCTGGGCGGACTCCCGGCCGGTGTCCTGAACCGCCTGGCCGGCGCCCCGGTACGGCGGACGCAGCGCACGGGCGGCCCAGCGGCCGTCGGTGCGGCTGATGTGCACCGGGTGGTCGAAGCACTTGCTGACCGCGTCCGTGGTCAGCACCTGCCCGACCTCCCCCGCGCTCAGGCACTCGCCCTCGCGCAGCAGCATGGCGTGGGTGGTGCTGGCGGGGAGCTCCTCCAGGTGGTGGGTCACCAGGACGGTGGCCAGCGCGGGGTGTTCCCGGCGCAGCGTGTCCAGGCTCTCCAGCAGCTGCTCACGGGCGGCCAGGTCCAGGCCGGTGGCCGGTTCGTCGAGCAGCAGCAGCCGGGGGAGGGGCATCAGCGCGCGGGCGATCAGCACCCGGCCGCGCTGGCCCTGCGACAGGGTCGGCCAGCGTGCCTCGAGCTTCCCGCCCATGCCGAGCGTGGTCAGCAGCCGGTCGGCCCGGTCGCGCTGGTCGGGGGTGGGGTGGCGGCGGGGGACCGGCTCGATGGTGTTGGTCAGGCCGGTGAGCACCACGTCCCGCACCCGCAGCGGGGAGCGCAGCGGATGCCGGGGATCGACATGCCCCACCAGCGACCGCAGCTCCCGCAGATCGACCCGCCCCAGGGCGCGGCCGAGGACCTCCACCGTGCCGTGGGTGGGGTGCACCAGCGCGCCCGCCAGGCTGAGCAGGGTGGACTTGCCCGCGCCG
The DNA here is from genome assembly GCF_001553455.1 of Streptomyces hygroscopicus subsp. hygroscopicus. GTDB lineage: Bacteria > Actinomycetota > Actinomycetes > Streptomycetales > Streptomycetaceae > Streptomyces > Streptomyces hygroscopicus. Next base: position 14,109 of record NZ_BBOX01000444.1, read on the forward strand.
TTGGAGCCGAGCAGCGCCCAGTGCTCTCCCTGGTGGACGGTGAGCGAGACCGAGCGCAGCAGCGCGGTGCCGTCGCGCACCACATTCACGTCGCACAGCCTCAGTACGGGGACGGCCGGGGCGGTCACGGGGCCGCCACCTCCTTTTCGATGAGTTCCATGACGGCGCCGAGATGGGACACCGTGGCCGCGATCGCGGCGTCGGCGTCGCCGCGCGCCAGCGCGTCCAGCAGCCCGGCGTGGGCGTCCGACACGTCCGGCAGCGCCGCCTCGTACCTGACCATCTCCACCAGCGCCTCGCGCAGCACCGGCAGGACCGAGGTGAACAGGCCGAGCAGCACGGCGTTTCCGGACAGCTCCACCACGGTCCGGTGGAAGGCCAGATCCGCGTCCACGAAGGCGGCGGGGTCGCCTCCGGCCCGCTCCTGGCGCCGGGTCAGATCGTCCCGTAGCCGCCCGATGTCCTCGGGGCGCACCCGCCCGGCGGCCAGCCTGGCGGCCTCCACCTCCAGGGCGCGGCGCACCTCGTACACCTCCCGCAGCCGGGCCCGGCGCAACAGCCGCCGGATGCCGCCCTCCGCGTCGGGGGCCGGGGTCCGCGCGGCGTACGTGCCGGAGCCGTGGCGCACCTCCAGCAGCCCGTCATGGGCCAGCAGCCGCACGGCCTCCCGCACCGAGGAGCGGCCCACGCCCAGTTCGGCGGCGAGCGCCACCTCGTTGGGCAGCCGTTCCCCGGGCCGCCAGCGACGCTCGGCGAGCATCGCGCGCAGGGCGCTCTCGACCCGGGGCACCACGGGCCCCTGCCGCAGCCGTGCCGTCTCCGCCACGTGCCGCCCCCTTCCGGACGATCCTTATGTGACGGCGGGACTCTAGCACAAAGTCCTCAGACGTCTGAGGACCTGTGGCCGCCCGAGGTATGGGCGGTCCGCCGTCCGTTGTCAGTGGTGCGTGGGAAGGTGGCCACACCTGGGGGAAGTACGACAAAGGGAGGGCGGCCATGGGCTGGCACCGGGGGCTGCTGATCGGATTCGACCTGGAGACGACGGGCACCGATCCGCGGACGGCACGGATCGTGACGGCGGCCGTGGTCGAAGTGAGGGACGGGGAGCCGATCGGGGGGCGGGCATGGCTGGCCGACCCCGAAGTGCCCATCCCCGAGGACGCCGTGGCGGTGCACGGGATCAGCGGCGAGCGGGCGGCGGCGGAGGGCCGGCCGGCCCGCGAGGTGGTCGAGGAGATCGCCGAAGCGCTGGTGGCCCACTGGCGCGCGGGCGCCCCGGTGGTGGCGTACAACGCGGCGTTCGACCTCAGCCTGCTGGCCGCCGAGTTGGGGCGGCACGGGCTGCGGCCGCTGAGCGAGCGGCTGGACGGCGCGGAGACCGGACCCGTCGTGGATCCGTACACGATAGACCGCGCCGTCGACCGCTACCGCAAGGGCAAGCGCACGCTGGAGGCCGTCTGCGGGGAGTACGGGGTGGTGCACGACCGTGCCCACGAGGCCGGTGCGGACGCGCTGGCGGCGGTGCGGGTCGCCCGCGCCCTCGCCGAGCGCCACCGCGACGTCGCCGGGCTCGAGCTGTGGGACCTGCACCGCAAGCAGGTGGGGTGGTACGCCCGCTGGGCGGCCGATTTCCAGTCCTGGCTGCGCCGCAAGGGCACTCCGGACGCGGTCGTGGACGGCAGCTGGCCACTGCGGGAGGCGGGGGCCGTGGTGGGGTAGTCGGGGGTTGGGGACGTCGGGCGGCGGTCTGGGGGCGGGGTCGGAGGCGCTGGGGGAGTCGTCGGGGGCGGGGATGCCGGGAGGAGTCGTCGGGCGGCGGGGCGGCGGGGCGCCGGGAGGAGCCGTCGGGCGGCGGGGGCGGCGGGGCGCCGG
>NZ_BBOX01000445.1 GCF_001553455.1 Streptomyces hygroscopicus subsp. hygroscopicus
CGCCCGCACCTGCGCCCGCTCCGGCGCTCGCACCCGCGCCCGCTCCGGCGCTCGCTCCGGCCCCCGCGCCCGCTCCGGCGCCCGCCAGAAGCGCCGCCTACAGCGCCCTGGCGTCCCTGGGCCGTACCGACCCCCGCATGACCCTCTCGGCCGCCGACTGTGCCCGATTGGAACCCTTCGCCACAACGTGGCTGGCGCGCGACGCCGACCCCGCCCACCTCGTACAGGCGCTGACCGCCGGGCTGCCGACGCGGGTGCACAGCCCGGCCGCGCTGGCCCGCACCCGGCTGGAGAGCAAGCTGCCACCCGAGCCCGAGCCCGAGCCCGAGTCGGAGCCGGAACCGGAACCGCGATCGCAGATCACCATCCGCCGCCTCGTGGAGTGCGCCGACTGCGGCCGTCCGGGTCCCTCGTCCGCCCTCCCCGGTGGCCTCTGCCGCCCCTGCCGAGGCGAGGCGGCACCCGCCCCGCCCGGCGGTCTGCCGGGCGTCAACGTCCGCTCCTGGTCCGAGCGGCTGCGAGCGGCAGCCCGCAACGCGAAAGGGATGAGCGGGCCGGCACCCGCTGACGCCCTCGCGGCCGACGAGCCGAGCCCGGCGTACGCCATCGAGCGGGCAGCGGTTGACGTCCCGCCGTACCGATCGGTACGGTGAGGCATCGGCGTGAGTACCGAACGGTACGTCGGAGGATGAGGAGTGGACCTGATGGCAGGACGGTCACCGGCGGGGCAGCGGGTCTGGGGCGTCGCGTGCGACCTCTTCTACCAGGAGGGCATCCGCGCGGTCGGCGTCGCCGAGATCGCCGAGCGTTCCGGGGTCGGGAAGCCCAGCATCTACCGGAGCTTCGAGTCCAAGGACCACCTGGCCGTCGCCTATGTGAAGGCGCAGGCCGAACCCCCGCGTGACTGGCTGGAGGCGGCGCGCGGCGCGTGTCCCGGCGATCCGCTGGGCCAGCTGCGCCACGTCATAGGCGCCATCGCCGACCGGATCAGCGAACCGGACTTCCGCGGCTGCCCGTTGGCCAATGCCTGTGTCGAGTTCCCCGACCGTGACCACCCGGTGCACCGGACGGCCGGCGGGCTGAAGGCCGAGTACCTGGAGATGCTGGCCGAGTTGATCGCCCCGCTGCCGGTCCGCGACCCGCAGGGGTTGGCCTACATGCTCCAGATGCTGGTGGAGGGGGCCAACGTCACCACGCAGATCTTCTCGGCCGAGCGCTCCGCGGCTGCGCTCAAAGAGGCGGCGGAGCGCATCATCCAGTCCTTCCTGGACCCGGCGGCTCCCGTAGCCCCGTAGCCCCGCAGTCCGGCGGCCCGTAGCCAGCAGCCCCCGTAGCCCGTTAGCCCGGCGGCCCGTGGCCAGCAGCCCCCGCAGCCCGGTAGTCCCGCGGCCCGTGGCCAGAACCCCTCCCCGCAGCCCCGCGTAGTCCAGCAGTCCCGCAGCCTCCGTAGTCCACTGGGCCACGCAACCCCGTGGTCCAGTGGCCCCGCAGTTCCCCCGCAGCCCCAGTAGTCCCGTAGCCCATGGCTCGGCACTCAACCCGACGTTCAAGGAACCCACAGCACCATGGCCACCGCCCTCCCCTGCCCCGTCCCCTCGGCCCTGCGCACCCACGCCGAGCAGCTCATCCGCGGCCGCCGGGCCATCCGCGCCTTCCGCCCCGACCCCGTACCCCGGGAGACCCTCCGCGCCGTGTTCTCCCTCGCGGGCGCGGCGCCCTCCAACTCCAACACCCAGCCGTGGCACGTCGAGGTGGTCAGCGGCGCGGCCCGCGACCGGCTCAGCGCGGACCTGCGAGCCGCCCACGCCGCCGGGCGGATGAACCCGGACTTCCCCTATGACGACGGCATGTACGACGCCGTCCACCAGAAGCGGCGCAGTGCGGCGGGCGCGGCGATGTACGGCGCGCTGGGCATAGGCCGCGACGATGACGCGGCCCGCGCCGCGTACGACGTCGAGAGCCTGGACTTCTACGGCGCCCCGCATGTCGCCCTGCTGTTCCTGCCGTCCACCGCGGAGGTGCGGATGGCGGCCGACGTCGGCATGTACGGCCAGACCCTGCTGCTCGCCCTGACCGCGTACGGCATCGCGAGCTGCCCGCAGGGCCTCCTCAGCTTCTACGCCGACACGGTGCGCCGCTCCCTGGGCGTCGCGGAGGACCGCAAGCTGCTGCTCGGTGTCTCCTTCGGCTACGCGGACCCGTCGGCTCCGGTGAACGGCATCTCCATCCCGCGTGCGGAGTTGAGCGAAACGACCCGCTTCAGCGACTGAACCACCCGGTCCGGTGACTTCTTCTGATCGACGCACCGAGAAGCTCACGGACTACGCGTCCTGATCGCCCCCCGCGGGCGGGCCGAACTCCGGCTCGACCCCGGTCAGGTCGCGGCTCGCCGACCACAGACGTGCCGCGACCTCCGCATCCGCCAGATGGCCTCGGACGGGCTCGCGGTGCGGGACGCCGCGGAGGCCGAAGACCCGGGGGACCCATAGCTGGCCGCCGGTGACGGACGGGTCGAGGACCGCTCGTACGGCGGGCCAGGCGGCGGCCTCCTTGCCCTGGACCAGGACGCCGGCGGGCAGGCCCCGCAGCCGTTCGCCGGGCGTGCGGACGTGGATCGGCGGGCGGGACGGGGTGAGGGAGTCCAGCGCGCCGCCCGGATGGGTGACCACGCTCCGCACCGTGCTGCCCACCGCCCTCAGTCGGCGGTCGAGTTCGAAACCGAAGAGCATCTGGGCCAGTTTCGACCGCCCGTAGGTGCGCTCCGGCTGGTAGTCCCGGGTGCTCTGGAGATCGTCGAGGTCCAGCCGCTCGGACTTGGCCGCGAAGCTGCCCGTGGTGACGACACGTCCCTCGGGGGCGGCGGTGAGCAGGGGCGCCAGCCAGTGGGTCAGCGCGAAGTGCCCGAGGTGGTTGATGCCGAACATCGCCTCATGGCCGTCGCCGGTCTCCCGGCGGGGCGGCTGGTCGAACTTCACCCCGGCGTTGAGGACGACCGCGTCCAGACGATCCACCTCCAGGGCTTCCACCGAGGATGTGAGGGAGGAGAGATCGGCGAGGTCCAGCCGGATGTGACGCACCCGGGCCTCGGGGAGCCGGGAGCGGATCGAGGCCACGGCGGCGTCCGCCTTCGCCGGGTCCCGGCTGCCGAGGACGACGGTGGCCCCCGTACCGGCGAGCTGTTCGGAGACGAAGTACCCGATGCCCGCGTTGCCGCCGGTCACCAGGAAGGTCTTGCCCTGGGCGGATGGCAGCCGGTGGACGTCCCATGGCCCGGCCGGGGAGGTAGAAGGCGTAGAGGACGCGGAAGGCATGAGGGGGCTCCTGGTGTCGCGTGCGTATGCGTAAGGGTGACTGCGTGGTTTCGTCGGGGGGACCGCGTGTGGGTGACCGGCTGGTGACGGGGCCCGTTCGCCCAGCCACGTATCAGCCTTACGGCCGTGACCGACGGCCCTCCGACACCCTCCGAGACCCTCCGAGACCCCTCCGACAGATCGCCGTCACCCGCTGGAGCCAGCCGACAGATCGCCGCCATGCGTGCCCGAGGGGGCCACGTCCGGCGGGGTGCGCGGGAAGCCGTGGCCCCTCCGGCCACGCCGCGCCGGGCGTACTACTCCGGCCACGCCGCGTCGGGGCGTACCACTCCGGCTACGCCGCGTCGGGGCGTACTACTCCGGCTACGCCGCGTCGGGGCGTACCACTCCGGCCGCGCCGCGCGGGCGGGCCGCTGACACCGCGCCGGGCGGGCCGCTGCTGAGGGCTGCGCCGGGTGGCCGTCCCGGGCGGGCTACGCCGGGCGGGCCGCTCCCGCGAAGGGCATGTCGGCGATGGAGGCCACCCGCACGGGGGCTCCGGGGTGCGGAGCGTGGATCATGCGTCCGCCGCCGATGTAGATGCCGACGTGGCTGATCCCGGAGTAGAAGAAGACCAGGTCCCCCGGGGCCAGTTGGCCGAGCGGGACGCGCTGCCCGGCGTTGATCTGGGTGTAGGTGGTACGGGGCAGGGAGACACCGGCGGCCCGCCAGGCGGCCTGAGTGAGCCCCGAGCAGTCGTAGCCGTAGGGGCCGGTGGCGCCCCAGACGTACGGCTTGCCGAGGGCCGCGTACGCGTAGGAGACGGCGCGGGCGGCGCGGCCCGTGGTGGAGGTGAGGGAATCGGCCCCGTGGGCGCCCCCGGCCCCGGCGCCCCCGGCCCCGTCGCCGTCCAGTGCCGCCAGCACGCGCCGCCGCTGCTCGCGGGTCAGCCGGTCGAGGAGGCGGTCGGCGGCGGCGAGCTTGCGCTGGACGGTGCGCTTGTGGCGGGCGGCCGCCGTCTGGGAGGCACGCAGAGCGGCGAGGC
>NZ_BBOX01000446.1 GCF_001553455.1 Streptomyces hygroscopicus subsp. hygroscopicus
GGAGGCACGCAGAGCGGCGAGGCGGTCGGCCGCCTCGCCGCGGACCTGGCGTAATTTCCGCTCCTGCCGGCCGACGGCGGTGATCAGGGCGGACTGGCGGTTCCCCGCGCGTTCGACGATCGAGGCGCGCTTGAGGTACTGGTCGGGGGAGGAGGACAGGGCGAGTTGGAGGGCGGCGGCGACCGTCCCGGAGCGGTACTGGGCGGCGCCGAAGGCGCCGAGGGCGTTGCGCGCGGTGTTGAGCCGGGTGGTGCGGCGGGCGGCCTGGTCGCGCAGCGCGTCCAGCGCCTGACGGGCCCGGTCGGCCTTCTCCTTCGCGCCGTTGTACTTCTCGGTGGCCTGCTCGGCCTCCCTGCGGTACTGGTCGACCTTGGCTCGCACCTGAGCGGGGGTGAGGCGGTTCTCGGCGTGCCCGGTGCCGTGCAGAAAGGTGGCGGACGCGGCGCCGGTGAGGGCGAGGAACGCGGCCGCGCGGGCGGTGCCGCTGGTGAGCAAGCGCTGCTTGGGCTTCCTGTGCGACGCCACTGCGGCGGTTCACCTGGTCTTTCTTGGGCATTACGGGACGTATCGGAAGTCCCGGACCTACATGGGAACGGACGGGCAGGTGGCAGCCCACCATGAGGCGGGGACCCTCGGTTGACGGGAAGCGGACTGCCACCTGGAGGGGAAACTAGGCCGAAAAGTGGGGTCCATGCGGGGGAATGACCGGGAGTGGACGGATTTCACCGCTCCGGTGACGGCGATTGATCGACCGGCGAGTGGGTTCGTCGGGAGTGTGGGGCGGCCCTGACCGAAGCGCCGATAGAAGCCCGCCGTGGTGCCGGGTGATGATATGCGCGGGCCGCCCCGGGCACTGGGGCTGGCGGACCCGGGCCGCGCCTCGAGTACGAGGCGGTGGGCACGCGGGCCGACCCGGGCGCCGGACGGTACCCGCGTGGGCCGACCCGGGCACACCCGCCGGTGACGTACGCGGGCTGTTCCGGGTGCCGGACGGTGGCGTACCTGGGATCCGCCCATGCGTGGGCCGCCCCTGGCAACCGCGCGGTGACGTACGCGTTGACCTGCCCATGCGCGGGCCGAGCCGGGCACCACGCAGGTGGCGTACGTGCGGGCTGCCCCCGGAGCCGGACCATAACGTGCGCGGGCCGCCCCGGGGTGCGTACCTTCGGGCCGACCCGGGCGGCGTACGCGCGGGCCGACCCGGGCACACCGCCGGTCACGTACGCGGGCCGCCCCGGGCGCCGGACGGTGACGTACGCGTCGACCCGCCCATGCGTGGGCCGACTTAAGCGCCGCGCAGGTGGCGTACGTGCGGGCCGACCCGGGGAGCTGCCCCGGGCGACCGGACGGTGAACGTACCCGCGGGGCCCACCCGAGTGTCGGACGGTGAACGTACCCGTGGGGCTCACCCGAGTGCCGGGCGGTGAAGTGCGCGCGGTTAGTCTCCGGAGCCATGGACGTACTCATTCACGTGTTCGTCGGTCTGCACATCGTCGGCATCGGCGCACTGCTCGGTGGCTTCTTCTCGCAGATGAAGGCGATGGGCGCGGGCGAGGCCCGGATGACCCCGGCGATGCTGCACGGCGCACTGACCATGCTGGTGACCGGCGCGGTGCTGGTCGGGCTCAATCAGGCCGAGGACAACAGCGTCAACACCGTCAAGATCGGCCTGAAGCTGGCGCTGCTGATCGTGATCCTCGGACTGGTGTATGTGAAGCGCGACGAGGAGAAGGTCGAGTCGGCCGCCTTCGGCGCGGTGGGCGCCTTGACAACGGCAAACATCTTCATCGCCGTGCTGTGGACATGACGAACTGATGTACGGGGAAAAATCAAGACACCCTCGTGCAACCGTTTGCACTCGCGAGCTGTCCTAGCAAGATGTAGGGCAGTCGAGAGGAGTGGCCATGGGGGTAGTGGGGGCTGTCGGAAGTCGACGTAGCCGGCGCGCGGGTGTCGCACTGGGACTGGCGGGGATGGCGGGGGTGGCGGTGCCGCTCGCGGTCGCCGCGGCCGGTCCGGCGCAGGCCCAGACACGGATGCACGCCCAGACGCAGGCCCAGGCGCGATCGGTGACACCGGCCGCCATGGCGGCGTCGCCGTGCACGACCAGCACGGGGCCGTACCAGAAGCAGGCCGAGAAGTTCCTGGGCCGCCCCGTCGACGGGCGGCAGTCGCGAGCGGACTGCCTCGCGATCCAGAAGTTCCAGATCAACCACGGCATCAGCCCCACGATCGGCTACGCGGGCCCGATCACCTCGGGGGTGATGAAGGTCGTTGGCGTCCAGAAGGCGGCCGGCCACAACCCGAACGCGGCGAAGAAGTGCCCGACCAACAAGGGCCGTATCGCCTGCATCGACCTCACCCGGCAGCTGAGCTGGATCCAGGACGGCTCCCGGCTGGTCTACGGGCCGGTGCCGGTGCGGTCCGGCCGGAACGGCTTCGAGACCCGCACCGGGCTGAAGAAGATCTACTGGCGGCACATCGACCACTGGTCGACGCTCTACAAGGTCGCCATGCCGTACAGCCAGTTCTTCGACGGCGGTCAGGCGTTCCACTCGATCGCCGGCAGCGTATGGTCCGCGCCCGGCTCCCACGGCTGCGTCAACATGCGCAAGGCGGACGCCAAGAAGTACTGGAGCCTGCTGAGGAACGGCGACGACGTGTACGTCTACGGGCGCAAGCCCGGCACCTGACGAGGGCGATGACGCCGCCGCTGCCCGGGGCCCGGCCCCGGGCAGCGGCATGTCGGCCTACGCGGGCCGTACGCTCCCGTAGATGGGCATCTCCGTGATCGGCGCCTTCTTCACCACATCGCCCGGCTTCGGCGCGTGGATCATCATCCCGTCGCCGATGTAGAGGCCGACGTGGCTGATGTCGTCGTAGAAGAAGACGAGATCCCCCGGCTGGAGTTCGGACGTCGAGACCCGCGTACCGGCCTTCACCTGGTCCCAGGTGGTGCGCGGCAGCGAGATCCCGGCGGACTTCCAGGCCGCCTGGGTCAGCCCTGAGCAGTCGAAGGAGCTGGGGCCGGTGGCGCCCCAGACGTACGGCTTGCCGAGCTGTGCCTTCGCGAAGGCGATGGCCTGGGCCGCCTTGGAACCGTTGGAGGGGGCCGAGGGAGCCGTCGAGCCGGAGCTGTCGCTTCCGTTCTGCTGCTGCTCCTGCCCCTGCTCCTGCCGCTTCTTCCGCGCGGCGGCCTCCTGCCGCTGCTTCTCGGCGAGCGCGGCGGCCTTACGGCGGGCTTCTTCCGCCTTCTTCTTCTCGAGCGCCGCCAGCCGCGCCTTCTCCTTGGCGGTCAGATTCGCCAGCAGCTGCCGGGCCTCGGTCAGCTTGGTCTGGACGGTCTTCTTCTGGGTCTTCAGCTGCTTCTGCGACGCGGTCAGCGAGGCGAGGCTCTCGGCGGCCCTGCCGCGCTCCTCGGCGGCCTTCGCCCGCTGGGCCTGGAAGTCGTCGACGGCCTGCTTCTGTCGGCCGGTCAGCCGGTCCATCAGATGCGACTGGTCGAAGACGTCCTGCGGACTGTCGGCGAACAGCAGGGTCGCGGCGGAGCGGGCCATCCCGCCGTCGCGGTACTGGGCGGCGGCGTAGGTGCCGAGCGTGCGCCGCGCCTCGTTGAGCTTCTCGGTGCGCTGGGCGACGGAGTCCAGCAGCTTGTCGACCTTGGCCCGCTGTTGGTCGGTGCGCTCCTTGGCGGCGTTGTAGCGCTGGGTGGCCGTCTCCGCCTGGTGGTAGAGGGTGTCGACCCTCTCCTTGACCTTCTCGATCGACCGGGAGGCCGGCTCGGGGGCACCGGGCGCGGCGTTGGCCGTCTGGGAGAGGAGGGTGACGGAGGCGAGGGCGGCCGTGGTGAACCCGACGGCCGTACGGCGGCTGTGACCGGTGAGCGGGCCGGATATCCGGCTCCGCGGTTTGCGGTGCGACGCCAAGGGAGGCGACTCCTTCCGTGGACCGCCTACCGGGTTAGCTGTCGGGTTCGGGCGGTTCGGAAGGTTGCCCTACGGCCGTTCGCGCGGCACGTCCGTGCCGCCGTCGGGCCGATTCACCCCGGTGTTGCGTCGGGTCCCCGGCTCCGGCCGCCTTGCGGCGGTGCCCGGACTCGGCGGAGGCCGCCCGTGCCGACGTGGTTCGCCGACTGATCGTCCGGGCCGCCTGACGCAGGACGGTAGCCAACGTGTGGGGCTCATGTGAAGGCTGGTGGTTGTTTTGCCCGAAACCGTTTCGTGATGTTCGGGCGTCGGCTGTCAGTGGGGCGGCCTAGACTCGGGGAGCGATGAGCAGCCTCTTTGACGACAGCTTCCTGGCGGACCTCGGGCCTCCTTCGGACGAGGAGCGGCCACCGCCGCCCGAGGATTCGGCACACCCTGGCCACGGGGGCGCCGAGGACGTGCCGCATCACCTCTTCAGCGGCGACTTCGACGCGCCCGTGCCCCGGGAGGCTCACTACCGGGACGGCGCGGCGCGGCCCGCCGTGGATCCGGCCTCCCTGCTCGAGGGGCTGAACGAGCAGCAGAGGGCCGCCGTGGAGCACACCGGCTCGCCGCTGCTGATCGTCGCGGGCGCCGGCTCCGGCAAGACCCGGGTGCTCACCCACCGCATCGCGTATCTGCTCGGCGCACGCGGGGCGCATCCCGGCCAGATCCTCGCCATCACCTTCACCAACAAGGCGGCGGGCGAGATGAAGGAGCGCGTGGAGGAGCTGGTCGGCCCCCGGGCCCACGCCATGTGGGTGTCCACCTTCCACAGCGCCTGCGTCCGCATCCTGCGCCGGGAGTCGAAGAAGCTCGGCTTCACCTCGTCGTTCTCGATCTACGACGCCGCCGACTCCAAGCGGCTGATGGCGCTGGTCTGCCGGGATCTGGACCTCGACCCCAAGCGGTTCCCGCCGAAGTCCTTCAGTGCCAAGATCTCCAACCTGAAGAACGAGCTGATCGACGAGGAGACCTTCGCCGGGCAGGCGTCGGACGGTTTCGAGAAGACCCTGGCCGAGGCGTACGCGATGTACCAGTCGAGGCTGCGCGAGGCCAACGCGCTGGACTTCGACGACATCATCATGACCACGGTCCATCTGCTCCAGGCGTTCCCGGACGTCGCCGAGCACTACCGCCGCCGCTTCCGGCACGTCCTGGTGGACGAGTACCAGGACACCAACCACGCGCAGTACACACTCGTGCGCGAGCTGGTGGGCCCGGACACCGACGAGGCCCCCGCCGCCGAGCTGTGCGTGGTGGGCGACGCCGATCAGTCGATCTACGCCTTCCGGGGCGCCACGATCCGTAACATCCTCCAGTTCGAGGAGGACTACCCCACCGCGCGGACCATCCTCCTCGAGCAGAACTACCGCTCGACCCAGACCATCCTGAGCGCGGCCAACGCGGTCATCGAGCGCAATGAGAACCGCCGCCCGAAGAACCTGTGGACGGAGGCCGGCGCCGGGTCCGAGATCATCGGCTATGTGGCCGACACCGAGCACGACGAGGCCCAGTTCGTCGCCGACGAGATCGACCGGCTGACGGACGCGGGCGACGCCAAGGCCGGGGACGTGGCGGTCTTCTACCGGACCAACGCCCAGTCCCGTGTCTTCGAAGAGGTCTTCATCCGGGTCGGGCTGCCGTACAAGGTCGTCGGCGGGGTGCGCTTCTACGAGCGCAAGGAGGTCCGGGACGTCCTCGCGTACCTGCGGGTGCTGGCCAACCCCGAGGACTCCGTCCCGCTGCGCCGCATCCTGAACGTGCCCAAGCGCGGTATCGGCGAGCGCGCGGAGGCCATGATCGACGCACTGGCGCTGCGCGAGAAGATCACCTTCCCGCAGGCGCTGCGCCGGGTCGACGAGGCGTACGGCATGGCCGCCCGCTCGGCCAATGCCGTCAAGCGGTTCAACACCCTCATGGAGGAGCTGCACACCATCGTGGAGTCCGGGGCGGGCCCGGCGACCGTCCTGGAGGCGGTGCTGGAGCGCACCGGCTATCTGGCCGAGCTCCAGGCGTCCACCGACCCGCAGGACGAGACCCGGATCGAAAACCTCCAGGAGCTCGCGGCCGTGGCCCTGGAGTTCGAGCAGGACCGGGGCGAGGAGAACCCCGGCACCCTCGCGGACTTCCTCGAGCAGGTGGCGCTCGTCGCCGACTCCGATCAGATCCCGGACGAGGACCCCGAGGGCTCCGGCGTGATCACGCTGATGACGCTGCACACGGCGAAGGGCCTGGAATTCCCGGTCGTCTTCCTCAGCGGCATGGAGGACGGCGTCTTCCCGCATATGCGGGCGCTCGGCCAGACCAAGGAGCTGGAGGAGGAGCGGCGGCTGGCCTATGTGGGTATCACCCGGGCCCGCGAGCGGCTCTTCCTGACCCGGTCGACGATGCGCAGCGCCTGGGGACAGCCCGCGTACAACCCGCCGTCCCGCTTCCTGGAGGAGATCCCGGACCAGTACGTGCGGTGGCGGCGCACCGGGCCCGCCACCCCGTCGGCGTCCATGAGCGGCGTCGCCTCGACCCCGCCGTCGGGGCTGTCCTCCGGTCTGTCGTCGTCGCGTTCGCGCACCGGGGGCAGCGGGTTCGCGACCCGCCGGGCCAAGGAACGTCCGGTGGTCGCCCTGGCCATCGGCGACCGGGTCACCCATGACTCGTTCGGACTCGGCACGGTGGTGGCGGTGAAGGGCAGCGGGGACAACGCGGAGGCGACCATCGACTTCGGCGACGAGAAGCCGAAGCGGCTGCTGCTGCGGTACGCACCGGTGGAGAAGCTGTAGCCGGTACCCCGGTGGAGAAGCCGTGGCCGGTGGCTGTGGCGGTAGCCGCGGCGGGGGCGCTGCGAGGGCGCGGCGGCGGCGCGGCGGCGGCCGTAGCGGTCCGTGGCGCGCTGGTGGCGCGTTACGGGGGGGTGGGTCCGGCGGACGTCCGGTCCGGCGGGCCGTCCGGGTCCGGACGCCCGGCCCGGGTGGGCCGGAGCGGGTTCGGGTGGGCCCGGGTGGGGTCTCAGGCCCGGGTGGGCCGGGTCAGGTGGGGTCCAGGCCCTGGCCGCGCAGCCAGGGCAGCGGGTCGATGGCCGAGCCCCCGCCGGGGTGGACCTCGAAGTGCAGATGCGGGCCGGTGGAGTTACCGGAGTTCCCCGAGTACGCGATGGTGTCCCCGGCCTTGACCGACCCGGAGCGGATCTTGGCGCTGCTGAGGTGGCAGTACCAGGTCTCCGTACCGTCCGGGCTGGTCAGGATGACCATATTGCCGTAGGCGTCGTTCCACTGCGTCCTTACGGTGCCATCGGTGGCGGCCATCACGGGCGTGCCGTAACTCACCGGGAAGTCGATGCCGGTGTGCACCGACATCCAGTTGATACCGGCCTGGCCGAACTGGGCGCTGAGGCCGTGCTGGGCGACGGGCAGCGCGTACTTCGGGCGCAGCGCTTCCTTCCGCGCCGCCTCGGCGGCCTTGCGCTTCTTCTCGGCGGCCTGACGCGCCTGGAGGTCGAGCCGCTCCTGGGTTCGGCTGGCCCGGTCGCGGAAGTCGTCGGCGCCCTCCCGTACCCCGGCGAGCTGGGAGTCCAGCTTGCTGTTGGCGACGGAGGGCTTCACCGGGGTCGCCGCGGTGTCGGCGGCGGCCTGGGTGGTGGGTTCGTCCTTCTTGTCGCTTCCGATACCGCTGACCGATGCGGCGGCCACGGCGGTGACGCCCAGGGCGCAGACGGAGGGGACGGCGACGGTGAGGAGCGCGGAACGCTTGGGGCGGGCGGAGGGGGTACGGCGGCGACCGCGGCTCGCCTCCCGGCGGGGGGAGGGGGCGGATTCCCGCGCGGCCGCCGCCTCGGGTTCAGGTTCCGGATCGGGGGCCGGATCGTACGGCTGGCCCGGCTCGTCGACCGGGTCGAGGACGGCGGTGTGCTCGAAGTCGCCGGGCTGCTCGAACACGGCCGTCTGCTCGAAGGCGTTGGTCTCGTGCTCGGCCTGGTCGAGTCCGGGCCGCTGACCGTGACCGGTGTGCTGGCCGTGACCGCTGTGCTGATCGAGACCGCTGTGCTGATCGAGACCGGTGTGCTGATCGAGACCGGTGTGCTGATCGAGACCGGTGTGCTGATCGAGACCGGTGTGCTGATCGTGGCCGGGGTTGTGGTCGAGTCCCTGCGGGTCGAACCCCGGGTGACCGGGTTCCGCCTGGTCGTACTGCCCTTCGTCCAGGGTCCCGTAGACGGAGGTGTCCCAGATCTGGGTCTGTCCGGTGTCCACGCCCGAGGTGTACGTCTCGCCCTGGTACTCCGTGCCGCGGTGGTCCCACTGGCCCGGCATCTCGGTCTGGCCGGTGGCGCCCGTGTCCCAGGCGCCGATGTCCCACTGGGCGCCGGTCTCGGTGTCCTGCTGGGTGGGGATGCCGGTCGGCAGGTGATAGCCGGCGGCGGCCCACACCGCGGTGGTGTCGTAGGCGCCTGAGTCGTAGTGGGCCGTGTCGTAGTGGCCCGTGTCGTGCTGCTGGTACTGCCCGGTCCGGTGCTGGTCGGCCATCGCCCACTGTGAGGCGTCGTACTGACTGCTGTGGGCGCCCTGTCCACCGTCATGCCCGCCCGGAAGCGTGCCGAAGAGCGGGTCGCCGTCGCCGTAGGCGGTGGCCAGGTGGTCGAAGCTGCCGGTGGAGTAGCCGTCGTACCCGGCGTAGCCGTGCGCGGTGTCCTGCCGCTGACCGTATGCCTCGTCGTACGGATACGAGGCGTCGGGAGCGGGGACGGTCGGAGAGGCCCCCGACGGGTGACGGTCGTTCACCACCAACTTCTCTTTCGCCTCGGCTGCAGGAGAATTAGCGGCGACTGTACCCGGCGGTACGCGGCACCGACAATCTTCGGTGACTTTTCAGCATCTCGGGAAAGGGCATTTGGCCGTCTTTCGGCTGACTGTACGCAGTCCCTTGGCCGGATGTTCGATTGACGTTCGGCAATTCCGGGCCCGCTGAAGCCACCGGGAATGGGTCTGAAGTGCCCGGCCGTAGCGCGGTGGTGGCGCGTCGGCGGCACGTTCGGCGGCGTCCAGGGCCGCGTGGATCTCGTCGGGCCACGGAGAAATGCACCGCCAGAGCGAGATGTCCGATTCTGTTGACGTGGGTGTTGCGGGAGATCACGTCCGGATGGTCCATCCGGACCGTCTCCGCCCGGATCATCAACTGATCCACATCGTTCCGGAAAGCGATGAAACGCGTACGGCAATCAGGGGCAGGCCGCCGCAACTCCGTTATCACCTCGGAGTCGGGGCACATCTGGCGCGTGAGGGGATGTACGGACAACAGGGGTGCGATGGACATGGCCCTGGGCCGGGGCGGGCTTCGGCGGCGCGGTGGCCCGATGGCCGGGACCGCATGGTGGAGGACGCCGGGAGAGCGCGGGGAGAGAGTCGGGAGAGCGCCGGGGGGGCACGGGGAGAGCGCCGGGAGCGCAGGGTGCGGGACCGCCCGTCGCACCGCGGCGCCATGCGACTGCCGACGGCGCTGCGCGGTGCGACGGTCCCCGCTGCGGCTCCCCTGATGTGGCCGGCCCGAAGCGTATGCGGCGTCCGCGCGGCGGATGTGCGGGGTGCGGCGGACGCGGATGCGGGTGTGGATGCGGGTGCGGCCTTCGGTGAACGTGTCCCACGTGTGATTTCCCCCTCGCCGCGCGGCGCGAAACTGCCGGGTAGCGGATGCTGGGGATAACGTTCGTTCACGTCGATGCGGGCGAGGCTTGAAGGGCGCGAAGAGCTGGAGGCTGCGATGGGTGTGACCGGTCCGATCCGCGTGGTGGTGGCCAAACCGGGACTGGACGGCCACGACCGCGGGGCGAAGGTGATCGCGCGGGCGCTGCGCGACGCGGGCATGGAGGTCATCTACACCGGGCTGCACCAGACGCCCGAGCAGATCGTCGACACCGCGATCCAGGAGGACGCCGACGCGATCGGGCTGTCCATCCTGTCCGGTGCCCATATGACCCTGTTCGCCAAGGTGCTGGAGCTGCTGCGGGAGCGCGAGGCCGAGGACATCAAGGTCTTCGGTGGCGGGATCATCCCCGAGGCGGACATTCCCCCGCTCAAGGAACAGGGTGTCGCGGAGATCTTCACACCGGGCGCGACGACGGCGTCCATCGTGGAGTGGGTACGCAAGAACGTCCGCCCGGTGGTCGCCTGACACGTTCTGGAGCATGGCTGGGGTCTGGGGCGTCCGGGGGGCGGGTGTCGGTGTGGGTCAGGTCGGTTCGAGTTCGGCTCGCATGGTCGCCCGCAGGCGCAGTGTTCCCACCAGCCGCTGGAACGCCTCCGCCCAATAGCCCCCGGCACCCGGCGCCGCTCCCTCCGTCTCGTCCGGTATCGCCGTCAGCACCTCGAGCCGATCCGCCTGCG
This sequence comes from Streptomyces hygroscopicus subsp. hygroscopicus, assembly GCF_001553455.1. Taxonomy (GTDB): domain Bacteria; phylum Actinomycetota; class Actinomycetes; order Streptomycetales; family Streptomycetaceae; genus Streptomyces; species Streptomyces hygroscopicus. The sequence continues at coordinate 10,340 of NZ_BBOX01000446.1, forward strand.
CCGGGTCAAGGCAGCGCTCGGCCAGCCCCATGACCCCGCTGAAGCTCCACGGGTAGCTGCCCGCGTCCCGGGCGATGTCCAGCGCGTCGACCACGGCCCGGCCCAGTGGCTCGGCCCAGGGCACCGCGCACACCCCGAGCAGCCGGAAGGCGTCGGACAGTCCGTGGGACGCGATGAACTCGGCCACCCACTCCGCCCGTTCCCGGGCCGGGAGCGCGGACAGCAGCTTCGCCGGGTCCCGCCAGGCGGCGGGGGCCGCCTCCCCGGCATGGGCGGGCGCCACGGCCGGGGTGCCGAGCAGCGCCCGGCACCACTCGGCGCTGCGTTGCCGCACCGCGGCCCGGCACCAGGCCGCGTGCAGATCCGCCCGCCAGCCGTCCGCGACGGGCAGGGTCACGATCTCGGCGGGAGCGCGTCCGCCGAACCACTCGCTCCAGCGGTCCAGCGGAGTCGCCTCCACCAACTGGCCGAGCCACCAGGACCGCTCCCCCCGGCCGGAGGGCGGCTTGGGCACGATGCCGTCACGCTGCATGCCGCTGTCGCACTCCTCCGGCGGCCGGACGGTTATCCGCGCGCCGCCGGTCGGCCCCTCGTCGGGCCGCTCGCCGGTTGGCCCCTCGCCGGTCGGGCGATCGGCGAGCGGTCGAGCAGCGAACGGTCGATCGGCGAGCGGTCGATCGGAGGTCGGCTCGTCGGTGATCTGCCGCTCGGTGGTGGGCTGGTCGGTGGTCCGCCCCTCGGCGGTGGGCTCGTCGGTGGTCAGCGACATACAGGCCCGTGACCGCTCGGCCATCCGTGCGGCGAGCGCGGAACCGGGGAGCGCGGAGAGCAGTTCGGCGGCGGTCGCCCGGACGTTCCGACTGCGGTCGGACAGCGCCCGTTCGAGGAACGGCTCGTCCGACGGGGAGAGGTCGTCGCGCAGCGAGTCCAGGAACATCAGCCGGTCCTCGGCCCGCTCGGTCGACCAGGTGCCGCTGAGCAGCGCCAGCCCCGCCGCCGGGTCGCGGTGGCGCGCCGCGGCCAGCAGCGACACCCGCTCGGCGAACAACCCCTCCTCCCACAGCCGCTGTTCACCGGCCGGGGCGGCGGCCGTCCCGGAGGGCTCCGGGACCGGGGCGGGAGCGCGGCCCGCCGCGCCCCGCAGGGCGAACTTCCAGTC
>NZ_BBOX01000447.1 GCF_001553455.1 Streptomyces hygroscopicus subsp. hygroscopicus
CTTCGGGGGGGGGCTTCGGTGGGGGCGCGTCAGCAGCCGCGGTCCACCAGGTCGAACGAGGCGTAGTGGTCGGACGTGTAGTAGTCCTCGTCCTGCTTCTCCCCGGTGACGATGCGCCGGGCACCGCGGTCGTCGGAGCCCGGCGTGATCACGGTGTACTCGTGGTAGTAGCCGGAGGACTGGGACGGAAGGACGCCTTCACGGTTCTGGAAGACGGTGCCGTCCTGCGGGTACGGGTAGGGGCCGCCCTGCTCGATCAGGTCCAGGGTGTCATGGGCCTCGGAGGGCAGATCCGAGTAGCAGATGTCCCCGACTGCCGCGATGACCTGCGAGGAGGCAATGGTCCGCGGGGCCGGTGGGGCGGCGGCGGAGGCCACGGTGGCCGTGCCGCCGATGATCAGCGTCGAGACGAGGGCGCCGAAGGCACCGATGCGGGCGATCCGTGGGGGGATTGTCATGCGGATAGCATGACGCGCGTAGACGCTGTCGTGTCAATGCCAAGTCACCGCCGTTTTCCCGGCGTTCACAAGAACTGCGCGAAGCGTCGGAGAAGGTAACGGAAGCGCGACCTCGCGGACGTCTCGTCTCCGCGGACGTCTCCCCTCCGCGGACGTCTCGTCTCCGCGGACGTCTCGTCTCCCACTCGACGCCTTGCCTCTGAGGCAAAACTTTTGCCTCTCAGGTCAGTGCTGGCTATACCGGAGACATGAACCCGCTCCCCCACGGGTCGGCCGAGGGGCCCACGGACGGACTGGCCGACGGTCCCCCCGGCGGGCCGTCCGCCGACCTGCCCACCGTCGCTCCCCGCCTACGTGACCTGCGGCGACGCAGCGGTCTCACCCTCGAGGCCGCCGCCCAGCGCGTCGGGCTCTCACCCGCGCACCTGTCCCGGCTGGAGACGGGGCGCCGCCAGCCCTCGCTCCCGATGCTGCTGACCTTGGCCCGTACCTACGGCACCACGGTATCCGACCTGCTGGGCGAGGTGGCCCCGGAGCGGGACCCGATCGTGCGGGCCGACCGCATGGACGCGCAGGAGGCGGGCGGCTGGACCTACCGGCAGGCGGGCGGCTCCGGCCGGGCCATGCAGGCGCTGCGGCTGCACGTGCCGGAGCGCTCCGCCGCCCAGGAGGACCTGGTCCGGGTCCACCCGGGTGAGGAGTGGCTGTACGTCCTGGGCGGCCGGTTGCGGCTGGCCCTCGGCGAGTCCGTCCATCTGCTCTCCCCGGGCGACGCGGCCCATTTCGACTCGCTCACCCCGCACCGCATCGCCGCCGCCTCGTCCGGCGGCGTGGATCTGCTTTTCGTCCACACGCTGCTGCAGAGCGGCGCGGCCGAGCTGTGCCTCGGCGACGCCGCTCGCGGAGGAAGGCCCGGTACGCCATGAAGGACGCGAACGACATGAGCGCGACCGATGCCCCGATGAACCCCGCGACGCCCGCCCGGACCGGGCCGAACGAGGAGGACCGGGCGCCGATGACGTTCACGGTCCGGGTCTTCATCTACCTCGTCGGCGTCCACTTCATCGCCGCGTTCCTCTTCTTCCTCTTCTACGTCGCGGGCGGGAAGTAGGCCCCGACCGGGAAGGCCGCCGAGGAGACCGCCGGGAAGCGGCCGAGGAGACCGCCACCGAGGAGGCTGCCGGAAAAGCGGCCGAGGAGACCGCCACCGAGGAGGCTGCCGCCGAGGAGACCGCCGACGAGGAAGCCGCCGACGGGACCCGGGAGCGCCCCGGCGACCGGGGCCGTTCGTCACCCCGCGTGGGTGGAGAACAGCCCGCCCGTCGGCCCCTGCTTGTCGCCGCCCTGCGCCTTCTTCAGGGCGTTCGCCAGACCCTCGATGGTGAGCGACTGGAGGATCACCCGCCCGTTGCCCTCCAGCGTGGCCAGCGACAGCCCCTCACCGCCGAAGACCGCGTTCATCAGCCCCTGGCGGTTGAGCCCGCCGATGCGCTCCACGCCGTACTGGATGCCTTCCTCGAAGGCCACGATGCAGCCCGTATCGACCTCGATCCGGCCGCCGAAATCGGCCGGATTCAGATCGATGAAGTTGCCCGCGCCGCAGATGATCACGGTGCCGCGCCCGGTGAACTTCTCCAGGATGAACCCCTCGCCGCCGCTGCGCCCGGTCCGCCCGCCCTGGAAGGCGATCCCGAACTCCACGGTGGACTCGGCCGCCACGAAGGCGTCCTTCTCCGCGAACCAGGCCCGCGTCCCGTCCAGCTCCAGCGCCCGCATCTCACCGGGCAGCACCCCCGCGAAGCCGACGGTGCCCTCCCCGCCGGTGGAGGTGAAGTACTGGAACGCCAGCGACTCCCCGGCCAGCGCCCGCTGCCCCACCTGCATGGCGGTGCCCATGGCCTGGCGCAGCATCCCGCCCATACCGCCGCCCCCGCCGTTCCCACCGCCGTTTCCGGCCTGACCGCCGCCCGCACCGGGCCCGGACAGCCGGGTCTCCATCGTCACGTTCGCCGTCTTGAACAGGAACTTCCCGGCCTCGCAGTAGACGGTCTGCCCCGGCTGAAGGTTGCAGACCGCCATCTGCATGGCGTTGCCGACGATCTCTTGCCGCAGGGTCACAGCAGCTCTCCTCGAGGGTCGCGTCAGGTGGTGTCAGGTGGGGCCAGGTGCCGCCATACCGGACATCCGGGTCAACGTCCGACCCGGACCACCGGGTTCCGTGAGCTTGGCACCATGCCGGTCGTGGTCCCGCCCCGGGTCAACCCTGAAGGGAGCAGGGCGATGAACACCAGCCCCGCGACGACCGCCCCGGCCGTGTGGAGGGAGTGGAGGGAGGCGAACCGTGGCTACGGCGGCGGCCGATTGCGGGCGCGGGCCTACGACGTGGCGTGCGCGGCAGGCTTGAGCACCTGCCGGCACCAGGTCCGGAAGCCGGTGGCCGCGATCGTCGCGGCGGCCCAGTCCGCGTCGTAGATACCGCCGTCCTGGGCAGCGAACATCTCGATGAGGTCCCGCACCATCCGGTCGCCGACTCCGCGGGAACGCAGTGTCGCGGCGTACTCGTCCACGGTGATGCGGCGGTAGGCGACGGGCATGTCGAGTTCTTCGCTGATCACCTCGGCCATGCCCTCGGGCGTGAGGCGGTCAGGCCCGAACAGGGGCAGATGGGCCTGCCCGGCCCAGGACAGGTCGGTCAGCAGGCCGGCGGCGGCCTCGGCGATGTCGCGTGTCGCGATCGTGGCCAGTGGCCGGTCACCGGCGCAGGTCAGGGAGAACGCGTTGTGCCGGCGGATCGCGTCGAGCTGGCCGAGCAGGTTCTCCATGTAGAACGGCAGGGCCAGCGACCGGTAGGCCGCACCGGACGTGGCCAGGTGCGCGTCCATGGCGAAGGCCGCGGACAGCACGCCGGCCGGGCTTGTCCATCCGTGACCGGCACTGCTCACGGCCACGAGGTGGCCGACGTCGTGGCGGGCCACGGCCGCGGCGCCGGTGCGGGCGAAGGACAGGTAGTGCTCCATCGTGCTCGGCGCGGCGGGGTTCGGAGGGACCAGCCAGAACAGGGCGTCGGCTCCGGGCAGCGCCTTGTCGAGCACGGTCGGATCGTCGTGGGGGCCCTCGACGATCTCGACCTGGTCGCGCACGGTCTGGTCAAGGCGCGAGGCATCACGGGTGACGACCCGGACCGCCTTGCCCCCGTCGAGCAGCCGTCGCACGAGTTGGCTGCCGATGCGTCCGGTCGGTGTGGTGACGACGATCACGAGAACTCCTCCATAACATGAACCTGAACTCCGGTTCCGGAGGCTAATGCGGGCTCTTCCCGCCGTCAACTACCATCAGGAGCCATGACGACCCGGGGACCCTCGCTGCGTGCCGACGCTCGGCGCAACCGCGAGGCCATCCTCGACGCGGCCAGCGAACTGTTCGCCCGGCGGGGCGAGAGCGTGCAGATGGATGAGATCGCCGAGCGCGCCGGTCTGGGCGTCGGCACCCTGTATCGGCACTTCGCGGACAAGCAGGCCCTGCGGGCCGCGATCATCGGCCGCCGGTTCGAAGCGATGACCAGCCTGGCCCGAAGCGCCGAGCAGATCGAGGACCCGTGGACGGCCTTCGAGACGCTGCTGTACGGATACCTGGAATCCGCGCAGCCCGACGCGGCGTTCCGCTTCGCCCTGCTCGGCCCGCAGGAGCCGAGCTGGGGCGAGATCGACGCGGAGAAGACGGCGTTCGCGGCGATCGTCGAACGCGTCGTGCAGCGCGCCATCGACGCCGGCCACCTGCGAACCGACTTCCAAGCCTCCGACTTCGTCCTCATCACCCGCGGGGCGATGGCGAACATGACAGGCCGCGAAGACTGGCGGCGACACCTGACCCTCCAGCTCGAAGGCATCCGAGCGGCCGACCGCTGAAAAGCCGTGCCGTTCCATCTTCCTGGCGGGGCCCGACCTTGCTGGCGGAGTCCGACCTTGTTGGCGGAGTCCGACCTTTCTGGCGGAGTCCGGCCTTCCTGGCGGGGGCCCGACCTTCCTGACAGCCCGACCTTGCTGGCGGGGCCTGACCGGGTGATATGAGGCACCGACGGCGATGCACGAAGGGCAGGCGTGGCGGACGGCGTGCGGTCGGTCGTCCCGGCCTGGCCTGGCCCGGCGAGCGGATGGCCGAGTTGGTCGGCTATGTGGAGCGGGTGCGGAAGGCCCGCCTGCGGGGAGGGGGCTGGCCGGTCAGCTCCGCGTGGCGTGCGGCGAGCCGCTGCGCACCGGTGTCGGTCGGTGTTCCGTGCAGCCGCAGCCGGGCCACGCCCCCGTCCGGATAGATGTCGATGCGGACGTGGGTCACCGGCGGGGCCGCGTCGAGCGGGAAGCGGTGGACCGTGTCGGGCTGGAGGCGGGTGCGGGGCAGGAGTTCGGTCCAGGCCGGGGCCGTGGGGTCGGCCGGGTCCGCGCCGGACGTCGCGTCGAGTCCGTACAGCGCCGCCCAGCCCGGGGCGTTGCCCTTGTAGCAGCCGGTGTCGATCTCCACGGCGCGGACGGACGCCTGGGCGGCGAGGCGGTAACGGACCCAGTCGTGGCCGGTGTCCCGGCGGCGGCGGGTCTCCCATCCCTCGTCCATCCGCTGGGAGCGGCCCGGCTGGATGGAGTTGGCGGGTGGGGAGTAGAAGCGGTCGGAGGCATCCTCGGCCACGCCGCCGTTCTCCAGCGCCACCAGGTCGAAAGTGCCGAGCGCGGTGAGCCACGCCGGGTCGGGGGCGACCTCGCCGTGGACGCGGAGGCGGGCGATGCCGCCGTCGGGGTACTGCTTGAGGCGGAGGTGGGTGAAGCGGCGCCGGACGGAGACGGGGAAGCCGTTGGCCGCGTGGCCGCCGATCGGCGTGCGGGGGACGAGTTCGGTCCAGGCGGTGGTGTCGGCGAGGAGTTCCTCGGGGGACGGCGTGCCGTCCACCGCCGTCGCCTCGACGCTCACCGCCCGCGGGTAGTTGCCGCGGAAGTGGGCGGTGTCGACGACGATGCCGTGGACGACTCCGGGCGCACCGAGGCGTATCAGCGCCCAGTCGTGGTCGCCCTCGGCCGGGTGCGGGGCTCCGGCCGAGGCGCCGCGCCGCCGCCGGGTCTCCCAGCCGTCCATGACCTTGCCCTTGTGGCCGAAGGACTCCGGGTCGAAGCGCGGGATCTCGGGCTTCAGCAGGTTCTCGCGCTCGGCGAAGAACTCGTCGTTGGCCGCGATCACGCTTCCGCCGAGCCGCCGGTCGGCCAGGTCCACGAGATGGGTGAAGGGGAGGTCGGCGGCCCGGTAGTCGGCGTACGGATCACCACCGCCGTACGGGGCGGCGTCGCCGGTGAAACGGGGGATCGGCGCGGTCATGCGGGGGCCTGCCTTTCCATCGGCGCGAATGCGCGGGTATGCCTTTCCAGCGGCACGGTGATGGACGGGGCGGCCCTCACCAACGGCACGGTGATGGACGCGATGGTCCTCACCAACGACACGGTCACGGGCGGGACAGCCCTCACCAACGGCACAGTCACAGACGGGACAGCCCTCACCAACGACACAGTCACAGACGGGACAGCCCCCACCAACGGCACAGTCACAGACGCGACGGCCCTCATCAACGACACGGTCACGGGCGGGACGGCCCTCATCAACGACACGGTCACGGACGCGACGGCCTTTCCAGGAGTCGGCCGGTGGGTTCGGTCGGCGCGCCGTGGTCGGCGATCTTCCGGCCGCGCAACCAGGTGGACCGTACGACGCCGTACAGCGTCCGGCCCGCGTAGGCGGTGACCTGGTTGCGGTGGTGGAGGGCGGTGGGATCGACGGTGAAGGTCTCGTCCGGGGCGAGGACCGCGAAGTCGGCGTCGCGACCGGCTTCGATGGCGCCCTTGCGGTCGAGACCGACGAGCGCGGCGGGGCCGGTGGACATCCAGCGGGCCACGTCGTGGAGGGTGTGGCCGCGCCGACGGGCCGCCGTCCAGACGGCGGGGAGTCCGAGCTGGAGCGAGGAGATGCCGCCCCAGGCCCGGCCGAAGTCGTCCACCTTGAGGTCGGCCGTACAGGGCGAGTGGTCGGAGACCACGCAGTCGATCTCCCCGGCCGCCAGGCCGACCCACAGCGCGTCCTGGTTGGCGGCCTCCCGGATGGGCGGACAGCATTTGAACTCCGTGGCGCCGTCGGGGACTTCCTCCGCGGTGAGGGTCAGGAAGTGCGGGCAGGTCTCCACGGTGACGCGGACCCCCTCGCGCCGCGCGGCGGCGATCAGCGGCAGGGCGTCGGCGGACGACAGGTGCAGGACGTGGATACGGGCGTCGAGTCCACGGGCGAGCGCGATGAGGCCCGCGATGGCCTCGTTCTCGGCGGCGCGCGGGCGCGAGGCGAGGAAGTCGGCGTAGCGCGGGCCGACCGGCGCCGGGGCGCCGTCGATGAGCTGGGGGTCCTCGGCGTGCACGATGAGCAGTCCGCCGAAGCCGGCGATCTCGCGGAGGGCGGTTTCCAGCTGGTCGGGGGCGAGGTGCGGGAACTCGTCCACGCCGGAGGGGAGCAGAAACGCCTTGAAGCCGAGGACGCCCGCGTCGTGCAGCGGCCTCAGGTCCGCGACGTTCCCGGGCACGGCGCCGCCCCAGAAGCCGATGTCCACATGGGCCGACCGCCGGGCGACGGCCCGTTTGGCCTCCAGGGCGCGCACGGTGGTGGTCGGCGGGACGCTGTTGAGCGGCATGTCGACGAGGGTGGTGACGCCTCCGGCCGCGGCGGCGCGGGTCGCGGAGGCGAACCCCTCCCATGCGGTGCGGCCCGGGTCGTTGACATGGACGTGGGTGTCGACGAGGCCGGGGAGCAGGACGTCGTCGCCGAAGTCCTCGACCCGCGCGCCGTCCGGGGCCGGGCTCCCGTACGGCGCGACGGCCACGATCCGGCCGTCGGCGACGAGCACCGAGGCCGGATGCGTGCCGTCCGGGGTGACCACCTTGGCCGAGCGCAGCACCAGCTCCACGTCGGACACCGACACCTCCTCGCCCTCCGGCCCGCGCATCCACGCATCCGCGCACCCGCGTATCCATGAATCCGCGCATCCGGGGTCCTGGGATTCCACGAGCCGAGCCGAAATCAACATTTTGTTGAATGATTCACTCGGGGGACGGCCCGGTCAAGACCCACCCGCCGCGCCCGGCGGCGGGATCGGCACGTCCGCCGACGCCCCGCCGGTGCGGTCCCCGCGGACCTGACGTCTTTTCCGTATGACGGTGCCGTGCGGGTGGTGCCGATCGATGACACCGGCGTTGCCGTGGAGACCGCCCGTGTCCGCCAGCCCCCGCAACACCGGTGCACGCCGATCCGTGACACCGGCCACCGCCGGTGTCACGGACACCGATAGGCGCCGGTCCCAGACACCGATAGGCGCCGGTCCCAGACACCGGCCACCGCCGATCCGGGACACCGGTACGCGCCGATCCTCGACACCGGCCACCACCGACCCCGGACACCGGTACGCACCGATCCCGGACAACCGGTACGCGCTGGTCCCGGACACCAGCCACTGCCGCCCCGGGACACCGGTGCACACCGTCCGGGCACCGGTACGCGCCGATCCGGGACACCGGCGGTGACCGGCCGGGACCGCGACCGCAAGCCCGCTGTGGGTGTCGCCGGGGACCGGTAGGCTGCCCGTGGCCGGTCAGCAGCGGATCGTCACCGCGTGCGGGCCGGTGCCGACCGCTGTGAAAGGAACACCGACGTGCCGTCCGCCGAGTCCAAGACCGCCGCCACCACCGCCGGGTCCGGTGGCGTCCAGTCCCTGGAGCGCGCCTTCGATCTGCTGGAGCGGATGGCCGACGCCGGGGGCGAGGTCGGACTGAGCGAGCTCTCCACCAGCAGCGGGCTGCCGCTGCCCACCATTCACCGGCTGATGCGCACGCTCGTGGCCTGCGGCTACGTACGCCAGCAGCCCAACCGCCGCTACGCCCTCGGGCCCCGGCTGATCCGCCTCGGCGAGAGCTCGTCCCGGCTGCTGGGCACCTGGGCACGGCCGTATCTGGCGCGGCTGGTGGAGGCGACCGGCGAGACCGCCAACATGGCGCTGCTGGACGGCGATGAGGTGGTGTACGTCGCGCAGGTGCCCTCGCGTCACTCGATGCGGATGTTCACCGAGGTCGGACGGCGGGTGCTGCCCCACACCACGGGCGTCGGCAAGGCGCTGCTGGCGAGCACGCCCCCCGAAGAGGTGCGCGCCCTCCTGGCCCGTACCGGCATGCCCGCGGCGACCGAGAAGACCATCACCTCGCCGGACGAGTTCCTCGACGCCCTGCGGCAGGTCCGTGAGCTGGGCTACGCGGTGGACGACAACGAGCAGGAGATGGGCGTGCGCTGCCTGGCGGTCCCGGTGCCCGACTCCCCCGCCCCGGCGGCCATCTCCATCTCGGGCCCGGCGGGCCGGGTGACGGACGAGGCCACGGAGGAGATGGTGCCGGTCCTCAAGGAGGTCGCGGCCGAGCTGTCGGGTGCGCTGGCCAGCACCGGCTCCGCCTGACGCGCAGCGGACCGGCGGCGGGCGGGACCACGGCAGGACCACCGGGGGCGCTCGATCCCGTGTGGGTGCGGCCCGGTGTGAGATGCGGCCCAGTGTGGGGGCGGCCTTTCGCGGTGGGCACGGGGGGTCGAGCGCGGCGTCGGGCCGCCCGGCCCGGAAACGCCGCCGGGCGGCCCGACATCACGTTCTCGGCGCACACGTCCCGCCGCCCGGCGAGGACCGCCAGCCCGGCTCCGCCCGGTTAGGACCACCGGCCAACATCCCGCCCGGCCAGGACCACCAGTCCGATTGCCCCCGCGAGAGACCCTGACCCGGTGTCCACCCGACGACGACCACCGGACCGAATCCGCCCGGTTAGGACCACCGGCCAACATCCCGCCCGGCCAGGACCACCAGTCCGATTGCCCCCGCGAGGGACCCTGACCCGATGCCCGCCCGACGACGACCGACAGCCCACCGCCCGGCCACGACCACCAGTCCCGTTCCGCCCGCGAGGGACCCTGACCCGATGCCCGCCCGACGACGACGTCCAACAGCCCGAATTCGCTACGGCGACGACCACCGGCCCGCATCCCGCCCGGCCACGACGACCGGCCCGGCTCAGTCCCTTCCCGGGCCCGGTTGCGGCACGTGGCTGAACTGGTCGATCGCCGCGCGAACGCACGTCAGGGCGGGGGCCAGTGCGCTGACCGAGCCCAGGGCGCCCGCGATCAGGAGCAGCGAGCGGCGGAGGCGGTGCAGCTCCGGGGCGCCGGTGCGGGCCATGGCGTCCAGCGCGGCCAGTTCGTCGTCCGCGATCGCCCGGTCCGGTAATTCCGCGGGGTGGGCGGCCAGATCGCGCCGCAGCCGGGCCACGGCACGGCGCAGCTCCGCCGCCCTCGGATCGTCATCGGTGCCCGCCACTCGCCCGGCTTCCACGACTGCGGCACCCTCCATTGGCAAAGCGCCGGGTTGGTCCCAGAGCCTCGCGCCATCGTTGGACAACACTGCCCTTCTCCCCCTCGCGCACTCTCGCACGAGCCTGCCCCCTCTCCCGCACGGCCACCTCGTCCCGGCGTCACAGGGATTCATATCGATCCGGACACAAGGGGCCGCGGATCAGTTAACGCCACTCAGTGCGCGACGCGCTATACGGAGAGCGAAAATCAGACCGGCTGGGATGAAGCCCCCGCACCGACCTCAGGTGCGGTAAGCAGGGCCCATGGATCGCACAACGGATGACAACCCGCTGGTCGCCGGGATCGTGCTGGCGGCCGGGGGCGGCCGACGGCTGGGCGGGCGCCCCAAGGCCCTGTTGACGCATCGGGGCCGGCCGCTGGTGGAGCACGCGGCGCGTGCGCTGCGGGAGGGCGGTTGCGCCCCGGTGCACATCGTGCTGGGCGCCGCCGCCGACGCCGTACGGGCACGGGCCCGGCTGCCCGGGTACGTCCTGGTCGACAACCCCGACTGGGAGCAGGGCATGGGCTCCTCGCTGCGGGCCGGGCTCGGCTCGCTGGCCGGTACGGGGGCGCGGGCGGCGCTGGTCGCCCTGGTGGACCAGCCGGGGATCGGCGCCGAGGCGGTGGCGCGGGTGGTGGCCGCGTACCGCTCGCCGTCGACGCTGGCGGCCGCCGGATACGGCGGAGAGCGGGGGCATCCGGTGCTGTTCGGCGCGGACCGGTGGGCCGACATCGCGGCGAGTGCGGTGGGCGACCGGGGGGCACGCGCCTATCTGCGGGCGCATCAGTCCGCGATCACGCTCGTCGACTGCTCGGACATCGCCCGTACGGACGACATCGACACCCCCGAGGACCTGATGCTGCTGGAGGGAGGGGAGGACACCTCGTGGGAGGCCACCTCTTGGGAGGCCTCCACCTCTCGCAACGACACCTCTTGCAACGACACCTCCTCTCGCCACGACGCCTCTCCGCGCGACACCTCTCGCCACGACGCCTCCCGGGACGGCACCCCTCGCGACGGCACTCCTCGCGACAACACCTCTCGGGGGTGAGTGACGGCGCGACGGACGAGGCGCCGGTTACGTCATTGATCTTCCACCATAAGAAACTTACTATCCACATAACAGAATCAGCGCATACGCCCAACGCACCTCGCCCAAGGAGTGACAGCCCATGTCCGCAGCAGCGCCGTCCCCCCTTTCTGTCGTCGGCACCGAGCCGCTGGAGCGTCAGGGCGAGGTGCTGACCGACGCGGCCCTGACCTTCCTGGCCGAGCTCCACCACCGCTTCACCCCGCGCCGGGACGAGCTGCTCGCGCGCCGCGCCGAGCGCCGCGCCGAGATCGCCCGCACCGGCACCCTGGACTTCCTCCCGGAGACCGCTCGCATCCGCGACGACCCCGACTGGCGCGTCGCCCCGGCCCCGCCCGCCCTCGAGGACCGCCGGGTGGAGATCACCGGTCCCACCGACCGCAAGATGACCATCAACGCCCTCAACTCCGGTGCCAAGGTCTGGCTCGCCGATTTCGAGGACGCGTCCGCCCCCACCTGGGCGAATGTGATCGGCGGCCAGCTGAATCTGATCGACGCCTATGAGCGCCGGATCGACTTCACCTCCCCCGAGGGCAAGAGCTACGCGCTGCGGCCCGCCGAGGAGCTGGCCACCGTCGTCGCCCGGCCGCGCGGCTGGCACCTCGACGAGCGCCATCTGCGGACCGCCGACGGCCGCGCCGTCCCCGGCGCCCTCGTCGACTTCGGGCTGTACTTCTTCCACAACGCGCACCGTCTGCTCGCCCAGGGCAAGGGGCCGTACTTCTACCTCCCCAAGACCGAGTCGCATCTGGAGGCCCGCCTCTGGAACGACGTCTTCGTCTTCGCACAGGACTACACCGGCGTTCCACAAGGGACGATCCGCGCCACCGTTCTCATCGAAACGATCACGGCGGCGTACGAGATGGACGAGATCCTCTACGAACTCCGCGACCACGCCTCCGGGCTCAACGCGGGCCGCTGGGACTACCTCTTCTCCATCATCAAGAACTTCCGTGACGCGGGCCCCGGTTTCGTCCTCCCCGACCGCAACGCGGTCACCATGACCGCCCCGTTCATGCGCGCCTACACCGAACTGCTTGTCCGCACCTGCCACAAGCGCGGCGCGCACGCGATCGGCGGCATGGCGGCCTTCATTCCCTCGCGCCGCGACCCGGAGGTCAACGCCGTCGCGTTCGACAAGGTCAGGGCCGACAAGGACCGTGAGGCGAACGACGGCTTCGACGGCTCCTGGGTCGCCCACCCCGACCTGGTGCCGGTGGCCCGCGCCTCGTTCGACGCGGTCCTCGGCGACCGGCCGCACCAGAAGGACCGGCTGCGCGAGGACGTCCGGGTCACCGCGGCGGAGCTGATCGACGTCGCGTCGCTCGACGCCAAGCCCACCACGCATGGCCTGCGCAACGCGGTGCAGGTCGGCATCCGCTACATCGAGGCGTGGCTGCGCGGTCTGGGCGCCGTGGCGATCTTCAATCTCATGGAGGACGCGGCCACCGCCGAGATCTCCCGCTCCCAGATCTGGCAGTGGGTCAACGCGGGGGTGGTCTTCGAGAACGGCGAGAAGGCCACCGCCGAACTGGTCCGCAAGGTCGCCGCCGAGGAGCTGGCGGCGATCCGCGAGGAACTCGGCGAGGACGCATTCGCCGCGGGCGCGTGGGGCCAGGCGCACGATCTGCTGCTGAAGGTCGCGCTGGACGAGGACTACACGGAGTTCCTGACGCTGCCCGCGTACGAACTGCTGCGCTGAGTCGAGCCCGCGTAGGAGCCGCTGAGGCTGGTGGGGCCCCTACGCACTGCTGGGCTCGTTGGGGCCCGCGAGCTGCTGGGCCTCCCTACGAGCTACGGCTGGTGGGCCCCTACGGCTGCTGAGGTGGTGGGGCCCTACCAACTGCTGAGGCCGGTGGGCCCCCGGCCAACCGCTGAGGCTCGTGGGGCCCGCCTCCGAACTGCCGGGGCCGGGCCGAGCGGGGCCGGGCCGAGCGGGGCCGGAGCACGGCGCCGGTGCCGGTTCGGCGCCAGCGCTGGCGTCAACGTCGTCGCTCAGCCGCCTGCCGCGATACGGGCGAGCCGTCGCGCCTCGGCGCGCGCCTCCCGCGCGATCTCGTCCTCGTCCACCCTGAGCAGCCGACCCGACTCCACCACCGGAACGCCGCCCACCAGCGACAGGGTCACCGGGGCCGGGGCGCCGAGGACGAGGGCCGCCACCGGGTCGGCGATCGACGAGTGGCCGAGGCCGTCCAGCTTCCACAGCACCAGATCGGCCAGCTTGCCCGGCTCCAGCGAGCCGATCTGGTCCTGGCGGCCGAGCACCCGCGCCCCGCCGTGGGTGCCAAGACGCAGCGCCTGCCGGGCGGTGAGCGCCCTCTCCCGGTGCACGCCGAGCCGGTTGACCAGCAGCGCGTTGCGCAGTTCGGTGTGGAGTTCACCGGATTCGTTGGAGGCGGTGCCGTCCACGCCGAGGCCCACCGGTACGCCCGCGGCGAGCAGATCGGGGACGCGGGCGATCCCGGCCGCGAGCCGGGCGTTGGACGAGGGGCAGTGGGCCACCCCGGTGCCGGTCCGGGCGAACGCCTGGACGTCGGTGTCGCTCATGTGGACGCAGTGGGCCATCCACACGTCCTCGCCCAGCCAGCCGGTCGACGCGAAGTAGTCGGTCGGCCCCATCCCGAACCGCTCCTGGCAGAACTTCTCCTCCTCCACCGTCTCCGAGCCGTGGGTGTGCAGCCGTACGCCCTTGCGGCGGGCCAGCGCAGCGGCCTCGCGGAGCAGTTCGGTGGAGACGGAGAAGGGCGAGCAGGGCGCGACCGCGATCTGGAGCATCGCGCCGAAACCCGGGTCGTGGTGGGTGTCGATAGCCTCCTCGGTGGCGGCCAGCGCCTCCTCGGTGGACTCCACGGCGAAGTCCGGCGGCAGCCCGCCGTCGGAGACGCCCAGGTCCATGGAGCCGCGGGCGGCGGTGAACCGCACCCCCAGCTCGCGCGCCGCCCGGATCTCGGCGCCCAGCAGATCGCCGCTGCCGCGCGGGAAGACGTAGTGGTGGTCCATGGCGGTGGTGACCCCGCCGCGCACCATCATCGCGAGCGAGCCGCGCGCCGCCGCGTGGACCATCGGCTCGTCGATCCGGGCCCAGGTGGGGTAGAGCGCGACCAGCCAGTCGAAGAGGTTGCTGTCCTGGGCCAGGCCGCGGGTGAGCCACTGGTAGAAGTGGTGGTGGGTGTTGACCAGGCCCGGGGTGACCAGGTGACCCGTACCGTCGATCCGGCGGACGACGCCCGCCAGCCCCTGGGGCGCGCGGCCGGGACCCACCGACTCGATGCGGTCGCCCGCGACGACGACATGGCCGGACGGGTGTTCGGTGTCGTGCGCGTCCACGGTCGCGACGGCGCAGTTCTCGATGACGATACGGCTGACGTCGCGGCCGGCGGCCCCGTGGGTGGTACGGCTGACGTCGCGGTCGGCGGCCCCGTCGGCCGTGCGCCTGACCCCGCGGCCGGTGACCCCGTCGGCCGTGCGGCTGACCCCGCGGCCGGCGGCCCCGTCAGCGTTCCCCGTGGTGTCACGGCTGATGTCGCGGCCGGCGTTGCGGTTCATCGGATGAGGCCCTTCAGTCGGTGGGGATCCGGGGTTCGGCGCCGTCCCGGAGCACGGTGGCCTCGATGAGTCCGTACGGCCGGTCGGCGGCGAAGTAGACCTCGTTGTCGTTGGTGAGGCCGAAGGGTTCGAGATCGACCAGGAAGTGGTGCTGGTTGGGGAGTGAGAGCCGTACCTCGTCGATCTCCGGCCGGCGCTCGATGACCCGCGCGCCCATCTGGTAGAGCGTCTGCTGGAGCGAGAGGGAGTACGTCTCGGCGAACGCGCTCAGCAGATGGCCGCGCGCCTCGGCGTGGCCGCGCTCCCAGTCCGGCGCCGGCTGCGCGTCATCGCTCCAGCCGTAGCGCCAGCGGGCGTGAACATCGGTGGCGAGGATACGGTCGCGCGCCTCCTGGAGCGTGGTGTACCGGTCCTTGACGTACCCCCAGAATTCGGAGTCGGTGGTGTTCAGGACGGTGAGGCCGGTGAGCCCGGAGACCACCTCCCAGCACCGGCCGTCGTAGCTGACCTGGGCGGTGCGGACCTCCTGCCCACGGCGGGCGAAGGAGTGCTTGGCCCGCCCGGCGGTCTCGATCCGCTCCCAGGCGTACTCCTCGATACGGATGCGGGCGCGGTGGATGGGCTGCTGGCTGGTGACGAAGTGCCGGGCCAGCCGGATGCCGAACTCCTCGGCCGAGGCGATGCCGTGCTCCTTGGCGAAGGCGTACACGGTGTTCTTGGCGGTGTCGGTCGGCAGGACGTTGGCGTTGCTGCCGCGGAGGTGGACGTCCGCCATCTCCCCGGAGAGCGCCACCGAGACATTGAGGTCCTTGAGGTGGTGCACGGCGCCGTCGCGCACCACCCGGACGACGCGGGTTTCGGCTTTGCCGTAACTGTTCGGGCCGAGCGTGGGCATCGGTG
>NZ_BBOX01000448.1 GCF_001553455.1 Streptomyces hygroscopicus subsp. hygroscopicus
GGGGAACCGCGGCGGCCGGGGCGGTGGCGGCGGTGCTGCCGCTGGCGGCGCTGGCCCGGCGGCAGAGCGCGCAGCTCGCCTGGATGCGCCATCCGACGCCGGGCCGGCTGTGGGCGGCGGTCGAGGACTTCGCGGGGCCGAGCGCGCTTGTCCTCGCCGTCAGCCTGCTGCTGATCGTCGTCGCCGTGGCCCGCTCCCGGTGGCGGACGCTGACCGCGGTGGCCCTGCCCCTCGTCTGCGTCCCGCCGGTCCTGCTCTTCGCGCTCGCCCTGTACCGCCCCTGCTTCCACGAGCGCTATCTGCTCTTCGCCCTTGCGGGCGCCCCCCTGCTGGCGGCGGCGGGGGCGGACCGGCTGGCCGACGCGGTGACGGACCGGCTGGTGGGCACGGTGACGGACCGGCCGGCTGGCGTGGTGACGGACCGGCTGGTGGGTACGGTGAAGAACCGGCCGGCTGGCGTGGTGACGGACCGGCACCGCGCCCTGGTCGCCGCGGCCGGGGTCCTCGCGGTCGGCGGCGCCTTCGTCTGGCAGCTCCCGCTGCACCAGTGGGAACGGCAGCCGCTCAGCCGCCAGGACGACCTGGCGGCGCTGGCCGCCACGCTGGGCCGGCTCACCCGGCCGGGTGAGCCTGTGCTGTACGACCCGCCCAAGGAACGGCGGATCGCGATCGCCTATCCGCGCCCCCTCGCCGGTCTGCGGGACATCGCGCTCAAGACCCCCGGTCCCGCCTCCGGAACGCTCTACGGGATCGACGTCGGACCCGCCGAGCTGCCGCGGCGGCTGGACGGGGCGCGGTCGGTATGGCTGATCGCGGCCGATGAGCCCGAGGCGCACCCGGCGAAGGCGGCCACGCTGACCGGCCCCTTCCGGCTCGCCTATGCGCTGTGCCTGCCCGGCGTCCGTCTGGAGCGCTACGTACGGGTGGGGCCGGAGGGTCCCGGGGGCGTCACCGATGACCACTGGCGACCGTGGTCGCCGAACTCAGTCCCGTAACGGCCACGACGCGTTGGCCCGGTCACATGCTGTGTTCGCCGGACACGATCGCGATTGACCAGCGGAGGCTTCCTCCGCGTACCTGGACCGATAACGCCTGCGGGGTGATGTCGGTGTAGACACGTCCGATGGTGATGGGGCCGCCGCAGCCGATTCTGGCTGGTTTGTCGCCTGGGGCTTTACGGTCGACGAGAGTCATCTCGCCCGTGCCTGAGCAGCTGACATGGATGGTGTACACGTCGGTTATGGGCTTGAAGGTGGGAAGGTCGGCGTTACCGGTTCCCTTGGTCATCGGTACGAGGATCTTCGCGCCCGAGGGCAGGTCAAGCGCTATTTGTCCAGAAGATCCGTTGGGTTCGGCAGCGGAACTGCTGCCGGGGCTCGTGCGGGATGGTCGGGCGGTGGGCGTATGAGAGCCCTCGTCGGCGTCGTTGGCTCCCGAGCAGGCGGCGGTGAACAGCAGGATGAGCATGGTGGGCACTGCGGTGTAACGCCCCATAGGGCACTCTCCTCCAGAGTGACGCGCCCCGGCTCGTGAGGCTGGGGCGCGCCGCGGAACGACCCGTATCAGCTGATGACCCAACCCTCACGGTACGGGGCCCACGCCTTCAGATACCGCCTCTCGCCGATCTCGCAGTTGCCGCGGCCTACGCCTACGCCTACGTCTACGCGACCGTCGGCCGTACCACCGCTTTCGCCCGCACAGGTGAGGCAGTAGGGCCTACGTGCGGGTGCGGGCCATGCGTTCGCCCGCGCCCGGGATGCGCCGGCCCGGTACGACGGCGCGGCGGGCGAGGGCCGCCGCGCCCGCCAGCCGCAGCAGGCTCGTGCGGGGGATCCGCGACGTGCCGCGCGGTGAGCGGTACGGCGCGTTCCAGCCGTAGGGGAAGGACGCCTTGTCGGGGCTGATGATGTTGGTCGTCTCGTCGCAGGCCAGGATCGCGATCAGCCACTGCCGCACCGCCCGGTGGAAGGCCGGGGTGAGCGGGCGCGGGGCGAGCAGCCAGTCGCGGCACTGGCCGCTCACCGCGGACCGGTAGGTGGTCTCGTCGTAGCGGTGCCAGGGGGACTCCGGGGTGATCGGGTGGAGGCCGTAGTCCATGGCGGTCAGCGGTGCCAGGGCGGTGCGCAGGGCGTCGTGGTCGGTGCCGGGGAGGAGTTCGCAGACGATCCAGGGGCGGTGGCGGCGGATCGTGGCGTACGACCCGCGCAACACGGCCGCCTCGAAGGTCTCCACGTCGATCTTGATCAGATACGGGGTGATGCCGCGTTCCCCGGTGAACGCGTCGACCGTCGTCACCGGCACCGTGACCGACTCGGTGTGCTTCCGGTGGGCCGGGTTCAGGGAGTTGGAGGACTCCGACCTGTGGGAGAAGTACAGCTCGGCGGTGCCCGGTTCGTCGGCCAGGGCGGTCTGCTGCACCTCGAAGCCGAGGCGGTTGCAGTCGCGGATCCGGCGGCACAGCGCGGCCGTCTCCGGGGTCGGCTCGAACGCGACGGCCCGCGGCCCGCCGTCCCCGTACACCGCGCTGATCAGCGCCGAGTACAGCCCGATGTGCGCGCCGATGTCGTACACCGCGCTGCCCTCGGGCGCCTGCTGGGCCAGGGCCAGCAGAGTGGCCTGGGTGGTCGGTTCGTAGCCCGCGAGCCCGGCGCGCCGCAACTGCCGCTGCACCGCGGTCTGTTTGCGGCTGAGCACGTTGAGCGCCCGCGGATACGGCCCGCCCGACTGGAGGACGTCCGGGTTCAGGGGAAGAGTGATGGCGAGGGGCATGGCTGCCGCGTCTCCTGTCGGGTCACGGCCCGCTCCAGCGGGCTGGGGAGGGGGAAATAGGCGTCGAGGAAGGGGCGGACCAGCGCCGACTGGTCCGCGAGGTCCTGCTCGGAGGAGACCGTGTCGTTGAGGCAGAACGCCTGGCAGTGACGGGTCCGCAGCAGTCTGGCCAGCCGGGCGCGGATGGTGGGCTGGGCGAGGTCGAAGTAGTCGTAGCGCAGCTGGGCCGGGACCGCGCGTCCGGTGAGGAACGCGTAGTAGTGGTGGAGCGAGGACGGTACGGAGACGTCCGAGACCGAGCGCACCCGGCTGGCCGCCGTCGCGCGGACCGCCTCCGGGAACTCGCGCTCGATCTCGGCGAGGACGCTGGTGCGCAGGGCGTGCGGGGTGTGCTTCATCTTCTGGGTGACGGCCGTGCCGAACCGCCCCTGAAGCAGCGCCCGGTTGTTCTTGCCCGCCGCCGACACGGGGACGTCGCCGGGGCCCACGGGGGTCAGCGGGATCAGGGCGCGGGAGGGGAAGAACTTCGAGACGCCGCTGGCCAGGAAGAAGTCCTGGGGGGTGACCGGTGAGCCGAGGAAGACGTCGTCGTTGAAGTAGAGGAAGTGCTCGGCGAGTCCGTCGATGTGGTGCAGCCGGGTCTCGATGGCATGGGAATTGAAGGTGGGCAGCACACTGGGGTCGTCGAAGATGTCGTGGTGGTCGACGACGGTGATCCCCGGATGCGAGACGGCGAGCCAGTCGGGCACCTGGCGGTCGGTCACCAGGTAGATGTGGCGCACCCAGGGGGCGTACAGGTACAGCGAACGCAGCGAGTAGCGCAGCTCGTCGCGGTTGGCGTAGCGGGCGGCGTTGGCGGCCTGCGCGTGATAGCCCCCGCCCGCGAGGGCGGCCCGCCGCCGCTGCCACTGCGGATCCGAGCCGTCGACCCAGGTGTAGACGACGTCGATGGGGAAGCGGACCTCGTCCGGCAGCCGGGTCAGGAACTCCGGGCGGGTGCGCACCAGCGGCCCCGGCTGCCAGCCGATGGCCGGGGCGAGCCGGGTGAACAGCTGTCCGGGAGCGCGGACCGGCTCGCCCGCGAGCGGCACCGACGCGGTGGTGCGGTTGGAGCGCGGCGCGATCAGCACCCGCTTCCCGGCCTGCCCGCCGGGCTCCCAGAACTCGATGTCGCAGCCGTGCGCCGGGCCGAGGACCAGGCGTCCGCCGGGATGGGTGTGGAACCGGGTGAAGCGGACCACGGGGGCGGCGGCCAGCCGCCGCCAGGCCCGCCGGGTACCGCCGAACCGGGGCGGGGCCACCGCCCGGCCGCGTCGCGGGGACGGCGACACGTACCCGGCCTCCTCCCCGCACAGCGCGGTCAGCGCCTGGACCACCTCCGCCCGCTGATCGGCCCGGACGCCCACCGCCGAGGCGACGTTGCTGTAGCAGCGGATCACGAAGTGGTCGATCCGCGCCCGGTCCAGGGCCTCGCACACCAGCCGCAGGTTCTCGGCGCGTGCGAACAGCGGGGTGGGGGAGGGGACCACCGTCGCCACATGGGCGCCCCGCCGGTCGGCGACCACCATCCGGCCGGGCCCCGCCAACAGCCCCGCCCGCCGCATGCGCCACCGCACCCGGCGCAGCCGCAGCGCACCGGAGACGGCCGACAGTCCGCCGAGGCCCCGCATGGCCGCCCGCCGCAGCCCGGGGCCGGTCACGGCGACGACCGCGCGCCGCAGCGGCAGCGGCACCGTACGCCGGTATCCGCGCACCAGCGGCGGCGGGTCGGAGAGCCAGGGACGGGGGGCGGCGGGCGGTGCGGTGAGGGGCATCGTGAACCGGGGCACGGCGCATCCCATCGGTCGACGCGGCACAGATGGTTTCTCACACGATCATCTGAATGCCCACCGGATGGCGCGGCAGCGTGCCGGAACGCCCCGCAAAAGCCCCCGTTCGGCCCAGCGCCCCACCGGGGCCGCTCAGCGGGCCGCGCGTATGGTCCAGCGCCCCGTCGCGGTCGTTCAGCAGGCCGTCCGCAGGTCCTCGCCGGAGGCGGCGGCCCGGCAGTCGCGGCAGCGGCCGCCGGTCGCGGAGCGGAAGGCGCGGTCGCAGCCGTGGCAGGTCCGCCAGGGGAGGACGGGCGGTGGGCCGGACGGGGCGGCCGGGCCGACCGGGGTGGCCGGGGCGGCTACGGGGAGTGGAGCCTCGCCGAGGCGGAAGGCGAGGATGCGGGCCGGGCGGGTCAGCAGGCGGTCGGGGAGGCCGGTGGTGAGCGCCCGGGTGATCTGCGCGGGCCCGACCCCGGCGGCGAGCCATTCGGTGACGGCGGGCGCGAGTGCGGCGACGTCCCGGCGGGACAGGATGAGCCGGGGGTCGGCGATCCGCAGCGAGGCGAGGATGGCGACGGCCCGCTCGTCGGCGTCGGCGAGTGAGGGGGTGGGCGGGGACGCGGTGGGGCCGGTGTCGGCAGCGGCCTCCGGCTCGGGCGCGTCAGCCTCCTGCGCCAGGTTCGGCCGGGGCTTTCGGGGACGCGGCGGGGTGGGCGGACGGGGTCCGCCTGGTACGTCGTAGAAGTAGGTCCGGGTGCGGATGACGCCCCCGGGCCCGCGTACCCGCCGCCGCTCCAGGTACCCGGCGGCCTCCAGCTCCCGTAACGCCCGCGAGATCAGGATCTCGCCCTCGGTGAAGTGCTCGCACAGGGCGGCGATGCTGACGGGGGTGCCGTCGGGGAGCGAGGAGATGTAGGCCGCCACACCGATCGTGACCGCGCTTCCGCGCCGCTGCGCCAGGGCGTTGGCGATCACGGTGAAGTCGGCGGTGAGGCGGGTGCGGACGTGGATCACGCCGGAGGTCGGGACTCCGGCGTCGGCGCGCGTAAGCGCGTTAGACTGCGGCTCAGCCATCGGGAAGCTGCCTTCTTCCTTGATCGGTCAGGCCCTCGTTCGGGATTGCCGTCCCGGCGGGGGCCGTCGTCTGTTTGCGGTTGTGTTGCCGTGAACGTAACGACCGGCGTGCTTCGCCCGCAACCTCGTCACTCGTACGGGTGACCAGCGGGAAGGGTGGGTGGGCGGGTAGTTCTTCACCCCGGTTCTTTGGGGGAGTTCGTGGCCCGCCGGGCCCTCGCGTACGAGGGCCCGGCGAGCCCGGAACGACGACGCCGACCGGTTCCTGGCCGACTCAGGGACGGTGGCCGGTCTTCAGCCCGCGTATGAATGCGTCCCAGGAGACCGTCGTGAAGACCAGCGTGATGCTCGGGCGCTTACTTCCGCCACAGCACCTTGGCCCTTCGCTCACTGCCGTATCCCAGCCCGTGCCGGTAGATCTCGGCTACCCAGTAGCGGCCATCGTTGCCTCGCGCGAAGACGCCGGAGTCCACGAGAAAGTCCGCTTCCTGTACCTCCAGCCCTACCTCCTCCAGCCAGAAAGGCACCGTGACGGGCTCGCGGACCTGCTGGAGTCGGCTCAACAGATCACCGATCTCCTGGCTTTCGTCTTGGATCGCGCTGATTTTGATTCTGCTGCATGCGAGCAGTGCTTTGCGCATGGCGCTTGGCACGAGAACGCGGTCTTCCCACTGCGCCTGGGAAATCGACTGACGGGCTGCTTCGGCCAGGAATACCACGACGTCCCTGGCCTGCACCTGGTCCCTGAAGTCCCCGAGAGCGGCGGGCACCCATAGGTGGGAGCGTGCTTCCTTGGATTTCTCCGTACCCATTTTCCACCCCCACACCGGGATGAGGGCTTCCACCAGAGCGTCGTAGGGCAACTCCGCGATCTCAGACTCTGGCATGGACTCGGGCAGGGCGTCGGCATGCGCGGTGACCCACAGCGCGAGGCGTAGCGCTTCCTCTTTGTCCCACCGCAGCGCATACGGTTCGTATCGGGCGAGGAGTTGCTCGCTGTTCTGTCGGACCGCCCGCTTCACCAGATCTCGGCGTACGAAGACGACCAGGCCGAGAGGGCGTCCCCGTAGCGAACGCAACCAGGCGAGCACGTCGATCAGAAGGACCCGCAATGCTGTGTGCTTGACCTCGCTGTCCAGGGTCTGCAACAGGTCCTCGAGCCCGTCGATGACGAACACCGCTCGCGCCCGCTTACCGAGGTCTGTGAGTGCCGCTTCCGCGTCGTCCCGGGCCGACATCGGAACGCCTGCCGCGATGGCCAGACACTCGAGCCACAATTTCCGCCAACTCAACTCGTCGCGGGCGTCAAGTGTGGCAAAACCCTTCCTCAGACGGTCCTTGATCTCTTGAGACGTTCCGGCTGTGTCCGCTGCTTCGCTGTGGATAGTGGCGAAGGATTCCCTGAGATCCTGAGTCGTCAGGTCGTCATAGTCGAGGTTGTCGGACTCCAGCACGGGGACGACCGGCAGGGACAGCCGGACACCCTTGATGTCTGACTGCTCGGCGAACTCGCTCCATGTCCGAGCTGCGCACGCCTTCGCGTACATGAAGGTCTTGCCGGCCCCTTTAGCACCTACGACAAGGGCCAGTGGGGGCTCCGTGCGATGGTCCCCCAGCAGTCTGCGGAGTGGATCGGTCACAAGGAAGCCGCTGGCCGAGGACATGCCCGCTCGCTCGGCATAGATGAGTGGCTGCGCGGTGTCCGCGAGGCGCTGGCGAAGCATCGTGTAATCGACATCAGCCTGTGGCCCGTCCGCCTTGGGCTCCGTCCGGGTGACCGGGGTGGGCACGATCGATTCCAGAGCGTCTGTCACATTGCAGCTTTCCAGCACGCGCAGTACGGCGTCCCAACTGGACGGGAGAGCGAGCAGCTCTTCCCGGAATGGACTGAGCAGGGGTTGTGACAGCACACCCGAGTCAACTTCACCGGTTTCATCGGAGCCGGCGTCCACATCCGCTGTGCCATCGGGCTGCCTCAGCGACGAGAGCACCGCAGTTCTCAACTGGTTCTGTGCCTCTTGCGCTTGGCTTTCGTGCACATCCTGCCGGAACTGGGTAATGATCACCGAGCTTGCTGGGTCGGTACCCTGGAGTGCCGGTGCTCGTCGTCCTAGTTGCTTCAGTAACGTCTCGGTACCTGCGAGGGACTGGTGGCTCAGAGTGGTGACGAAGACACGTTGGACGCGAGGGTCGAGCAGGATGGGCGCCGACAGTTCGGATGCTCCAGCTCGCAGATCCACCACCACGGTGTCCGCACCCGCACGTGCGGCGAGCGCCGCCAGCGCCTCCGTCAGGAAATACGCTGGGCGTCCAGGCGCCAGTAAGTCCGCCGGTTCGATGCGCGGCGGCCCCAGCTGTGGCCTTCTGCTTGTGGGGAGCACGGTCACACGGCCGCCGCTTGCGAACCGTCCGACTTGTTGGTTCGGCAGGTACTCGGCGGCGATGTCCACGGCAGCGGACCAGCTTCCATCCTCCGACCCCTGAAGCAGGGCGAGTAGATCCTCGTAACAGAAGTCGAGCTGGCCTCCCTGAGCCTTGTGCATCCACGTGATTCCCGGCGCTTCAAGGTCCGCGTCGATCAGGAGGACGCTTCCGCCTCGGCGGGCAATGGCGTCGGCCATGGCGACGGCGTGCACCGTGCGCCCGACTCCGCCTTTGAAGGAGTGGAACGCCACCAGTTGCACATCGGCGGGAAAGCGTTCATCGGCGGGGCGCTCGAGCGGATGTGCCAGCTGTGGGGTGATGTGTTTCTCGCGCAGCAGCGGGATACGACGCGGTTGGTCCGCGTTCTCGGGCTCTGGGCTGAGAATGACGGGCATTCCTGTGAACTCGGTCGTTCGCGGGTCGTCGAGCCGCAGCATCAGGATGCTGTCGCGCCATTCGGTCGAACCTGCTCCGAACGCCTCGTCCAGCCATCGTTTCGCCTCCTCGGCGTCCGTACCGCTGGAGACCACGAGCTCTAGGCCATCCCACCAGCCGTCCGCCGCGCGCAGCCATGCGGGCCACTGTCCCGCAGAGGCCAGAGTCGTCAGATGCTCATCGACGTCTACCCATGTGAAAAGGTGCTCTGGGGGCGTCAGCCCGTCCAGTCCGTTCAAACCGGCCACGGTTTCGTAGTCTCCTAGCCTTAGTCCCGCTCGCACCATTTGATCAGAGCACGGAGGGCTTCCTGAGCCTCCTTCTCGTCAGCCTCGTTGAGTTTCGCACCATAGCGCCATGCCTGATGTAAGTCGGCCAGGGAAACGGAACCGCGCGCCGACGCGTGCAACCGGCAGCTCTGGAGCCTGTCGAGACGTACGCTCAGGGTTCGGGGCAAGTTGAGGAGCTTGGCCAGCTTACGAAGGTCATGGGTGGGGTCCAAGGATTCGGTGCCGGGTAACTTGTGGCGGACGAGGAGCCGTTCCTTCAGCCCACACTCGGCGGAGTAGAACAACAACAGACCAACTGTGGCTAAATCGCCGAGCTCTCCATGCGCTTCTATCGATTCCGCCGAGCCTCGAAGCTCATCTCGTCTCCGTCGAAGAGCTTTTACGCCTACGTGAAGCACCATGGCGCCATCTTGTCACCGCGCATCAGCCTCCCGGGGCGAGTTCGCGGCCCACCGGACCCCCGCGTACGAGGGCCCGGCAGGATGGGAAGTCCGACGCCGACCGGCCCCTGGCCGACTCAGGGGCGGTGGCCGGTCTTCAGCTCGCGTATGAACGCGGCCCAGGAGGCCGCCGGGAAGGCCAGCGCGGGACCGTCAGGCCGCTTGCTGTCACGGACGGGGACGACGCCGGGTATGCCGTCGGCCACCTCGACGCAGTTGCCACCCTCCTGATTGCTGTAGCTGCTCTTGCGCCACGCGGCGCCGCTCAGACCGGGACGGGACGCTCGCTCCACGGTGGTTGCCCTCCATCACGGATCGGATCATGTCGAGCGACATGATCGGGGGCAGGGAGGCTGCCCGCAGCCGATCGTAGGACAGGGAGAAGCGCTTGACGTCGTCCGGTTCCTCGATGAGTTGGCCGTAGTGGGCGCCTTCGGTATAGGCCACTTCCGAACCGTCAGGCATCGTCAGGATGGTCAGGGAACCGCCCATCACATCATGCTCCCTCTGGTCGAACGGGAGCACCTGCACCGTGATGTGGGGTTCCGTTGCCACATCCAACAGCCGAGACAACTGGGCCCGCATGACGGATCGGCCACCGATCGGACGTCTCAGTACTGCCTCGTCCAGGACGACCCACAGCTCGGGGCGGTCGGGTGAGGAGAGCCGTTCCTGGCGCCTGAGTCTGGCGGCCAAACGGTCTTGCAACTGTTCCTCACTGGTGAGCGACACACCCACGCTCAAGACGGCCCGAGCGTAGTCCGGGGTCTGAAGCAGACCCGGGACAACGTGGGCCGCGTACTCACGAACAGCGTTGGCCCGCTCCGAGTAGGCCATGAACGCCCGCGACCAGTCCGGGAACGCCTCCCGGTAGACGTACGGCCACATGTCCACCAGCAGGCTGTCCGCCCCGAGGACGGCGTCCAGGGTCCGGGCTAGCTCGAACGTCGGTTTCGCCCCGGACGCGCGCTCGATCTGGGTGATCCGGGTGCTGACCACATGCGTGCGCTCGCCCAGCTCGGCCTGGGTCAGACCGGCGGCCGTGCGGAGTCTGCGGACCCGGGACCCGAAGAGCGCCGCCATCGACGAGCCGGGATCAACTTCTTTGGCCAAAACATCACTTCCGTTCCTTACGGCCTGAAAGGTAAAGCGTCATGGCCTTTCGAGCGTAGACCCGCGCCGCGATCCTTGGGCACGGAACGTCACGATGCGCACACGCTGCGAATCGTACGGGAGGACGAACGAACGGAAATGGACAACACCGTGCTGAAGACGACCACGGCGCCGGACCCCGAGCCCGAACTCCGGGAGTTCACCCAGCAGTTCCCCGCCACGCCGCGCGGCGCGCGCCTCGCTCGGCGGCTCGCGGTGCGGCGCATGGAGGAGTGGGGCTATCCGCCCGCGTCGGACGTGTCCTGCACGGTGGCCCTGCTGGTGGCTGAGCTGGCCTCGAACGCCGTACGGCACGGGCGCGTACCCGGGCGGGGCTTCCGTCTTCGCATGGCCTGCGCGACCGCGACGCGGACCATCCGTATCGAGGTCTCGGACGCCCGCGAGGACCGCCTCCCGGCCTTTCCGGCGGCGCCGACGGCCGACGACGAAGCGGGCCGGGGGCTCATCCTGGTCGATCTGCTGGCCACCCGCTGGGGAACGGCCCCTCGGGTCCCCGTCGGCAAAACGGTGTGGGCGGAATGCGGTGCGCCGTGACGGGAAAAGGGACGGCCCGGCGCCCCCTGGAATTCGCCTGGGCGGGGTGCCGGGCCGTCTGCCGGTTCCGGGGCGTTACTTCACCGCGCCCGCCATCACGCCCGCCACGAACTGCCGCTGGAAGGCGAAGAAGACGGCCAGCGGGATGAGCATCGAGACGAAGGCGCCGGGGCCGAGGATGTCGATGTTGTTGCCGAACTGCCGGACCTGCTGCTGGAGCGCGACCGTGATCGGCGGGTTGCCGCTGTCCGCGAAGATCAGGGCGACCAGCATGTCGTTCCAGACCCACAGGAACTGGAAGATGCCCAGCGAGGCGATGGCCGGGCCGCCCAGGGGCATCACCACGCGCACGAAGAGCCGCAGTTCGCCCGCGCCGTCCAGGCGTGCCGCCTCCAGCAGCTCCCGGGGGATCTCCGCGAAGAAGTTCCGCAGCAGGAAGATCGCGAAGGGCAGGCCGAAGGCGGTGTGGAAGAGCACCACGCCCGTGGTGGTCTGGAAGATGCCGATCTCGCCGAAGAGCTTGGCCACCGGGATCAGCGCGACCTGGACCGGGACCACCAGCAGGCCGACCACGATGAGGAACCACCAGTCGCGGCCGGGGAAGTCCATCCAGGCGAAGGCGTAGCCGGCCAGGGCGCCGATCACCACGACCAGCAGGGTGGCCGGGACGGTGATCGCGAGCGTGGTCCACAGCGAATCGGTGATCTGCTGGTTGCCCAGCAGCTTGTCATAGCCGCTGAAGGTGAGCTGTCCGGGGTCGGTGAAGACCTTCCACCACCCCGAGATGCTCACCTGCGACGGGTCCCGCAGGGAGGACAGCAGCAGTCCGGCGGTCGGCATCAGCCACAGGAGGCCGATCAGGACGAGGACGACCCGAACGGCTCCGCCGCCCGCGCGGGCGGCGATCCGCGCGATCAGGGACTGCTTCGCCTGTACGACCGTGTCCGCGCTGGTCATCGGCGGCTCTCCCTTCGGATCCGGCGGATGTTGATGAACATGACGGGCAGTACGAGCAACAGCAGCAGTACGGCGATCGCGCTGCCGAGACCCTGGTTGACGTCGGTGCCGAAGGACGACTGGAAGAGCTGGAGGGCCAGCACGTTGGCGTCGTCCTGCGAGGGGCCGGGCGCGATGATGTAGACCAGGTCGAAGATCTTCATCACGTTGATCATCAGCGTGACGACGACGACCGACAGGACCGGCGCCAGCAGCGGCACCGTGATCCGCCGGAAGACCTGCCACTCGTTGGCGCCGTCCATCCGCGCCGCCTCCATCAGCTCACGCGGCACCCCGGCGAGCCCCGCCGCGATCAGCACCATCGCGAAACCGGCCCAGATCCAGACGTACGCCCCGATGATGGCCGGGGTGACGATGGACGGGCCGAGCCAGTCCACCCCGTTGTACGGCTCGGAGAAGTTCCAGGCGGGCAGCCGCAGCTGGGCGCCCTCGGCCTTGGCCGGAAGGGTGTACGTCCCGTCCGCCGATGTCGTCGTCTTCGCGACGACCTTGCCGTCCTTGACCGCCTCGATCCTGAGGCCGGCCATCGCCTTCTCGCCCTTGTCGATGACGCCCTGCTCGCCACCGCCGCCCCGGGTGAAGTCGAACCAGACGGTGCCGGTCACCTTCCCCGGCTCGGCCTTGGCGGCCTTGGCGTCCCGCGCCCCGCTGATGTCGCCGCGCTTGGCCGCGACCAGCGGCAGCGCGGCCGGGCTGCCGGCGCGCACGGTGTCCCGGGTGGTGAAGGAGCCGTCCTGCGACTCGGTCAGCCCGGCGGTGGGACGCGGATGGGCGCCCGGGAACGGCGGCGACTCGCTGAAGGAGTCGTGCACGCTCACCCACATGGCGTTGGCCACGCCCTTGTCCGGGTCCTGCTCGTAGACCAGCCGGAAGATGATGCCCGCCGCCAGCATCGAGATCGCCATCGGCATGAAGACGACCAGTTTGAAGGCGGTGGCCCAGCGCACCCGTTCGGTGAGTACGGCGAAGATCAGGCCCAGCGCGGTGGAGACCGTCGGGGCCAGGATCAGCCAGATGATGTTGTTCTTGATCGCTGTCTTGGTGGCGTCGTCGGAGAACATCTCCCGGTAGTTGTCCAGGCCGACGAAGCCGTTGCCCGAGGCGTCGAAGAAGCTCCGGTAGACGGAGTAGCCGATCGGATAGACGACGAGCGCTCCGAGCAGCGCCAGGGCGGGCAGCAGGAACAGCGCCGCCAGCCAGGGGCGGGTGCCCAGGACGCTCTTCGGCTTCTTCGCGCTCGGCCGTTTGGCCGGTGGGGCGGACGATGCCCGGCCAGGCGTGGCCGCGCCGTCCGCAGTCGCGGTCGACATGATGTGGTTCTCCCGGTCGAGTCGTCAGTTCTTGTACGCCTTGGCGGCATCCCGCTCCAGCTGGCGCTGGATGCCTTCGACGTTCCTCGGGTTCTTGAGGAAGTCCTGGAGCGCTTTCCATTCGCCCTGCGCGGGCTTGCCACCGAAGGAGGCCGGAGCCTGGTCGGACATGTCGAACCGGAAGTCATTGCCCGCCGCGATCAGCGCCTGTGCGATCTTGCGCATCGATGCATTGGGATAGGCGCTGAACTTGACGTTTTTGTTCGCCGAGATGAACCCGCCGGACTGGGCCCAGATGGTCGCGGCGTCGGGCGAGGCGAGGAAGGTGAGCAGCGCCTGCGCCGCCTTGCTGTTCTTCAGCGCCACGCCGACGTCGCCGCCGGTCACCACCGGTGCCTGGTCGCCCACCGCGGGGAACGGGAACACCTTCGCGTCCTCGTCGAGCTTCGCGCCCGCGTCCGCGACGTTGGCGGCGACGAAGTCGGCCTCGAAGACCATGCCGGCGTCCGGCTCCGCCTTGTTGCCGAACGCCTTGGTGACGGAGTCCGGGAACGCGGTCTGCAGCGCCCCGCTCCGGCCGCCCGCGACCAGGCCCTTGGTGCCCCACAGCTCGGCGAGCGTCTCGAGCGCCTTCTTCACCGACGGATCGGTCCACTTGATCTCGTGCCGGGCGAGCTGGTCGTACTTCTCCGGGCCCGCCTGGGAGAGATACACGTTCTCGAACCAGTCGGTGAGCGTCCAGCCGTCCTGGCCGCCGATCGCGACCGCGTCGGTGCCGGAGTCCGAGAGCAGCTGGGCCTGCGCCAGGAAGTCCTTCCAGGTCTTCGGCACCTTGGCGCCCGCGTAGTCGAACGCGGACGTGTTGTACCAGAGCAGGGACTTGTTGCTGACCTTGAAGTACACCCCGTACGGCTTGCCCTGGTACGAGCCGAGGTCCTGCCAGCCCTTGGCGAAGTTCTTGGCCAGCTGCGCCCGCGCGGCGGCGCCGAGCGGTTTGGCCCAGCCCTTCTGGGCGAACTCCCGCATGACGCCGACCTGTCCGACCATCGCGACGTCCGGCGGGGCGCCCCCCGCGACCTTCGAACCGATGAAGCCCGCCATGTCGTCACCGCTCGGCACGAAGGAGACCTTGGCCCCGGTGCGCTTCTCGAACTCCGCCAGCACCTTGGTGAAGTTCTTCTGCTCGGTGCCCGTCCAGACCGCGGTGACCTGGAGTCTCTGCCCCTTGAGGTTGGGCAGTTCGACCGTGTTCGGCGGCGGTCCCCCGCTCACCGTGTCCCCGTCGTCGCCGCCGCAGCCCGCCGCGGTGAGCATGAGCGCTCCCGCCGCCAGCAGGGCCACCGCGGCTCGCGTCGAACGCTTCGCAGGAAGCGATACGTGCATTCCCGTGTTCCCTCCGATGCCGACCGCCCCCGTGCGGTCGTGTCCCGTGCGAGTAGTCCTACGCCCGGTCACCGAACGTGGCAATAGCGTTCCCTGCGTTCACTCACGGATCGTGATCATGCCGTGATGAACCGTCAGCCGAGAACGGATCGGGTGTGGTCAGTGTGGTCAGATCAACGGATCGGTTGGTCCGACCAACGGAGCGGTTGTTCTCGGTTGTTGCGGCCAACGGGTCAGGTTGGTCCGACGGGCGGTGCGGGGTGGTCCGACGGACGGTGCGGGGTGTTCCGACGGATGGTGCGGGTCTGTCGAACCAAGGGTGCGGGTGTGTCGAACCGACGGTGCGGGTGTGTCAGATCAGCGCGGGTGCGGTGGGCGCGTCCGCCGACTGCGCGGCGCGTTGCAGCGCGCTGGCGAGCAGCGCCAGATCGGTGGGGCCGTTGCCCAGCTCACGCAGCGGCCGACGGGCCGGGGGGTCGCCCATCCGGCGCCATTCCAGCGGGACGACGGTGGGCCGCTGCGTCGCGGTGCGGGGTATCCGTCCGGTCACCCGGCCCGCCTGGAACGGGGTCGGCGCGGTGCCGTCCGGGTGGAACAGGCG
>NZ_BBOX01000449.1 GCF_001553455.1 Streptomyces hygroscopicus subsp. hygroscopicus
CACTCTCCCCGGGGGCCGCCAGCAGCTCGGCGTGGAGCGCCCGCAGCTCCGGCCCCGGATCGGCGCCCAGCCGCTCGACGATCTCCGTACGGATCGCCTCGTAGGCGGCCAGCGCCTCGGCCGTACGGCCCACGTCCCGCAGGGCACGGATGCGCAGCGCGTGCAGCGGCTCGTCCAGGGGGTGGGCGTCGCAGAGCCCGGTGAGCACGGGGAGCGCCCGGCCGGCGCGGCCGAGGGCGAGGTCGGCGGCGAGCCGGGCACGCCGTGCGTCCAGCCGATGCGCCTCGGCGCGGGCGGCGGGCGCCCCGGCATCGGGCAGATCGCTGAGCGCCGGCCCGCGCCACAGCGCGAGGGCCTCGTCGAGCAGATCGACGGCCTTGGCGGGATCGCCGTCGGCGAGGGCGCGGGCGCCTTCCTCCGCGAGCCGCTCGAAACGGTACAGATCGACGTCGTCCGGGTCGGCGATCAGCCGGTAACCGCCCGGAACGGACTCCACCGCGTCCTTGCCGAGGACCCGGCGCAACCTGCCGACCAGGGCCTGCAGTGCGCCGTTGCCGTCGGCGGGCGGATCGGTGTCCCAGATCTCTGCGATGAGCACCCCGGTGGTCCGCGCCCGTCCGGGCGCCAGCGCGAGCGCCGTCAGCAGCGCACGCAGCCGCGCCCCGCCGACGTCCACGGGGGTGCCGTCGTCGTGGCGGGCCTGGGTGGTGCCGAGGATGCCGTAGCGCACGGGCCCATTGTGGTGGATGACCCGCCAGGCGGGGCATCGGCCTCGGACCGCACGCGCCGCGACGGCCTCCCGGCGAACGTCGGGCACCGGTCCGCTACGGTTGCCGGACGGCCGGAGCCCCACGGCTGCCGGACGCCGGAACGTTGCCGGACGGCCGGAGCCCCACGACTGCCGGACAGCCGGAACGTTGCCGGACGGCCGGAGCACCCGCTGCCGAACGGACGGATCCGCTCCCCCCGGACGGACGGATCCGCTCCCCCGGGCGGAACGGCCCGCTCCCGCCCGGAACCAGCCCCCTCCCCCGCTCGAAACCAGCCCGCTCCGCCCGCCGGGAACCGGTCCCCTCCCCGCCCCGAACCAGCCCGCTCTTCCCGCCCGGAACCAGTCCCACTCCCCCGCCCCGAACCAGCCCGCTCCGCCCGCCCGGAACTCCGCGCACGCCGTCCGTCGTTTTTTCAGTGATCACCAGCCCGTACGGAGACCCACGCCGATGACCACCGCAGTCAGCCGCCGCGACCGGCGCATCTCTCCCGTCTTCCTCGGTCTGGTCGCGATCATGACCGTATCCGCGTGGGCCGTGTGGACGGACTACTCCGCGAGCCCCGGCTTCGCGGTCTTCCTGTTCGTCGTCTCCGGCTGGGTCGTCTCGCTGTGCCTGCACGAGTACGCCCATGCGCGCACCGCGCTGCACGGCGGGGATCTGACGATCGGGGCGAAGGGCTATCTGACCCTCAACCCGCTGAAGTACACGCATGTGGCGCTGAGCATCGTGCTGCCCCTGATCTTCGTGATCATGGGCGGGATCGGGCTGCCCGGCGGGGCGGTCTTCATCGAGCGGCACCGGATCCGGGGCCGCTGGAAGCACAGCCTGATCTCGGCCGCGGGCCCGCTGACGAACGTGCTGTTCGCGGCCGTGCTGACCGCCCCGTTCTGGCTGGGCGCCACGGACCGGGTGCCGGAGCTGTTCCGCTACGCGCTCGCCTTCCTGGCGATGCTCCAGGTCACGGCCGCAATCTTGAACTTCCTGCCGGTGCCCGGCCTGGACGGCTACGGCGTGGTCGAGCCGTGGCTTTCCTACCGCGTCCGGCGCCAGGTCGAGCCGTACGCGCCGTTCGGGATGCTCGCGGTCTTCGGGATCCTGTGGATACCGGAGGTCAACCAGGCGTTCTTCGACGCGATCGACGCGGTGATGCGGGCCCTGGGCGTATCGGACTGGGACACCTACTGGGGTCAGGAGTTCTTCCGCTTCTGGCAGGGCGCGCCCGGTCTGCCCGGTCTCGGCTCCTGAGCCGTGTCCCGTCCCGGCTCCTGAGCCGTGTCCGGTACCGGGTCCCGCGCCGCGCGGGCGCCGGGTGTCCGGCGGGGTGGGGACATTCCTAGAGCTGCTCCGGATCCATGAGACCCCTCGGGCCCGAACGGTAGTGTCGACGCCACATCGCGTTCGGACCGGACGAAAGCGTGCGCGCACATGACGACATCCCCCGCTGCCACCGAGAACCGCACCAAACGCTCGTCCACCGTGCGGGCCGGGGAGGCCAGTGGTGACCGCTTACGGCTGAGCGTGTACGACATGCTCATGGGGCCGATCCCCACACCGCGCGTCTTTTTCTACCGGGAATCACTCGACGGCGAGGCGCTGCGGGCCTCGCTCGGCAGGGTACTGCGCGATTTCCCGGTGCTTTCCGGCCGGATGCAGAAGGATCCCGACGGCGGTCTCAGCGTGCTCTGCAACGACGCCGGGGTGCGGTTCGTCGAGACGTACGCGTCCGGGCCCATGCCGGATCACGGACCGCTTCGTACGGCGAAAAAGGGGATCGAGCGCTATCTGAGCATGATCCTGCCGTTCTGGGTGGTGGACCGTGACACACCGCTTTTCACCGTGAAGCTCACCCATATGAAGGGCGGCGGCTCCGTCCTGGGCTTCATGATGAACCACGCGGTGGCCGACGGGACCAGCTATATGCGGTTCCTGGAGAGCTGGTCGCGCGAGCACCGGGGCCTGGACCACCCCGCGCCGCACTTCGACCGCGAGGCCATCGCCGGGCTGGCGGTGCCCTCCGCGGACGGCGCCCGGGCCGGCGGCGCCCACCTCACCGTCACCGGGCGGGGCCGGAAGTCCGCCTTCGTGGGCCGTCTGCTGCTGGCCAGCGCCGGCGGCGTGACGACGGTGACCACCCGGTTCTCGGCGGCCGAACTGGCCGCCATGAAGGACGCCGCGACGGCCGATCTGGCGGGTACGCAGCGGTGGGTGTCCACCAATGACGCGCTGACCGCCCACCTGTGGAAAGTCCTCGGCACCTTGCGTGGCCGCCCCGACACCGTTTCGGAGCGGCTCGGTCTCATCGCCGACTTCCGTCCGTTCGTCTCCGGGGCCGTACCGGACGCGTACTGGGGCAACGCCATCACCAACACCCGGCCCGGGATGACCGCGGCCGAACTGCGCTCCCGCTCGCTCGGCGAGGTCGCCGCGGCGGTCCGCGCCGGTTACGCGGAGAACACGAAGGAGAGGATCGGCGAGGAGGTGGCGTTCCTGGACGCCGAGCGCGAGGCGGGGCGGTTCCAGCGCGTCATGACCACCATGGCCCTCGACTCGTTCGACAGCACCATCGCCCTCAACAACTGGTCGAAGCTCCCCTTCTACGACATCGACTTCGGGACGGGCGCACCCTTCTGGTACGACTTCCCCTCGAATCCCATTCCCTGGACGGTGCATATCGCGCCGACCCCGCCGGACCAGGACGGCGGCCGCGATGTGTACATGGCGCTGCCCCGGGCGCAGGTGCGGACCCTCCGGGAGCGGGAGCGGAGCTGGGCCGGCCGGTTCCACCGTTACGCGGGCTCCGGTGAGCCGTTCCCGCTGACGTTCTGAGCGGACCCGCCCGGGGCCGCCCGGGTCCGCCCGGGTCCGCCCGCCCGGCGGTCCCGGGCGTCAGTCAGCTCACGGCCCCGGGCGTCAGCTCGCGGCCCCGGCCGTCAGCTCGCGGCGCCCGCGCTCTCGCGGTCGGCCGCGCGGGCGGCGCGGGCCCGGCGAATGTAGTACCAGGCCATGTTGGACGAGATACCGGCGATCAGGACCCAGATGATCCCGAGCCAGCTCCCCCGCGCGAAGGACACGACGGCCGCGGCGATGGCGAGGACGCAGACGGCCAGGGTGCAGAGGGCGAGGCGGGGCATGGGGTCGGCTCCTGTCGGGGGGTGTGACACTCCCGCCATTGTCCCCCATGCCCCGCCGGAGGGGCCGGGCGCCCCGGGTGCGGCGGTCGCGGGCGGGCGCCCTCAGACGTCGGTGACGCGCAGCCCCGCGTGGGCCTTGTAGCGGCGGTTGACCGAGATCAGGTTGGCCACCAGGGACTCCACCTGGTGGGCGTTGCGCAGCCGGCCCGCGTAGACGCCGCGCATCCCCGGGATGCGGGCCGCGAGCGCCTGGACCAGGTCGGTGTCGGCGCGCGACTCCCCCAGGACCATCACATCGGTGTCGATCTGCTCGACCTCCGGGTTCTGGAGCAGCACCGCCGAGAGGTGGTGGAAGGCCGCGGTGACCCGGGAGTCCGGCAGCAAGGCGGCGGCCTGCTCGGCGGCGCTGCCCTCCTCCGGCTTCAGGGCGTACGCCCCCTTCTTGTCGAAGCCCAGCGGGTTGACGCAGTCGATGACGAGTTTGCCGCTGAGCTCCTCGCGCAGCGACTCCAGCGTCTTGGCGTGGCCGTCCCACGGGACCGCGACGATGACCACGTCGCTGCGGCGCGCGCACTCGGCGTTGTCCGCGCCCTCGACGCCCAGCTCCGCGCCGCCCAGCTCCCGCGCCGCGGTCTGCGCCCGCTCGGCGGCGCGCGAGCCGATGATCACCTTCTGGCCTGCCCTGGCCAGCCGGTAGGCGAGGCCGCGGCCCTGGTCACCGGTGCCGCCCAGGACGCCGACGGTCAGACCGGACACGTCGGGGAGGTCCCAGGGGTCCTTGGCGGGGGCCTTCTTCGCGGGGGTGTCGGATCCGGAGTTCACGGCATGAGGTGTGTCAGGAGTAGTCATGACAGCGATCCTGTCACGCTCCCCCCTCCGGCTTCACCGTGCCGTTTCGCAACGTCCGCCGGCTACGCCTTCACGCTTCCCTCCGTCAGCCCTGTGCGCCAGTACCGCTGGAGGACGCCCATCAGCACCATCAGCGGCAGGACGGACAGGAACGCCCCGCCGACGGTGTACTGGTACAGCTCCGGCTGCCGGTCCGCGTACCCCTGCCAGGAGGTCAGGCCGAGCTGGATCGGGTAGAGATCGGAGTCGGAGAGCATGACCAGCGGCAGGAAGAAGTTGTTCCAGATGTGCACGAACTGGAACAGGAAGACGGTGACCAGCGCCGGGGTCATCAGCCGCAGCCCCAGCGTGCAGAAGATCCGGGCCTCCCCCGCGCCGTCGATCCGCGCCGCCTCCAGGAGGGAGCCCGGGACGGCGGCGGCCGCGTAGATCCGGCAGAGGTAGACCCCGAAGGGGCTGACGGCGCTGGGGATCAGCACGGCCCAGTAGGTGTCGGCCAGGCCGATCTCGCTGAACAGCAGATAGAGCGGAAGGGCGAGCGCCGTGCCGGGGATCAGCACTCCGGCCAGGATGACGTTGAAGATCCCCTCCCGGCCGGGGAAGCGGAAGGTGGCCAGGGCGTAGCCGGCCGCGGCCGACAGCAGGGTCGCGGCGAGCGCGCCGGCGCCCGCGTACATCAGGCTGTTGGCGAACCACCGGACGTAGACGCCGTCGTCGTGGCTGAGCACCCGGTGCAGATAGTCCAGCGGGTGCGGGTCGTGGAACCAGAAGCCGAAGGTGCCGAAGAGATCGCTGCTGGACTTGGTGGAGGAGACGACCAGCCAGTAGACGGGGGTCAGGAAGTAGACGGCGGCGACGGTGAGCAGCGAGACGGTGATGACGCGGTGCCGCACGGGGGGTTCCGTCGCGCCGCCGCCCCGCGCGGCGCGACGGCGGGGGCGGGACCGGGGGCGGCAGGGACGGGGCCAGGGGCGGCGGGGGCGGCGGCCCGCACCGGGCCGGCTCTCCGGGGCGCCGGTGCCGTCCGGGCCGCTCAGGACGTCCGGTGCGCTCATCCGGGTTCGCCGTCCTTCCCCCGCTGTCCGACAAGTCTGAGGAAACCGAAGGACAGCACGCAGGCGACGAGCGCGAGCAGCACCGCCTCGGCCGCCGCAATGTGCTGGTTGTTGCTGGTGAACGCCTCGTTGTAGGCGGCCAGATTGGGGGTGTAGCCGGAGTCGATGGAGTTGCTGAGCGGTTTGAGCACCTTCGGTTCGGCGAAGAGCTGGAGGGTGCCGATGAGGCTGAAGACGGTGGTGAGCACGAGCGCCGGCCGGATCAGGGGGAGTTTGATGTGCCGGGCCACCTGCCAGGCGCCGGCCCCGTCGATCCGCGCCGCCTCGTACAGCTCCCCCGGTACGGCCTTGAGCTGGGCGATCAGCACCAGCATGTTGTAGCCGGTGAACTGCCAGGTGACGATGTTGGCGATGGACCACAGGACCGTCCCGCGGCCCAGGAAGTCCACGTCCCAGCCCGCCGCGTGGGCCGTCTCCACCAGCGGGCTGATCCCGGGGACGTAGAGGAAGCCCCACAGGATCGACGCGATCACACCGGGCACCCCGTACGGCAGGAAGAAGGCGGTCCGGAAGAAGCCGACCCAGCGCGCGGAGGCGGCCTCCAGCAGCAGCGCGAGACCGGTGGCGAAGGCGATCATCACCGGGATCTGGACGGCGCCGAAGAGCAGCACCCGTCCGAAGCCCGCCGTGAAGCGGTCGTCCTGGAGGGCGTGCGCGTAGTTGGACAGGCCCGCCCACACCTGTTGGGTGTCCCCGCCGAGGCCGAGCGGTCCGGTGCGCTCGACCTTCAGCAGGCTCTCGTAGAGGGCGTAGCCGATGGGGGCGACGAAGCACAGCAGGAAGAGCGCGAGGAAGGGCAGCAGGAACCCGGACGCCGCCCGGGCGCCGCGGGCCTCGGTCCGGGTGAGGCGGCGGGGGCGCCCGCTCATCGGCCGCCTCACCCGGCCTTCACCTTGAGTCCCTTTTCCCTCAGGTCGGTGATGGTCTCGCCCTGCACCTTCCGCAGCACGGAGCGGAAGGGGGAGCCGTCCCCGATGGCCGCGGTGAAGGCGTCGCCGAGCCGCTGGTAGAGGGTGTCGGTGGCGGGGCCCCACTGCCAGCTGGTGTCCACGCCCTTGCTCGCCGCGTCGAAGACCTCGCTGTACTCCTGGCCGCCGAAGAAGTCCTTGTGCACGTCGAGCTGGGAGGTGGTGTACCCCCGCTTGGCGCCCGGGGTGCCGTAGCCGTTCTCGATCAGCAGCTTGATCGACTCGGGGTCGGTGTTGAGCCAGACCGCGAAGGCCAGCGCGTCCTTGGGGTACTTCGTCCCGGCGAAGACCGCGGTGGTGGAGCCGCCCCAGTTGGCGAAGGCGGCCTCGCCCTTCCGCCACTGCGGCATGGGCGCGACCCGCCACTTCCCGGCGGTCCTGGGCGCGTTGCCGACCAGCAGGGCGTCGCCCCAGCTGGCGCCGAGCCAGGAGGCCACGGCACCGGTCTGGACATCCTTGTACCAGGCGTTCTGCCGGTCCGGGATGGTCTTGATCAGCTTCCGCCGGACCAGGTCGTACCAGTAGTCGGCGACCTTACGGGTGGGCTCGTCGTCGATGGAGACGGTCCAGGTGTCGCCCTCGGTGCCGAACCAGCGCGCC
The DNA here is from genome assembly GCF_001553455.1 of Streptomyces hygroscopicus subsp. hygroscopicus. GTDB lineage: Bacteria > Actinomycetota > Actinomycetes > Streptomycetales > Streptomycetaceae > Streptomyces > Streptomyces hygroscopicus. Next base: position 7,437 of record NZ_BBOX01000449.1, read on the forward strand.
CCGGCCTGCCAGGCCAGCCCGGCGAAGCGGTTGCCGTTGGTGGCCGAGAAGGTCTCGATCCAGGCGCCCTCGTTACGGATCGCCTCGGCCGCCGCCTCGTAGTCGTCCCAGGTGGCGGGCGGTTCTATGCCCCACCGGTCGAAGAGGTCGCGGCGGATGAACAGGCCCATCGGACCGGACGCCTGCGGTACGGCGTAGACGGCCTTGCCGAAGACGGACTGCTGCCACTGCCAGCCGATGAACTTGTCCTTGTGCGCGGCCACCCCGTACTCGGTCAGGTCCAGCAGCCCGTTGTCGACGAGGAAGCTGGGCACGACCGGGTATTCGATCTGGCCGAGGTCCGGCGGACTGCCCGCCTTGATGGCGGCGTGCATCTTGGCGTACTGGGCGCCGTCCACGGCCGAGACCTTCTCGACCTCGACCCGCACCTCGGGGTTCTCCCTGTTCCACAGGGCGACGGGCTTGTCGATGCCCGGCACCCAGGACCAGAAGGTCAGGGTGATCTTCTGGCCCTTCTCCCGGCCCTTGGGCCCGTCGCCCCCGTCGCCGTCCGAGCCGCAGCCCGCGAGGGCGAACCCGGCGGCCGCGGCGGCCGCGGCGCCGAGGACGGCGCGGCGGGGCGCGCCGTCCGTTCGCGTGTCCTGTCGGGCCGTCCGCGTGTCCTGTCGCGGCGTTTGCGTGTCCCGCCGGGCCGTCCACGTGTCCTGTCGGGCCGTTCGCGTGTCCTGTCGGGGCGGGGTGTCGGTGTCGCTCGTACCGGCCGGGGTGTCGTTCATATCAACTCCTCCGTCGGAATGCGCCGGAATGTGAGGGTCGAGTAGGCGCTGAAGTCGCCGGTCTCGTAGAGCAGTCCGACCGTGGCGTCATCGACCCGGACCAGATCGGAGTAGGCGGCGGGCAGACCGTTCACGGTGTGCGTGGGCCGCCAGGTGACGCCGCCGTCATGGCTGGTGCGGACGGTCATCAGCGCCCGGTGCACGGGGTCGGCGGGACCGGAGTAGAGCAGCGCGTCCGGCTCGCCCAGGTGCAGCACGCTGCCCTCGACCACGGGGGTGACCAGACCGGCCTGGGGCCGGAAGGGGAGGTCCAGGGTGGCTCCGCCGTCGTGGGAGTAGGCGTCGGCGCGGGTGCCGGGCGCGGTGGCGGCGGTGCGGGCGTTGAAGTAGACCCGGCCGTCGGGGAGTTCGGCGGCGGTGGTCTCGTTGGCGTTGACACGGCCGTCGGGGTTGTCGTCCACGTATCCGATGCGCCAGGTCGCGCCGTCGTCGTCGCTGAGCAGATCGTGCCCGCCGTCGTACCGCCCCTCGGTGCCGTCGTCGCCGGGGACGGTCGGGGGCAGGGAGTGGTTGGCCGGGACGACGATCCGGCCCGGGTGCGGTCCGTGGCGCAGCCGGATGGCGTGCCCGGGGGTGGTGGCGTACCAGCGCCATTCGGGCCGTTTGGCGCTCGCGGTGATCTCGCGGGCCTCGCTCCAGGTGGCACCGTCGTCATCGCTGTACGTCAGCCACACCCGTCGTCCGTCGGCCGCGCCGACCTCGCCGCGCCGGATCCGGTCCTCGGTGGCGGAGGCCGCGCTGCGGACGTGCACCAGCAGGACGCGGCCGTCGTGGGGGCCGCCGTCGAGGACGACGGGGGCGGGGTTGCCCGCCGTGCCGTCACCGTTGCGGGCGACGACCTGTAAGGGGCCCCAGGTGCGTCCGCCGTCGGCCGACCGCTTGAGCACGAGGTCGATGTCGCCGTGGTCGGCGGAGGAGCCCACCCGGCCCTCGGCGAAGGCGAGAACGCCTCCGGCGCGGGTCGACACGGCCGCCGGGATGCGGAAACTCGCATACCCCTCGGTCCCCGCCCGGAACGGAACGGACACCTCGTACGGACGCGCCGCCCCCGTGCCGACCGCCATAGGACCTCCCGATGCTCCGTCGCAATCGAGTGCCGAGTCAGAAAAATGGGACATAGGACGTCCCTTGTGTGCCGCGACCATAGGATTCGCCTCACAGAGCGTCAAGGCACGGCGCATGAACAGTTGCCGACGCCCCCGCGACGGCCCAACAGCGGTGGGAGGGAAGGCACTTGGCGCGGCAGAGGGGGCGCGTGGGCTTGGCGCGGCGGACGGGCCGCGGGGCTTGGCGCGGCGGACGGGCGCGGGGCCTGGTGCCGTGAACCGCGCGTGGACCCGGCGCGGCGGTCTCGGCGCACCGAACGTGGCGCACGGACGTGGCTCGGGGCGGGCCCGGCCGACCGTCTCGCCGCCTCGACCCTCCCGAACACGTTCGCCCAAGGCGTCCCGAAAGGGCCCCGATGGAGTGAGCCGGGGC
>NZ_BBOX01000450.1 GCF_001553455.1 Streptomyces hygroscopicus subsp. hygroscopicus
GATGGAGTGAGCCGGGGCCGTACCGGACCCGCCGGGGCGCGGGCCGGGGCAGGATGCGGATGCCATGGACGCCGTTAGGGTCGCGCTGCTGCGCGAGGTCCTCGCCGGAACCGAATGGCTTCGGGCCACCCGCCGTTTCGCGGGCTCGCTACGGGCCTCGGTCGGACGGCGCGAGGGCGGGCTGCTGCTGGTCGGCAGCGAGGAGTACGAACCATGGCATCTGGCCGCGCATCTGGACGACGAGGCGGCCTGGTCCGGACTGCCCGAGCTGTCCCCCACGCTCGTCCGCCACCGGGTGCCGGAGGGCGGCGCCGTCCCCGCGCACCTGGCGGTCGGGCTGGGGCGGCTGGAGAGCGCGGGGCGTGGTGAGACCCTGCTGGTGGTCGCGCCGGGCGCCCCCGGGGCCGGGCTGCTGGAGCGGGTCAACGACGCCCGCCGGGGCGGGGCGACCGTGCTCGCCCTCGACGCCGGCGACACCGAGTTGCGGGCCCTGGCCCATGACGGCCTGTCCGCCCCCGGGGGCGGGGACCCTGACCTCGACACCGTCCAGCACCTGGTCAGCGCGGCCGCCGGGGAGAACAGCCTGCCGCGCCCCGGCCGCCGCCGCTTCCAGGACCGGCTGGCCCGGCTGGCCGAGCACCTGACGGCGCCTCCACCGGACCACTGGTGAGGGAGTTCCCGCCCACCGAGCACGGCTGGCGCCCCGGCGGCCACCAGTGGCGGCGCGCCCGCCAAACCATCAGTGACGGGGCGCGCCTGCCCGACCACCACTGACGGCGCGCGCCCGCCCGACCACCACTGACGACGCGCACCCGCCGGACCACCACTGACGACGCACGCCCGCCCGACCACCACTGACGACGCGTCGCCGGTCCTCCGGTCGCGGCACCCCCGCGGGCCGTAATTCGGTTGCTGGGCACGGAGTACGGCCCGGAGCATGTCCCTTCGTGACCCTGACCGACCAGGACGACCCGGCAGCGCGTCCCGCGCCGCGGTCCCGCAGGCTGCTGCCCGATCTCGCCCCCTGGCGCTCCTCCCGCGACTTCCGGCTGCTGTGGACCGCGGGGCTGGTGACCGCCTTCGGCAGCTTCCTGACGATCGTGGCGCTGCCGCTGCAGATCAAGGAGTTGACGGGCTCCGCCGCGGCGGTCGGCGCGATCGGGGCGGTCGAACTGGTGCCCCTGATCGTCTTCGGACTGTACGGGGGCGCGCTCGCCGACGCCGTCGACCGCCGGCGGCTCATCCTGCTCACCGAGGCCGGGCTCGGTCTGCTCTCCGCGCTGCTGCTGGTCAACAGCCTGCTGCCGGACCCCATGCTGTGGCCGCTGTATGTCGTGGCCGCCCTGACCAGTGCGCTGACCGGGTTGCAGCGCCCCGCCATCGACTCGGTGGTGGCCCGTATCGTCCCGCACGACCAGCTGACCGCGGCCGCCGCGCTCAACTCGCTGCGCTGGCAGCTGTCCGCCATCATGGGGCCCTCGCTCGCCGGGGTGGTCGTCGCGTACGCCGGTCTGCCGCTCGCGTACGGCCTCGATCTGCTGACCTTCCTCGCCTCCGGGCTCCTGGCCCTCGGGCTGACCCCCGCCCCGCCCGCGCACGACGCGGAACCGCCGTCACTGCGCGCGATCGGCGAAGGAGCGCGCTACGCGTGGCGGCGCAAGGAACTGCTGGGCACCTACGCGGTGGACATGGCCGCCATGTTCTTCGCCTTCCCGAACGCGATCTTCCCCTTCCTCGCCGACGATCTGGACGCCCCCTGGGCGCTCGGCCTGATGTACGCGGCCGGGTCGGCCGGATCGGTGGTGGTGAGCCTGACCAGCGGCTGGACCGCCCGGATCCACCGCCACGGCCGGATGGTGGTCGCGGGCGCGGCGGTCTGGGGCCTGGCCATGGCGGCGGCCGGCCGGCTGTCCAACGTCTGGCTGGTGCTGCTGTGCCTGGCGGTGGCGGGCGGCGGGGACATGATCAGCGGGCTGTTCCGCTCGACGCTGTGGAACCAGACGATCCCCGAGAAGCTGCGGGGCCGGCTGGCCGGTATCGAGCTGCTCTCCTATGCGACCGGGCCCCAGCTGGGCCAGGTCCGGGCCGGGTCCATGGCCGGATGGGTGGGCGTACGCGCTTCGGTGTGGTCCGGCGGGCTGGCCTGCGTGGCCTCGGTCGGCCTCCTGGCGCTGGCGCTGCCCCGGCTGATGTCCTACGACGCCCGCACGGACGAACACGCCCGCCGGGCCCGCGAGTCCCGCCCCGCCCCGGCCTGAGACCCCGCCGGGAAGGCCCCCGCGCACCATCCGGCTCCGGGCCCGGGGCCTCCCGGGCGACCGCGGCTCGGGGAATCTCACGGCGCGGGGAATCTCACGGGCGGGAGCGGCCCGGAGAGGCTCCGAGGGAAGGGCGGTCCAGGATGCCTCACGGCCCGGATCTCCCGCATGACAAAGGCCCGGGAATCCCACCGCCCTGCGGCCTCCCGGGCGACGGCGGTTCGCTCACCGCCCGGGCCGCAGTGGGGGCGGTCAACGGTCCCGCGGACGGGGCTCCGCCTCGGCTCAGCCCGCCGCCGGGGGTTCGTCGTCCCGCCAGCGGGGGTCGTTCCGCCACTCCTCGTCGCGCTCGCGCACCGTCTCCACCGCGCGGGCGGCCTCCGCCGGGGAGGCGTAGGGTCCGAGGCGGTCGGCGGCCCGGCACTCCGGGCCTTCCTCGACCTTCTGGTGCTTGATGCAGTAGTACCACTCGCCGGGCTTGCCGGCGGCCCCTCTCCTGAACAGCGCCATCGCGGCCTCGCCCTTCCCGCTCGTACTCCCTTTTGCGGCCATGCTGCCCCATGCGCCGCCGATACACTCGCTGATATGTCTGGCCAGTCGCTTCTAGTCCCGGGGAAGCTCTCCCCCACCCGCCCCGTCCCCGCCTCGATCGCGCGTCCGGAGTACGTCGGGAAGGACGGCCCGACCCCCTATTCCGGGCCCGAGGTCCAGGACGCCGAGACGATCGAGCGCATGCGGATCGCGGGGCGGATCGCCGCGCGGGCGATGGAGGAGGCCGCCAAGCTGATCGCGCCGGGGGTCACCACGGACGAGCTGGACCGGGTCGCCCACGAGTACATGTGCGACCACGGCGCCTACCCCTCGACGCTGGGCTACCGGGGCTTCCCCAAGTCGCTGTGCACCTCGGTCAACGAGGTCATCTGCCACGGCATCCCGGACACCACCGTCCTCAAGGACGGCGACATCGTGAACCTCGACGTCACCGCCTACATCGGCGGAGTGCACGGGGACAACAACGCCACCTATCTGTGCGGCGAGGTGGACGAGGAGTCGCGGCTGCTCGTGGAGCGCACCCGTGAGTCCCTCAACCGGGCGATCAAGGCCGTCAAACCGGGCCGCCGGATCAACATCATCGGCCGGGTCATCGAGTCGTACGCCAAGCGCTTCGGCTACGGCGTGGTCCGTGACTTCACGGGCCACGGCATCAACACGTCCTTCCACTCCGGCCTGATCGTGCCGCACTACGACAGCCCGCACCACACCACCGAGATCAAGCCGGGGATGACCTTCACCATCGAGCCGATGCTGACGCTCGGCACCTATGAGTACGACCTGTGGGAGGACGGCTGGACCGTGGTCACCAAGGACCGCAAGCGGACGGCGCAGTTCGAGCACACGCTGGTGGTGACGGAGACCGGGGCGGAGATCCTGACCCTGCCGTAGCCCGGCAGGTCCTGACCCTGCCGTAACCCGGAGCTCCTGACCCTGCCGTAACCCGGCAGCCCGCTTGCTCAAGTGTCTTTCGCCGAGGGTGGGTGGAGGGCTGGTTCGTGGGGAGCTGGTTCGTGGGGGGCTGGTTCACAGGCGGCGGTACGGACGCCGGTTCGCGGCGCACCGCCGCAGCGAAGCGCACCGCCGCGGCAAAGCGCACCGCCGCGGCGAAGCGCCCCGCCCCCGAGACACCCAGCTTCGTCCCCCTATGCCAGCCCCGTCCCCAAGAGGGTCAGAGGAGGCGTTCATCACACACCCCTCGGCCGCCAAGCGCACAAGACCAGCCAACTTGGCGAATCCTTTGCCCTTCGCAGGGCAATTCTTGACATGAGACGGAATCCGTACAGGTAAGGCTCAGTTAAGTTAGGTCTGCCTTATTTCGGCTGTCTGACGTCCGTCCGGTCCTGATTCTGTCTGGAGCCCGTATGCGAGCCGCTCGCACCCCCGTCGCCGCCGCGATCTCGGCGCTGGCGACGATCACCGCCGTCGCCGGCTGCGCCCAGAAGTCCGACGCCAAGGACGCGGACGCCGTCCAGGTCACCGCCTCCGACAGCGCGTGCGAGGTCTCCAGGACCTCCTTCCCCGCCGGGCATGTGAAGCTCGCGGTGGAGAACAAGGGCTCCAAGGTCACCGAGGTCTACGTCTACGCCCCGGGCGACCGGATCGTCACCGAGCGGGAGAACATCGGCCCCGGCACCCGCGCCTCGATCAACGCCGAGATCAAGGCCGGTTCGTACGAGATCGCCTGCAAGCCCGGGATGAAGGGCCACGGCATCCGGCAGAAGGTCTCCGCCACCGGCAAGGGCAAGCTGCCCCCGCGCGATCCGAAGCTGGACAAGGCGGTGGCCGAGTACCGGACGTACGTCCAGCGGCAGGCCGACGAGACGCTGCCCAAGGTCCGGGCGTTCGCCGACGCCGTCAAGAAGGACGACATCGAGGCCGCCAGGAAGGCGTACGCCCCCTCCCGCGTCGGCTGGGAGCGCACCGAGCCGGTCGCCGAGTCCTTCGGCGACATCGACCCCAAGGTCGATGTGCGCGAGGACGGGCTGGAGAAGGGCCAGAAGTGGACCGGCTGGCACCGGCTGGAGAAGTCGCTGTGGCAGACGAAGAAGATCACCGCGGCCGACCACGACCTCGCCGACCGGCTCGTCGCGGACCTGAAGGACTGGCAGAAGCGCGTCGGCACCGCCGACATCACCCCCACCGGCATGGCCAACGGCGCCAAGGAGCTGCTGGACGAGGTGCAGACCGGCAAGGTCACCGGTGAGGAAGAGCGCTACAGCCACACCGACCTGGTGGACTTCAAGGGCAACGTCGAGGGCGCCGAGACCTCGTACAAGCTGCTCAAGCCGGTGGTGTCCAAGAACGACCCCGGGCTGGTCAAGCAGCTCGACAAGGAGTTCGCGGCCGTCGCCAAGCTGCTGGACCGGTACCGCGAGGGCGACGGCTTCGTGTCGTACGACACCGTCTCCCAATCCCGGCGCAAGGAGCTGTCCGACGCGGTCAACGCGCTGGCCGAGCCGCTCTCCC
>NZ_BBOX01000451.1 GCF_001553455.1 Streptomyces hygroscopicus subsp. hygroscopicus
GAGCCCCAGCAGCTCGATCGCGTTGCCGCGGACGATCCGCTCCACGACGTCCGGCGCCAGATGCCCCATCTGCGCCTCGCCGACCTCCCGCGACCTGGGCCAGGTGGAGTCGGAGTGCGGATAGTCCGTCTCGTACAGCACGTTGCCGACCCCGATGGCGTCGAGGTTGCGCAGCCCGAACGCGTCGTCGAAGAAGCAGCCGTGGACGTGCTCCGCGAACAGCTCGGACGGCGGGCGCAGCACCTTCTCGGCCACTCCGCCCCAGCCCCGGTTCTCCTCCCACACCACGTCGGCGCGCTCGAGGATGTAGGGGATCCAGCCGATCTGGCCTTCCGCGTACATCACCCTCAGGTTCGGGAAGCGCTCGAACTTCCCGCTCATCAGCCAGTCCACCATGGAGAAGCAGCAGTTGGCGAAGGTGATCGTGGACCCCACCGCCGGGGGCGCGTCCGCGGAGGTCGAGGGCATCCGCGAGGAGGAGCCGATGTGCATCGCGATGACCGTGCCGGTCTCGTCGCACGCGGCGAAGAAGGGGTCCCAGTCGTCGGTGTGGATCGACGGCAGCCCCAGGTTCGGCGGGATCTCGGAGAAGCAGACGGCCCGTACCCCGCGCGCCGCGTTCCGCCGCACCTCGGCGGCGGCCAGCCCGGCGTCCCACAGCGGGACGATGATCAGCGGGATCAGCCTGCCCCGGGCCTCGGGGCCGCACCACTCCTCCACCATCCAGTCGTTGTACGCCCGGACTCCGAGCAGCCCCAGCTCGCGGTCGGCGGCCTCGGTGAAGGTCTGCCCGCAGAAGCGGGGGAAGGTGGGGAAGCAGAGCGCCGACTGCACGTGGTTGACGTCCATGTCCGCGAGCCGGTCCGGCACCGAGAACGAGCCGGGCCGCATCTGCTCGTAGGTGATGGCCTCCAGCCGCACCTCGTCCCGGTCGTATCCGACGGCGGTGTCCAGCCGGGTCAGCGGCCGGTGCAGCTCCTCGTACACCCACCAGTCGGCGAGCGGCCCGTCGTCCCCCGGCGCGCCCATCCTGGGGGCGAACCGGCCGCCGACGAAGGTCATCTCCTTCAGCGGCGCCCGGACGATGCGCGGCCCGGTGTCGCGGTACTTCGACGGGAGGCGGTCCCGCCAGACGTGAGGGGGCTCAACCGTGTGGTCGTCCACCGAGATTATCTTCGGGAAGCTCTCCATGACTGCACGGTAGCGCCGATCTGACGGCCCGTCAGCTGTCTCGGCGGCGCCCGTCACCCGGCGCCCGGCCGGACCGACACACGCTTTCCGGACCGACGCGCTCTTTACTGACGCATAAGCCGTTGACCGGGCAGACTGGCCGGTGCAGGGAAACGTACGCGCGGGGGGCACCATGGTCGGCGACAAGTGGCTGGGCAAACGGGAATGGCTCATCGCATCCGAGCTCGCCGAGCCCACGCCACTGCGCGAGCGCCCGGTGACCGGCGCCCCCGTCGTACGCCCCGCGCAGCTGCCCGCCGCCGCCCCGGACTTCACGGGCCGTGCGGACGCCGTACGGGAGCTGAGCGGCCTGCTGGCCGCGCCGGGCGGCGCTCCCCCGGTCCTCACCGTGGCCGGGATCGGGGGGATCGGCAAGACCGCCCTGGCCGTACACGTCGCCCACGCGGCCCGCCGCCACTTCCCCGACGGGCAGCTCTACGCGGACCTGGGGGGCGCGGGCTCCTCCCCCGCCGAGCCGGACGCCGTGCTGGCGGCCTTCCTGCGCGCGCTCGGCGTCCCGGACGCCGCCATACCGGACGCCGCGGAGGAACGCACCGTCCTGTACCGCTCGGCCCTCGCGGACCGCCGGGTCCTCGTCCTCCTGGACAACGCCCGCGACGCCGTACAGATCCGGCCGCTGCTCCCCGGCGGCGGCGCACGCGGCTGCGCGGCCCTGATCACCGGGCGGTCCACCATGGCCGGTCTGCCCGGCTCCCATCTGGTCGATCTGGACGTGATGAGCCCGGAGGAGGCGTTCTCCCTCTTCGCGCTCATCGTGGGCGAGGAGCGGGCGGCCGTCGAGCGCGAGGAGGTGATGGACGTCCTGGCGTCCTGCGGCTTCCTGCCGCTGGCGATCCGCATCGCGGCCTCCCGGCTCGCCTCCCGGCGCACCTGGACGGTCTCCGTACTGGCCCGCAAGCTCGCCGACGAGCGGCGCAGGCTGGATGAGCTGCGGGCCGGAGACCTGGCGGTCAAGGCCAGCTTCGAACTCGGCTACGGCCAGCTGGAGCCGGCGCAGGCGAGGGCGTTCCGGCTGCTCGGGCTGGCCGAGGGGCCGGACATCTCGCTGGCCGCCGCGGCGGCCCTGCTCGGCCTGGACGAGGACGCCTCCCGCACGCTCCTGGAGGCGCTGGTCGACACCTCGCTCCTGGAGTCCACCGTGCCGGGGCGCTACCGCCTCCACGACCTGCTGCGGCTCTACGCGCGGGCGTGCGCGGAACCGGACGGCCTCCCCCCGGCGGAGCGGGACGCCGCGCTCTCCCGGCTGCTGGACTTCTATCTGGCCACGGCGGCACGGGTCTACGCGGCGGAACGCCCGGGCGACCGCACGGTCGAGCACCTCGCGCCCACGACCCATCCGGGCCTCGCCTTCGCCTCGTCGGGGGCCGCGCTGGAGTGGCTGTTCACCGAGGCGGACTGTCTGATCGCCTGCGCCCGGCAGTGCGTCACGGACGGCCGCCGCCGCCGGGTGGCGGACCTGCTGACCGCCGCCCTGGACCTCGCCGAGTCGGGGGCCAGGTCGAGCCAGTACCAAGGGGTGGCCGAGGCGATCATCGAATCGGCCCGGACGGCGGGGGACGTGCGCACGGAGGCCCGGGCGCGGTCCACCCTCGGGAACCTCTACTACTTCACCGGCCGGTTCGAACACGCCGAACGCGAGCTGGAGCGGGCGCTGGACCTGGAGCTGACCGCCGGCGATCCGATGCTGGCCAGCCGCGTCCCCAACCGGCTCGGCAGCATCGTGCTCGACCAGGGCCGCAGGGAAGAGGCCGAGACGTACTTCCACCGGGCGCTCAACGCGTTCCGCGCCGACGCCAACGAGGCCGGTGAGGCCAGCGCCCTGGCCAACCTCGCCCGGGTGCACATCGACAAGGGCCGCGCCCAGGCCGGGGTGGAGCTGGCCGAGCAGGCGCTCGCGATCTACCAGAGGCTGGGCGCCTCGCTGCGGCTCGCCAACGGACGGTACACACTCGGGATAGCACTGACCCGCACCGGCCGGCTGGAGGAGGCCCTCGCCCATCTCACACAGGCGCTGGACATCTTCCGGGAGACCCGGCAGCAACTGTGGGAGGGAATGGCCCATTTCCGGCTTGCTGAAACCCATCTGGCCGCGGGCCGTCCCGCCCGCGCCGCATGGCACGCCGAACGGTCGCTGGCCATGCAGGGCCTGTGCGGCGAATGGCGTCGCGGGTCGCTGCTGACGGTCCAGGGCAAGGCGCTGGCCGCGGTCGGCCAGACCGACCGGGCCAGGAAGTGCTGGCAGGAGGCGCTGACCATCTACGAGCGGCTGGGGTCGCCGGAGCGCGAGGAGGTGAGGGCGTTGATGGGGGCCCCGTCCATCCGGCCCGCCGGGCCGCCCCACGCGGAGGCCGCCCGCGCCCACCCGGAGCCTCCCGGGGGCATGGCGGCCCGCTGACCTCCGCCCGGTCCGCCATCTGACGGGGTGCCAGCCATATGAAGTCGGACAACTCTGGTGGGCCTTGTGGAGACAGCTGGCCCCTACTGACGTAAGGGCCGTGGACAAGGCAAACTGACCCGTGCGACTGGGAAGCACAGGCAGGGGGAGACCATGGCCCGCGACAAGGAGCAGGCGCAGCGGCAGCACATGCGCTTCACCGTGCTCGGACCGGTCCGGGCATGGCGGAGCGAACAGCAGCTCAGCACCGGCTCACCGCAACAACGAGCGCTGCTGGCCGCGCTGTTGCTGCGGGGCGGACGCACCGCGACGGCGCCGGAGCTGATCGACGCCCTGTGGGGAGACGACCCCCCGGACGCGGCCGTCGCCGCGCTGCGCACGTACGCCTCCCGGCTGCGCAAGGCGTTCGGACCGGACTCCGAGGTGCTGGCCAGCGAGTCGGGCGGATACGCGATCCGCATCGGGCTGGGCGCCCTCGACATCGACGTGGTCGAGCAGCTGGCCGCCGAGGCGGAGAAGGCACAGCACTCGGGGGACCGGTCGCGGGCGCGCGAGCTGTTCGGCCAGGCACTGGACCTGTGGGACGGCGAACCGCTCGCCGGGGTGCCCGGACCCTACGCGGAAACGCAGCGGGTACGGCTCACCGAGCGGCACCTGTCCCTGGTCGAGGCGCGCCTGGACCTCGACCTGGAACTCGGCCACCACGCGGAGGCCGTCTCCGAGCTGACGGCCCTGACCGCCGCCCACCCGCTGCGTGAGCGGCTGCGCGAACTCCTGATGCTGGCCCTCTACCGCAGCGGACGGCAGGCCGAGGCGCTCGCCGTCTACGCCGACACCCGCCGGCTGCTCGCCGAGGAACTGGGCGTGGACCCCTGCGCGGAGCTCTCCGAGCTCCAGCAGCGCATCCTGCAGGCCGATGCCGAACTCGCCGCGCCCAGCGCCGCCACGGAGCAGGCCCCGGCCGGGCCGGTCTTCGTACGGCCCGCCCAGCTGCCGGCCTCGGTCTCGGACTTCACCGGCAGAGTGGCGTTCGTGAAGGAGCTGGGCGACCACCTGGCCACTGCCGAAGGGCATGTCATGGCCGTGTCAGCGGTCGCGGGGATCGGCGGCGTCGGCAAGACGACCCTCGCCGTCCACGTGGCACACACCGCGCGCCACCACTTCCCGGACGGCCAGCTCTACGTCGACCTGCAAGGCGCGGGCCCGGCCCCGGCCGAACCGGAGGCGGTCCTTGGGTCCTTCCTCCGGGCGCTGGGCACACCGGACTCCAGCATCCCCGACGGCGTCGAGGAACGCGCCGCCCTCTACCGCTCCACGCTGGACGGCCGCCGCGTGCTGACGCTGCTGGACAACGCCCGGGACGCGGCCCAGGTGCGTCCGCTGCTGCCCGGTACCGAGGGGTGCGCCGCCCTGGTCACCAGCCGGATCCGGATGGTCGACCTGGAGAGCGCCCACCTGGTCGACCTGGACGTGATGAGCCCGGAAGAGGCACTCGCCCTCTTTACGCGGATTGTGGGCGAGGAGCGTGTCGTCAGCGAGCGCGACGCGGCCATGGACGTCGTCGCCGCCTGCGGCTTCCTGCCGCTCGCGATCCGCATCGCCGCCTCCCGCCTCGCCGCCCGCCGCACCTGGACCGTGTCCGTCCTCGCCCGCAAGCTGGCCGACGAGCGGCGGCGGCTGGACGAACTGCGGGTGGGCGACCTGGCCGTCAAGGCCACCTTCGAACTGGGGTACGGCCAGCTGGAGCCGCAGCAGGCACGGGCCTTCCGGCTGCTGGGGCTCGCGGAGGGGCCGGACATCTCGCTGGCGGCGGCCGCGGCCGTCCTGGACCTCGACCCCGACCGGGCCGAGGACCTCCTCGAATCCCTGGTCGACACCAGCCTGCTGGAATCCGCCGCGCCCGGCCGCTACCGCTTCCACGACCTCGTGCGCCTCTTCGCACGCGCCTGCGCCGAGCGCGACGAGCAGCCGCCCTCCGAGCGGGACGCGGCGATGTCGCGCCTCCTGGACTTCTACCTGGCGACGGCGGCCGAGGTCTACGCGCTGGAGCGGCCCGGCGACCGGCTGGTCGACCACCTGGACACGACCCGCTACCCCGGGCTGACCTTCCCGGACCGGGACGCCGCGCTCGACTGGCTCTTCGCCGAATCCGACCCCCTGCTCGCCTGCGCCCAGCAATCGGCCGCCCACCGCGACACCCTGCGCCGCGCCACGGACCTGTTGATGGCGGCGGTGGACCTGGCCGAGTCCGGGGCCAATTCCCGCCAGTACGAGATCACCGCACGCGCCATCGGGGAGGCGGCGCAGGCGCAGGGCGACGCCCACGCGGAGGGCCGCGCCCGCACCTTCCTCGCCCATGTGCGCAGCCTGGCGGGCCGTTACGACCAGGCCGACGACGAGGCCCGCCGGGCCGCGGCGCTCGGACTGGCCGCCGCCGACCCGGTCCCCGCCTGCCGCGCCCTGAACCAGCGCGGCATCATCGCGCTGGTCCAGCAGCGGCTCGGCGAGGCCGAGACCCACCTCCTCCAGGCCATCGCCGCCTTCCGGAAGGACCGCAACGCACCGGGCGAGGCCAGCGCGCTGTGCAACCTGTCGCGGGTCCACCTGGAGATGGACCGCGTGGCCAGCGCGGTGGAACTGGCCCGGCAAGGGGTGAAGATCTACGAGGACCTGGGACGCACCCTGCGGCTGGCCAACGGCAAGTACGCGCTCGGCCTGGTCCTGACCCGGGCGGGCCGCCCGGACGAGGCGCTCGAGCAGCTGACGGACGCCCTCTCCCTCTTCCACGAGAGCCGTCAGCCCCTGTGGGAAGGGATGACGCACCAGCGCATCGCCGAGGCCCACCTCACGGTGGACCGGCCGGCGCAGGCCGCCTCGCACGCCGAACAGGCCCTCGCCCTGCGCGGCATCGGCGGCGAATGGCGGCGGGCGATCGTGCTGACCGTCCTGGGCAAGGCGCTGATCGAGATCGGCCAGACCGGCCGCGCCGAAGCCTGCTGGCGCGAGGCCCTCTCCATCCACGAGCAGCTGGGCGCCACCGAGGCGGACGAGGTGCGCGGCCTGCTGACGCCGGCGGCGGCCGCGTAACGGGACCGCCGCGTACCGGGCGACACCACCGCGTACCGGGCGAGGCCGCGTAAGCGGGACCGCCGTCGCGTAACGGGCGACGCCACGTGACGGGACCGCCGTCGCGTAACGGGCGACACCGCCGCGTAACGGGACCACGGTTGCGTAACGGGCGACGCCGCCGCGTTCATCAATCGTTTATCGCCCACGGTCACTCTTGAGTCAGTCGATCCGTCCCCGCGGGGGGCAGACGGGTCGGTTGTCGGGTCTCACCGTTTGCGTGAGCGGCCCTGAGATGCCCGTCCGGCGACCCACGGGGGAGTCGCCGGGCGGGCGTCTCCACACAACCTGCCGCCCTATCCCATGGAGCTGATCCGTATGACCCAGGACAAGAAGCCCACGTCCGACGCCTACCGGCCGCTGGACGAGCACGCGCCCGTACCGCCGCAGCTCACCACCCAGGACGAGCACGCACCGGCTCCCAGGCCCCTGGCCGCCAAGGACGAGCACGCGCCGGCTCCGGCCCGGCTCGCCACCGAGGACGAGCACGCGCCCGCGCCGAGCCCGCTGACCGCCAAGGACGAGCACGCGCCCGCGCCGCCGCAGCTCACCACCCAGGACGAGCACGCACCCGCCCCCAGGCCCCTGGCCGCCAAGGACAACCCGGCGTAGGTGGCGGTCAGCGGGTAGCCGCGACCAACACCGCCAACACCCGGGCTCACGGGGGCACTTCGCAGGGATCGGTCCGTCGATGGCACGGAGGGGGAGCCATCGACGCCGATCCCTGCTGTCGCATGGGCCGCACGACGGGTATTTCCCCAAGTCGAATCCATTTTCGGTGAGAATGGCTTACAAACGGGCAGTTCATTATTAGGTTTTCTTCTGGATAGCAATCTTGCTTCTCATGGAGAGTCACATGACCAGAACAAAGAAGATCCTCGTCGCGTTCGCCATCGCAACCGCCGCGGCCCTCGGCGCCGCGGCTCCGGCCATCGCCGACGAACACATGCCGTCGCCCGGCACGGCAGCACCGGCGGAACGAGGGGGTCTGTTGAGCGTGCAGGACGAGCACATGCCCGTCGCCCCCCGGTAAGTGGTCAGGGGCCGGGCGGAAGTCCGGCCCCTTCGCGCGCTCGCGCATCGGCCCTCGCCCTGATGGCGTCGACGAGCGCGCGGTCCTCCAGCCCGCGCCCGAGCGCCCCGTGCCCTTCCTGACCGGCGGCGACTCCCCCGCCGCGCTGCGCCGGACGGCGGAGACCGGCGGCTGGTGGCAGGCGGTCGGGCCTCGGTCCGGGGGGAGTTCGCCGAGCGTCCGGCCCGGCCGGAGTGGCCCGGTCACGGACGTACCCCTTTACGGCGGCGACCGCTTTACGGCGGTGACCGCATTACGGAAGTGACCGCTTTACGGACGTGACCGGCCGGCCCGCAGCTCGCTCTTGAGGACCTTGCCGCTGGCGTTGCGGGGGAGTTCGGAGAGGAATTCCACCTGCCGCGGCACCTTGTAGTTCGCCATCTCCCGCCGCGACCAGGCGATCAGGTCGTCCGCCGTCAGCGTCGAGTCCGGGCGGCGGACCGCGTACGCCTTGGCGACCTCGCCCAGGCGCGCGTCCGGGATGCCGACGACGGCGACGTCGGCCACGTCGGGGTGGCGGGCGATGAGCCGCTCGATCTCGGCGGGGTAGGCGTTGAAGCCCCCGACGATGAACACGTCCTTGATGCGGTCGGTGATGCGCAGATTGCCGTCCTCGTCCAGCACCCCGATGTCGCCCGTCCGCAACCAGCCGTCGGAGGTGATGGTGCGGGAGGTGGCGATCGGGTCCTCGAAGTAGCCGGGGGTGACGTGGTAGCCGCGCACCCAGACCTCGCCCGGCCGGCCCGCGGGGAGTGCCCGCCCGGTGGGTTCGGCGATCTTGATCTCGGTGTGCGGGATGGCGCGGCCCGCCGTACCCGCGATGACCTCGGACGGATCGCCGCGGCGGCACATGGTGACGGTGCCGGACGCCTCCGTCAGGCCGTACGCCGTCAGGACGGTGGCGACCCCGAGCTCCGAGCGCAGGCGCTCCACCAGCTCCAGCGGGACGACGGCGGCACCGGTGACGACCAGCCGCAGGGTGGACAGGTCGTGCGCGGCCCGGGACGGATGGTCGAGCAGGGACTGGTGGAGGGTGGGCGGGCCGGGGAGGACGGTGATGCGCTCGGCGGCGATGTTGGCCAGGGCGGTCTCCACGCTGAAGACCGGCTGGGGCACCATCGTCGCGCCGCGGCTCAGACAGGCGATGACGCCCGCCTTGTAGCCGAAGGTGTGGAAGAACGGGTTCACGATGAGGTAGCGGTCGTCCGCCGCCAGGCCGGTGATCTCGCTCCAGGTGTCGAAGACGCGCACGGTCTGGGAGTGCGTGGTCACCACGCCCTTGGGGTGGCCGGTGGTGCCCGAGGTGAAGGTGATGTCGGAGGGGTCGGTGGGGCGCACCGCCTCCGCCCGGGACCGGACCTCCTCCGGGGCCACGGCGCCGCCCGGCGCCAGGAAGTCGCCCCAGGTGCGGAAGTCCTCCGGGGCGTCGTCGGCCAGGACGATGACCTCCCGCAGATAGGGCAGCCCCGGCAGCGGACCGCGCCCCGCCCCCTCCCCCGCCGCCCGGCGCAGCGAGGCCACGTACGAGGTGCCCAGGAAGGTGCCGGTGATGAACAGGTGGGTGGCCCGGGTGCGGCGCAGGACGTACGCCGCCTCGGCGCCCTTGAAGCGGGTGTTGACCGGGACCAGCACCCCGCCCGCGGTGACCGCACCGAGCGCCGCCACGATCCAGTCGGTGGTGTTGGGCGCCCAGATCGCGGCGCGGTCGCCCGGTTCGAGCCCCGAGGCGACGCACCCGGCCGCGGCGCGTTCGATCCGGGCGCCGAGTTCCGCGTAGCTGATCCGGGCGCGGCCCTCGACGACAGCCTCGGCCGGGCCGTACCGCTCGGCCGCCGCCCGGATCAGGGCCGGGATGGTGTTTCTCATCGGACCGCTCCCCTCCCCGGAATCCGGGACGGACGACCCCGGTAGCTGACTGACCGTCAGATTAGCGGTAGCCTTCCCCGCTGTCAGCACCGGTGAACGCGACCACGGAGGCGGCCATGGGGGCGACAAGAGCGACGGCGGTGACGGCGGCCGCACAGGACGCGACCGCGACGACGGCGGCCTTGAAGGACGCGACGGCGATAGCCGGCATCGGGCAGACCCCGTTCGCCAAACGCCTCCCCGAGTCCGAGAAGGCCCTGGCCTGCCGGGCGATCCTGGCCGCGCTCGACGACGCCGGTATCGCCCCGTCCGAGGTGGACGCGTTCGCCTCGTACACCATGGAGGAGACCGACGAGGTCGAGGTCGCCAAGGCCGTCGGCGCCGGGGATGTGACCTTCTTCAGCAAGGTCGGCTACGGGGGCGGCGGCTCCTGCGCGACCGTCGCGCACCTGGCCGCCGCGATCGCCACCGGACAGGCGAGCGTCGGGGTGGCCTGGCGGTCGCGCAAACGCGGCAGCGGGCCGCGCCCCTGGACCGACACCCGGGTGCAGCTGCCCACCCCGGCCCAGTGGACCCGGCCGTACGGGCTGCTGCGCCCGGCCGATGAGATCGGGATGCTGGCCCGGCGCTATATGCATGAGTACGGCGCGACCCGCGACCACTTCTTCAACGTGGCACTGGCCTGCCGCAACCGGGCCAATCAGAACCCGGCCGCGATCATGTACGACCGCCCGCTGACCCGTGAGATGTATATGACCGCGCGCTGGATCAGCGAACCGCTCTGCCTCTTCGACAACTGCCTGGAGACCGACGGCGCGCTGGCCTGTGTGGTGGTGTCGGCCGAGCGGGCGCGCGACTGCCGGCACCGGCCCGTGTACGTCCACTCCGCCGCCCAGGGGCTGCCCGCGCAATCCCACGGGATGGTCAACTACTGGAACGACGACCCGCTCACCGGCCCCTCCTGGACCGCCGCCCGCCGGCTGTGGAAAACCGCCGACTTCGGACCCCAGGACATCGATGTCGCGCAGATCTACGACGCGTTCACCCCGCTGATCCCGCTCTCCCTGGAGGGCTACGGCTTCTGCGCCCGCGGCGAGGGCGCCGCCTTCACCGAGGGGGGCGCCCTGGAGATCGGCGGACGGCTGCCGATCAACACCGGCGGAGGCGGTCTCAGCGAGGCGTACGTCCATGGCTTCAACCTCATCACCGAGGGGGTCAGACAGCTGCGCGGCACCGGCGCGGCCCAGGTCCCCGGCGCCACGACCTGCCTGGTCACGGCGGGTGAGGGGGTTCCCACATCGGCCCTGCTGCTGAGGAGTTGACCGACGCCATGACACAGCCGGACACCACGACGGGCGGGAGCGGCGGAAGCGGCCGGGCCGAGGGGGTCCTGCCCCCCGTGCCGGACGAGGACGGGGCGCCCTTCTTCGACTACGCGGCGCGCGGCGAACTGCGCGTCCAGAGCTGCGCCGGATGCGGCGAACCGCGCTTCCCGCCCCGGCCCTGCTGCCCCCACTGCCAGTCCTTCGACAGCCTGTGGAAGAAGATGAGCGGCCGCGGCCGGATCTGGTCGTACGTTGTGCCCCATCCGCCGCTTCTGCCCGCCTACGCCGCCCAGGCGCCCTACAACGTGGTCCTGGTGGAACTCGCGGACGCCCCGCGCATCCGGCTGGTGGGCAATCTGGTCGCCTCCGCCGACGCCGCGCTGAACTCGGTGGCACCGGAGCGGATTCGCATCGGCACACCCGTGAAGGCCGCCTTCCACCGGACGGACAACGGCCTCACGGTGGTGCGCTGGCTACTGGAGCGGCCATGACCGTGCGCACCAGGGTCGAGGAGGGCGGGGTCGCGGTCGTCACCCTCGACCGGCCCGAGCGGCACAACGCCATCGACCTGGCGACGGCCGCGGAACTGACGGCGGTATGGAGGCGCCTGCGCCGGGACGCGTCGGTCCGGGCCGTCGTCCTCACCGGCGCGGGCGGCCGGGCCTTCAGCACCGGTATCGACCGCTCGGTGGAGGTGCCGCAGCCGCCGTCGCCGTACGCGATGGACGATCCGCTGCGCACCGTCGGCCCCAAGGCGAACGACCTGTGGAAGCCGGTGCTCGCGGCGGTGGCGGGGATGGCGTGCGGCGGGGCGTTCTACCTGCTGGGCGAGGCCGAGTTCATCGTCGCCGACGAGACGGCGACCTTCTTCGACCCGCACACCAGCTACGGGATGGTCAGCGCCTACGAGGCCGTCTACATGGCGCAGCGGATGCCGATGGGCGAGGTCGCGCGGATGGCGCTGATGGGGACGGCCGAACGGCTCTCGGCCCGGCGGGCGTACGAGACGGGCCTGGTCAGCGAGGTGGCCCCGGCCGGTGAAGCCCTTACGGCCGCCATCCGCGCCGCCTCGGTCATCGCCTCGTACCCGACGGAGGCGGTGCAGGGCACCGTAAGGGCGCTGTGGGCCGCGAAGGAGGCGGCGCTGGCCCAGGCGCTCGCGCGGGCCCCGGAGTTGATCGCGCTGGGCAATCTGCCGCCGGGGCGCCAGGCCGCGCTCTTCGCCGCCCGTACGCCCGGCTTCCGCACCCGGTGATGGCCGCCGCCTCCGCACCTGGTGAGGGCCGCCGCCTCCGCACGCGGCCCCGCCTCCGTGCGCGGCCCGGGCCGCCGCCCTGTCTGCGCGGCCTGCGCGGCGCGGGCCGTCGGCGTCCCCGTCGGCCCGTCGGCCCGCCTGCCCGTCGGCCCGCCTGCCCTTATGAACTCGGGTACTTGAGTGCCGAGGTGACCTTGCAGGTGAAGGACGTCTGCTGGGTGAGGTAGCGGTAGGAGCTGGCGTTGACCGTCTGCGTGCTGCCGGCCGCCACGGTGATGGACTGGTAGTCGGAGCCGAGCATGCCGCTGCCGTCCTGGTTGTCCCACTGGATGCTGATCCCGTAGCGCATGGACTGCGTCTCGGGGTTCCTGACGCTGAGGGTGTACTCGAACGAATGGGCCGACTCGTCGTAGTCGCAGCCGCTGGCGGTGATGTCGTTCGTGCCGTTCGAGTTGTAGGTGGGCGGCGCGGAGTAGGTGTACGACGGCGTGGGGGCGCTGTACGACGGCAGGTCGGTGGGCAGTCCGCTGGGCGTGGCACTGGGCAGATCGCTGGGACCGGACAGCGGGCTGTCGCCGCCGTTCCCTCCGGAGGTGAACCCTCCGAGGCCGCTGCCGTGACTGCCGCCCCTCTTCTTTCCACAGCCGGTCAGCACGATGAGCCCGACCAGGGCGACGGCGCATATACGCATGGAGCGGCTTTGCATGGTAGTACCCCCGTTGAAAAGACACATTCAAGCCAACCATGGCCAGTTGACGAGTGCGCGCCACCCTAGCAACGGGGCTGCGTACCCCAAAGTCACCTTCAGGCGCGCCCGGCCCGGCTTCCGGCTCCGGCTTCCGCGTCCGGCTCCGGCTTCCGCATCCGGCTTTCAGAGGACGGAGACGACCTCACGCGTCACAACGGTTCCCGAGGGGGAAGGATCGTCGAGCGGCACCCGCACGGTCCTCGACCGCCCCGCGGGGACCGTACAACAGAGATACCCATCGACCTCCCGGCTCCCAGGAGGTCGATGAGCGCCCGCCACCGTAGCAGTAATTGTCAGGGACACGACTCAAGAGCACGGTGCGCGGTCCGACGGTGCCGTTGGGCCGTGGCCCGGGCGCCCCGGCACACCGGCGTGGCGTCCGTGGCGGCGGTCAGGCCCGCGCGTGGCGTCCGTGGGAGCGGTTCAGGCCCTCCCGCCCGACGAGCGGGACTGGCCGGTGCCCTTGACCGCGTCCAGCGCGTAGACGCAGCGGTCCTTGCTGCACGCGTACACCACACCCCCGGCGGCCACCGGGGAGCCGGTGATCTCGCCGCCGGTCGCCAGCTTCCAGCGCAGCTGTCCGCCCGCCGCGTCCACCGTGTAGAGACAGTGGTCGGCCGAGCCGAAGTGGACCCGCCCGTCCGCGACCACCGGCGAGCCGATGACCTCGCCGCCCGCCGCGAACCGCCACTTGGGCGTGCCGGTGACCGCGTCGAGCGTGTAGAGCGCGCTGCCGCTGCCCAGATGGACCGAGCCGTCCGCCACCAGCACCGGCTCGATCGACTGCCGGGGCTCGGTCGCGATGCGCCAGCGGTCACGGCCGTTGGCCGCGTCCAGCGCGTAGACCGTGCCCAGGTAGTCGGCGATGTAGATACCGCCGCCGGTCACCGCGGGCCCCGGCGCGTACGCCGGGGCGCACAGGAAGACGGCGGGCGCCTCGAAACGCCACCGCACATCCCCGCGGGCGATGTCG
>NZ_BBOX01000452.1 GCF_001553455.1 Streptomyces hygroscopicus subsp. hygroscopicus
AAACGCCACCGCACATCCCCGCGGGCGATGTCGAGCGCGAGCACCCGGGTCCCCGCCGAGACGTAGACCACCCCGTCGGGCGCCGACAGCAGACGCAACGGCACACCACCGCACGACGCCGCGTCGCCCACCGGATACGACCAGCGCTCCGCACCGGTGCGCGCCTCCAGGGCGCGCAGCCGCGCGTCCGACCACACATAGACCGTGCCGTCGTGGACGACCGGGCCGGACTCGGGCGTCTCGAAGTCGGTCTGGAGGCCCTGCATCTCCCACAGCAGCTCGCCGTTGGCCGCCTCCCACGCCTGGACGCCACCGCCGCGCGTCCCGGTGACGACCGTGCCGCGGTCGACCTTGAGGGAGTAGACCCAGCCGTCCATCGACAGCCGCCAGCGCTCGGCGCCGTCCTCCGCGTCCAGCGCGTACAGCGTGGGGCCGTCGGAGGCGTGGATCCGGCCGTTCTCCACGGCCATCGCCCACGCCACATCGCGCGTCTTGAACTGGCGCCGGCCAGTGCCCACGTCCAGCGCGTGCACCTCGAACGAGGTCACGTACAGCAGGTCGCCGGCGACGGCCGGGGTGCCCCACACATCGTTCGACATGCGGAACCGCCACGGGCGCCAGCGGCCCGGCCCGGCTCCCCCGGCCGGCGGCTCGGACGGCTCGGCCGACGGGGAGTGCGTCGGTGGCGGGACGGCGGCCGTACCGTCGCCTCCGTTCAGCCCTCCGCTGGTCACTCCGGCCGGCGGGCGCACCCAGCCGGTCGCGGGCCCGGTGCCGTGCTGCGGCTGCGGCTGCGGCTCCCGCGCGTCGGCGGCCCGGAGCCCCGGGCCGATCGGCACCTGCGAACCGGGCAGCCGCACCGACCCGTCGGTCCCGGCGGGCACCGGGGCGGGCG
>NZ_BBOX01000453.1 GCF_001553455.1 Streptomyces hygroscopicus subsp. hygroscopicus
ACACCGACCCCCCACCACCCGTCATCAACCTCCCCACCTACGCCTTCCAACGCGAACGCTACTGGCTGGACGGCGACCGGGGGCCGGGCGGCGATCCGGCCGATCTGGGTCTGTCGTCCGCGGGCCATCCGCTGCTCGGCGCCGCCGTGGAGCTGGCCGACGGCACCACCCATGTGCTCACCGGCCGGCTCTCCGCGCGGTCCCACCCGTGGCTGGCCGAGCATGTGGTGGCGGGCGCGGTGCTGGCCCCGGGTGCGGTGCTGGTGGAGTGGGCGCTGCGGGCGGCCGACGAGGTCGGCTGCGGCGGGGTGGAGGAGCTGGCGTTGCGGGTTCCGCTGGCGCTCCCCGACTCCGGCGGACTGCGGGTGCAGGTGGTGGTCGGCGCCGCGGCGGAGGACGGGCGGCGAGAGGTGCGGATGTACTCCCGCCCGGACCACCCCGGCCAGCCCGGCCACCCCGAGCACCCTGGCCACCCCGAGCACCCCGGCCAGCCCGAGCACCCTGGCCACCCCGGCCGCCCGGGCCACCCCGGCCCCGGCGCCGTCCCCGGCCCGGACACCGAGTGGCGGTGCCATGCGGTGGGCGTGCTCGCACCGGCGGCCGGGCCCTGTGCCCCGGTGGAGGGTCTGGCCGGGGCGTGGCCGCCGCCGGGCGCCGAACCGCTGGACGTCGGCGCCTTCTACGAGCAGGCGAGGGCGGCGGGGTACGGATACGGCCCGGCGTACCAGGGGCTGACGGCCGCGTGGCGCCACGGCCCGGATGTCCTCGCCGAGGTGACGCTGCCCGACGCCGCGGGCGACCGGGACGGATTCGGTATCCATCCGGCGCTGCTCGACGCGGCGCTGCATCCGTCGCTGCTGATGGACCGGCCCGAGGGGCAGGAGGACGATGGTCAGGTGTGGCTGCCGTTCGCGTGGAACGGCGTGTCCCTGTGGGCCACCGGAGCGGCCACGGTACGGGTGCGGCTGTCGCGGGACGAGGAGCGCCGGTCGCTGCGACTGACGGTGGCCGACCCGGTGGGCGCTCCGGTGCTCACGGTCGGCTCGCTGGTGACCCGTCCGGCCGCGGCCGACCGGCTGCGTACGGCTGCCGCCGCGCGGGGCGTGGACGGGCTGTTCACCCTGGACTGGGTGGTGCTGCCCGCTCCGGCCGCCGAGCGGTCCCCGGGGCCGGTGGCGGGCGACGGCGGCTGGGTGGTGCTGGGCGAGGACCGGCTGGGGCTGGCGGAGCCGGTCTCGGCGGGCGTCGGCGCCGGGGCCGTGGTGTGCCATCCGGACCTGGAGGCGCTGATCGCGGCCGTCGACGCGGGCGAGCCCGCCCCCGCGGTCGTCCTCGCCCATCCGTATCCCGCCGGGGGCGGCCACGGGGACGGGCTGGGGGTGACCGCGGAGCTGCTGGGGCTGGTGCAGTCCTGGCTGAGGCGGCCGGCACTGGCCGACACCCGGCTGGTGGTGGTCACACGGGGCGCGACGGCCACGGGCGGTCCGGGCGGTCCGGGCGGTGACACCGCGCCGGATCCGTCCGGTGCCGGGGCGTGGGGGCTGATCCGCAGCGCCCAGTCGGAGAACCCGGGCCGGTTCGTGCTGCTCGACCTCGACGAGGGCCGGGAGGGCCTCGTGGAGGCCGTGGTGCGCGCTATCGCCTGGCACGAGCCCCAGGTGGCGGTGCGGGACGGACGGGTGCTGGTGCCCCGGATGGTCCGCGCGGCGGCCCCGCCGGGCCCGGCCGCCGACGGCCCGGCCGAGGACGCCATCCGCGTGGACACCGACGGCACCGTCCTGATCACGGGTGGCACCGGAACCCTGGGCTCCCTGGTCGCCGAGCATCTGGTACGCGCCTGGGGGGTCAGGCGGCTGCTGCTGGTGAGCCGGAGCGGTACGGATGCCGAAGGAGCGGGCGAACTCGCCGAGCGGCTGGCCGGGTTGGGCGCGCGGGTGCGGATCGCCGCGGCCGATGTCACCGATCCCGACGCGGTGGCCGCTCTGGTGGCCGGGGTCGATCCGGCCCATCCGCTGACCGGTGTGGTCCATGCCGCCGGGGTGCTGGACGACGCCGTCCTCACCACCCAGACTCCGGAGCGGCTGGCGCGGGTGTGGCGGCCGAAGGCCACGGCCGCGTCCCATCTGCACACCGCGACCGCGCACCTGCCGCTGTCCCTGTTCGTGATGTTCTCCTCCACCGCCGGCACGCTGGGCGCCTCGGGGCAGTCCAACTACGCCGCGGCGAACGCCTACTGCGACGCCCTGGCCGCCCGGCGCCGCGCCCTGGGCCTGCCGGGTGTCTCGGTGGCGTGGGGCCTGTGGGCGGACGCCAGCGGGATGACCGGACATCTGGGGGAGGCGGACCGGGCCAGGATGGTCCGGTCCGGCATCGGGGCGATGTCCGGCGAACGCGCGCTGGGGCTGCTGGACGCCGCCGTGCGCCACGGCCATCACCATCTGATCGCCGTCGATCTGGACGTCCGGGCCCTGGCCGGCCGGCCGGCGCTCACCCTGCCCCCTCCCCTGCGGGCGCTCACCGGTGGCGGTGCGGCCCGCCGCACCGCGGCCACCGCCCGGCCGCACACCGACTGGGCCGGTCATCTGGCCGCGCTGCCGCCGGGGGAACAGCGCCGCACCCTGCTCGAGCTGGTCCTCGTCCACGCCGCGGCGGCGCTCGGCCACTCCGACCCCGGCCGGATCCAGACCGAGCGCGGCTTCCTGGAGCTGGGCTTCGACTCCCTGACCGCGATCGAACTGCGGAACAGGCTGACCGCCGTCACCGGGCTGCGGCTGGCCACCACCCTGATCTTCGATCATCCGAACCCGGCCGCGCTCGCCGCTCATCTGCACGCGGAACTGGCGCCGGAGGACGTGGATCCGCTCGCCCCGATGCTGGGCGAAATCGACAGGATGGAAAGCGCGCTGCTGTCCATGGCCCGGGACGAGGCGGTGTGGGAAGCGCTGCACGAACGCCTCCGGACCACCTTGACGAAACTCGGCGCCCTGCACGGCGGCGGGACAACGGAGAAAGCCCCTTCGGCCGGCCGCATTCAGGACGCCACGGCCGACGAGATCTTCCAGTTCATCGACCAGGACCTCGGCCGGAGCGAAAGCGACGGGGAGCACGCGCAGGGGAGTACACGGTGATTGACGAGCGAAGCCGGAAGAAGCTCGCATCGGAGCACAGCCGGCGGCTGAGCGCCGCGGACATCGACGGTCTTCTCGGACTCTACGCGGACGAGGTCGCTTTCGAGGACCCGGTCGGTTCGGGGCGAAAGACGGGACGGGACGCCCTGCGCGCGCATTTCGAGGAGCTCGCCGAGGCGCGTATCACCGAAATTCCCGGCGAGCCGGTCGCGGGGCAGGACGGGACGCACGTCCTGCTGCCGGTGACGGCCACCATGGACTATCTGCCCAAAGGGCCCGGTTTCGCCGAGCGCGGCTGGCTGACCGCACCGGACTCCCCCAAGGACGCCCGCATCACCTGGAATTACGTCCTGATGCTGCGCATGGGGGCCGGTGGCCTCGTGCAGGAACTGCGCATGTTCTGGGGGAGGTCGGACATTGGCGTCGCCGGCTGATCCCGCACCACTTCCGCAGCGCACAGGAGGCGTTCATGGCCGATGAGGCGACGCTCAAGAGGATGGCTCTGGAATACGCGCGGCGGATGAACGCCGGCGATGTCGAGGCCGTACTGGAGCTGTTCTCGGACGACATCGTCTTCGAGGACCCGGTCGGCGCGCCACCGCTCATCGGAAAGGACGCGCTCCGCGAACACATCGCCTGGTCCATCGCATGCCAGGTGCACGAGACCCCGGGCCGTCCGGTCACCTCGATGGACGGCCGCAGGGTCGTGGTGCCGACCACGGTCACGGTGTACGCGCCGGCCAAACTCACCTTCAGCATCATCGGCGTGATCGAACTCGGTGAGGACGGTCTGGTCCATCACGCCCAGGCGTTCTGGGGCATCACGGACACCACCGTGGGCGATGGCCCCGAACTCACCGGGGTCGCGCATTTCATGGCGGTCACCCAGAACCTCGCCAAGATGGTCCAGGCCAAGGCCGGCCCCCGTCCGACGCAACAGGCCGTAAGCGGTGAAGGGACGACAGCGCAACCATGACCGAACCGAACCACGGAATCGTTCTGGGCGGAGGCTGGGCGGGCATGCTGGCCGCCCATGTGCTGGCCCGCCATCTGGAGCGCGTCACCGTCGTGGAGCGCGATGTGCTTCCCGACGGCCCCCGGCACCGCAAGGGCTCACCGCAGGGACGCCATGTCCATGTGCTGTGGTCCAGCGGTGCGCGCATCGTGGACACGCTGCTGCCGGGCCTGACCGGCCAGTTGGTCGACGCGGGTGCCCGCCGGGTCGGGTTCCACCAGGATCTGGTGACGTTGACGTCCCACGGCTGGCAGCACCGCTTCCCGCCGCGGCAGTTCGCCCTCATGTGCACCCGCCCGTTCCTGGACTGGAAGGTCCGCGACCGGGTGCTGGCCACCGGGCGGATCACCGTGCGCCGGCGCGCCGAGATCCTGGATCTGACCGGTGACGCCCGGCGGGTCACCGGGGTCCGGGTGCGCGACATGGACCGCGGCGTGCCGCGGACGCTGGAGGCCGGTCTGGTGGTCGATGCCTCCGGGCGCGGTTCCCGGCTCGGGCACTGGCTGTCCGCGCTGGGTCTGCCGCCGCTCGAGGAGGACACCGTCGACGCGGGTATCGCGTACGCGACCCGGGTGTACCAGGCGCCGCCGGGCGCGGCGGCCGGGTTCCCCGCCGTCAACGTGGCCGCCGACCACCGGCTGCGTGAGCCGGGCCGGTTCGGGGTGGTGTACCCGCAGGAGGACGGCACCTGGATGGTGACCCTGTCGTGCACCCGGGGCGCCGGGCTGCCCACCCATGACGACGACTTCCTGCCCTACGCCCGGACGCTGCGCCATCCGCTGGTGGCCGATCTGATCGCCCTCGCCGAGCCGCTGACCTCGGTGGCCGTCTCGCGGGTCGGCGCCAATCGGCGACTGTACCCGGAGCGGCTGGACAGCTGGCCGGAGGGGCTGCTGGTGGTCGGGGACGCGCTGGCCGCGTTCAATCCGATCTACGGCCACGGGATGAGTTCCGCGGCTCGCGCGGCCGCCGCGCTGGACACCGAGCTGGAGCGGTCCGGGGTCGGCGACGGGACGGCCCGCCGGGCCCAGCGGGCGATCAGCGCCGCCGTGGACGATCCCTGGATCATGGCCGCCTCCAAGGACGTGGAGTACGTCAACTGCCGTATGAACGCGACGGATCCGCGGCTGACCGGCGGGGCCCTGGCGCGGCAGCGCTTCTCCGATCTGATCGCCGACCGGTCGATCCGCTCCCCGGCGGTGTGTGATGTGGTGACCGACGTCATCAGCCTGACCGCGCCGCAGTCCGAGCTGGCGTCCAGCCGCTTTCTGTCGCTGATGCGCAAGGACCGGGTCCTTCCGCAGCTCACCGAGCCGCCGCTGACCCCCGACGAACTCGCCCTGGTGCGGCTGAATCCGCGCAGCACGGTGGGTGCGGGCGGCTCATGAGCAACGAGGAGAAGCTCGTCGACTATCTGAAGTGGACCACGGCCGAGCTGCAGCGGACCCGGCAGCGGCTGCGCGAGGTCCGGGCGGAGCCGGCGGAGCCGATCGCCATCGTCGGCATGGCCTGCCGCTTCCCCGGCGGAGTGCGCACCCCGGCACAGCTGTGGGATCTGGTGGCAGACGAACGGGACGCCGTCTCCAGCTTCCCCACCGACCGCGGCTGGGACCTGGAGAACCTCTACCACCCCGATCCGGAGCACCACGGCACCTCGTACGTGCGGGCCGGCGGCTTCGTCCACGACGCGGCCGACTTCGACGCGGAGTTCTTCGGCATCGGCGCCCGGGAGGCGGCGGCCATCGAACCGCAGCAGCGGATGCTGCTGGAGCTGGCGTGGGAGGCGGCGGAGAGCGCGGGCATCGATCCGCACACGCTGCGCGGCAGCCGGACCGGTGTCTACACGGGGCTGATGTACCACGACTACGCCTCGCGGCTCGAGGCGATCCCCGAGGGGCTGATGGGCCATGTGGGCAACGGCAACGCGGGCAGTGTGTCCTCGGGCCGGGTGGCGTTCACCCTCGGTCTGCGGGGCGCGGCGGTCACCTTGGACACCGCGTGTTCGTCGTCGCTGGTGGCGATGCACCTGGCGGCCGGATCGCTGCGGCGGCGCGAGTGCACCCTGGCGCTGGCCGGTGGTGCCGCCATCATGTACACCGCGAGTGTGTTCCAGGTGGCCTCCAGTCAGCGCCAGCTGTCCCCCGATGCCCGGTGCCGGTCGTTCGCGGACGCCGCCGACGGGATGGTGTACGGGGAGGGCGCCGGGCTGGTGCTGCTGGAACGGCTGTCGGACGCACGGCGGGGCGGCCGTCCGGTGCTGGCCGTGATCCGCGGCTCGGCGATCAACCAGGACGGCGCCAGCACCGGCATGGCCGCGCCGAACGGGCCCGCCCAGCAGCAGCTGATCCACGACGCGCTGAAGGACGCGCGGCTGTCGGCGGGGGACGTGGACGCGGTGGAGGCGCATGGCACCGGTACCGCGTTCGGAGACTCCATCGAGCTCCAGGCGCTGCTCGCCACGTACGGCCAGGACCGTCCGGAGGACCGGCCGCTGCTGCTGGGATCGGTCAAGTCGAACATCGGTCACACCCAGGCCGCCGCCGGGATCGCCGGTGTGATCAAGACGGTGATGGCGATGCGCCGGGGCGTGCTGCCGCGTTCGCTCCACATCGACCGGCCGACCCGGCTGGTGTCCTGGCGCACGGGCGCGGTGCGGCTGCTGACCGAGCGGACGGACTGGCCCCGCGGGGAGCGGCCGCGCCGGGCCGGTGTGTCGTCGTTCAGCGCGAGCGGCACCAACGCCCATGTGATTCTGGAGGAGTTCACCGAGCCGGCGGAGGGCGCCCGCGACGACGGTGGCGCCCGCGACCCGGGGGTGGTGCCGTGGGTGCTGTCCGCGCGGTGCCCGGCGGCGCTGCGCGGCCAGGCCCGAGCGCTGGCCGCGCACACGGCGGCGGACGCTCCGGGGCCCTCCCCCGTCGATGTGGGCTGGTCGCTGGTGACCACGCGGTCGGCGTTCGACCACCGGGCGGTCGTGATCGGCCGGGGGCTGGAGGAGCTGAGGGCGGGGCTGCTCGCGGTGGCGGCCGGTGAGCCGCACCCCTCGGTGGTGGGGCCGGAAGCGGCCGCTGGCGGAGCGGCGGCCCTGGCGGGCGGGACGGTGTTCGTCCTCGGTGACACGGGCGGCCATCCCCCCGGCGCGGGCGCCGAGTTGTACGACCGGTTCCCCGTCTTCGCCACGGCCTTCGACGAGGTCGGTGAGCTGCTCGGGGCGGACCGGAGCCGCGACGCGTCCTCCCCGACGGGGCTGTTCGCCCGGTACGTCGCGCTGGCCAGGCTGCTGGCCTCGGTGGGGGTGCGTCCCGACGGGGTGGTGGGCCACGGTGCCGGTGAGATCGCCGCGGCACATCTCTCCGGCCGCCTCGACCTGGCTCACGCCTGTCGGCTGGTCGCCGCCGGCACCGGTGGGGGCGCGGTGGACCGTGAGCCGCCGCCCGTTCCCGCGCCCGCTCCGGCCGAGGCCGCTGTGGTGTGGGAGCTGGGGCCCCGGGCGACACCGCCGGCCGCCCCGGGGGCGCTGGTGCTGTCGCCCTTCCGGGGCGAGGGGTCCGAGGTGCGGGAGCTGCTGCGCTGCCTGGCCCGTGTGCACACCATGGGCGCCACGGTGAACTGGTCCGCCCTCTTCGGCGGCGATCCGGCTCCCCGTACCGTTCCCCTGCCCACCTACGCCTTTCAGCGGCAGCGCTTCTGGCTGGTGGACGAGGCCCCGGCGGATGCCGCGGATGCCGTACCCGCGGCGGAGACCTGGGCGGACACCGAGTTCTGGGATGCCGTGGAGCGTTCGGACACGGCCGCCCTGGCCCGGGTGCTGGAGGTCCCCGCCGGGCGACAGGACGCGCTGTCGGAGGTTCTACCCGCCCTGGCCGCCTGGCGGCGGCAGCGGCAGTGGCGCTACCGCATCGCCTGGAAGCTCCTTCCCGACCCGGTGGCGCCCCGGCTGACGGGCAGCTGGCTGGTCGTCACCTCCGGTGGCGGCGCGGCGAATGCCACAGTGGCCGCCGTGACCGCCGCGCTGCGCGACCACGGCGCCGAGGTCATCACGTTCGCCCCGGACACCGCAGCGGCGCGGCCGGACACCGCGTCGCGGGAGCCGGAGACCGCACCCGCGCAGCCGGACACCACAGCACGGCAGCCGGACACCACACCCCCGCAGCCGGACACCACAGCACAGCAGCCAGACACCACACCCCCGCAGCCGGAGACCGCACGGGCGGACGAGGAGGCACGGGCCCGGCGGCTGTCCGGGGCGGTCGCCGGGCGGCCGGTCGCCGGGGTGCTCTCCCTGCTGGCCGTGGACGGCGGCGGGCCACCGGCCGAGGACGGACGGAGCCCGGCGCTCGCTCCGACCGTCGAGTTGTCCGCGGCGCTGCGGCGGGCCGGGATCGAGGCCCCGGTGTGGCTGGCCACCCGTGGTGGAGTCAGCGTGGACGTGGGCGATCCGATGTGCCGTCCGGAGCAGGCCCCGTTCTGGGGGCTGGGCGGCGCGCTGGCGGCGGAACGCCCGCGCTGCCGGGGCGGGGTGGTCGATCTGCCGGAGCGGTTCGACGACCGGGCGGCACGGCGGCTCGCGGGCGTGCTGGCCGGGGCGCACGGCGAGGTGGAGGTGGCCGTACGGGCCGACGGCTGCTTCGCCCGGCGCCTGGTGCGCGACCAGCCCACGGCCCCCGCCTGCCCGGCCCGGCGGCTGCGGGGGACGGTCCTCATCACCGGCGCCGCCACCTCCCTGGGCGCGCACACCGCCCGCTGGGCGGCCGACGCGGGCGCCGAACACCTCCTGCTCCTCGACAGCGCGCCACCGGCCGGGAACCTGGCGGCGGAGCTGGGCGCCTCGGGCGTCCGGGTGTCCGTCGCCACCGTCGACGTGGCGGACCCGGAGGCGCTCGCCGCGGCCGTCGCGGGCATCCCGGCCGCGTTCCCGCTGACGGCCGTCCTGCATCTGACGTCGCCCCTGGCCGATGAGACGGGACAGCTGGAAGTGGCGCGGATCGAGCGGGAGTGGGCGGCGACGGTGGCGGGCGCGGTGAACCTCTGTGCCCTCGGCAGCGGCCATGAGCTGTCGGCCCTGGTGCTCGGCTCCTCGATCGCGGGCGTGCTGCCCGGCCCGGGGCTGGGCAACCAGGCGCCGGCCCACGCCTATCTGGCCGCGCTCGCCCAGGAGTGCCGGGCCCGGGGCATTCCGGCGACCTCGGTGTGCTGGGGCCCGCTCGACGACCCGGGCACGGCCGCCGGCGCCGCCGCCAAGCAGCTCCGGAGCAACGGGATGGCCGCCCTGCCCCAGCGCCCGGCCGCCGACCTGCTGCGGCAGGCGGTCATGTCGGACACGGCGTCCGTGGTCATTGCGGACATCGACTGGGCCTGGATGACCGCACACGCCTCCGAGCTGGGAACGCATCGGCTCTTCGACGACCTTTCCGGCCCCGGCCGCACCGCACGCAACAGCGCGGCCGGTGACCACGCCGACCGGCACCGACCAGGCGGGAGTACCCCATGAGCACCCACACCACCGTCAACAACCACCCCACCGGCGATGGCGCCGGCCCTCAAGGAGACGGAGCCGCGATGCAGACGGACAAGAGCGAGGCCGCACGCGACGGGGCGGCGCTGCACCAGGCGCTCGCCATCGCCACGGCCGAGGAGCGCGAGGACATCATGCGGGAGACGGTGCGGACGCAGCTCGCCGACGTCCTCGCGCCCACCGTGATCGACGACGACAGCAACTTCCTGGAGAACGGGCTCACCTCACTGACCGCTCTGGAACTCACCCGCAATCTGATGACGCTCACCGACGTGGAGATCCCCCTCGTCGCCATTCTGGAGTACCCCACCCCCGCCCAGCTCGGCCACTACCTCGCCGAGGCGTACGCCGCGGTCAACTCGGATGACGGCGCCACGGCGTAGTCCGGCCCGGCCGCCACAACGCCGCGCGGGAGGGGGACGGTCCCCCTCCCGCGCGGCGTTTCCGTGCGCCGCCGTACGGCCCCGGTCGCCCCTCAGAAAGCGCAGTCCACATGCTTGATGGCTTCCACGAAGCTGGCCACCAGCCGCCGGGGCTCCCCCACCGTGCGGATCTCCGGCAGCCGGCCGAACAGCTCCCGGAAGAGGACGGTGACCTCCATCCGGGCGAGATGGGCGCCCAGGCAGAAGTGCGGGCCGACCGATCCGAAGGTCATGTGCGGATTGGGATCGCGGGTGATGTCGAACCGGTAGGGATCGGTGAAGACGTCCTCGTCCCGGTTGGCGGACCAGTAGAAGAGCAGCAGCTTGTCGCCCTCCCGGAAGCGGTGGCCGTTCATCTCGCAGTCCCGGGTGACGGTCCTGCGCATCCAGTTGATGGGCGTGGCGACCCGCAGGATCTCCTCGACCGCCCGTGGCGCGTACGCCTCGAAGTCCGAGAGCAGCAGCTTCCGCTGGTCCGGATGGTCGGTGAGCAGCACCAGACCACGGGAGATCGCGTTACGGGTGGTCTCCATACCGGCGACGACGAGCAGGATGAAGAACGAGGAGAGTTCCTCGGGGCTGAGCCGCTCGCCGTCGATCTGCGCCTGCACCAGCCGGGTGATGAGATCGCCCGTGGGGTTGCGGGTGCGGTCGGCGGCGAGCCGCGAGATGTAGTCGGCCAGTTCGTGTGAGGTCTTCAGCAGGGCGGCGGTGGCCTGATCGGCCCGGGGGACGTATTCGGGGTCGAAGGTGCCGACGATGACATTGGACCGGTCGTAAATGAACTCGTAGTCGTCGTCGGGAATTCCCATCATTCCGCTGAGCACCGCGATCGGCATGATCGCGGCGGCCTTCCGGACGAAATCGCCCGGCCCTTCCGCGACAAGGCCGTCGACGATCTTCCGGGCGGCTTTGCGGGATGCCGCCTCGAACTCGGCGGCCATTCCCCGGCCGAACGCCCGGGAGACCAGCCGACGCAACCGGGCGTGCTGGGGATTGTCCATATTGATCATCGACCCGAAGAAACTGTTGAATTCCGGCGGCAGATCGATGATGCTGATCGCGGTGGGCTCGGAGCCGAAGTCCTGCGGGCGTCGGCTCACCTCGGCGATATCGGCATGCCTGACCAGCGCGTAATAGCCGGACCCACGCCCGAACCCGGGCATGACCGGTTCGCGGAAGAGCACGGGCTCGGGCCGTCGCCGCAGCGCCGCGAACGCGGCGT
Organism: Streptomyces hygroscopicus subsp. hygroscopicus; assembly: GCF_001553455.1. GTDB lineage: Bacteria > Actinomycetota > Actinomycetes > Streptomycetales > Streptomycetaceae > Streptomyces > Streptomyces hygroscopicus. The sequence continues at coordinate 11,306 of NZ_BBOX01000453.1, forward strand.
CACGATCGCCGTAGGGCCGCGCCCAGAAAGACAGGTCGGTGAGGTCGATGTTGTCGACATCGGCGAATCGGGATTCCGGGGGATACACCGCACCTCATTTCGGCTCGGAGTCAGCGGCCGGCCACAGGGCCGGACCGGCGCTGGCCGGGCATGGGTGCCCGGCAGACGATCATCTCGCGTCAGGCTTAAGCACCGCTAATGCGCGAAAAACACCGCCGCTTTCACCGTCGAATCACATCGGACGGCCCGGCTAGAATTCCGCCATGGATCTTTCCGTGCCCGTAACCGACGATGTCACCTTGCATGTCCGGCACCGGCCGGGAACCGCGTCGCTCCCTTTTCTCCTGGTGCACGGCATGGCCTCGAGCGCCCGGCTGTGGGACGAGGTCGCCGGCCATCTGGCCGCCGCCGGCCACGCGGTGTACGCGGTGGATCTGCGCGGCCACGGGGACTCCGATACGCCCGGGACGGGGTACGACACCCCGACCGCGGTCGCGGATCTGGCGGCGGCGGCCGCCGCCCTCGGGCTGGACCGGGTGGTGGTGGCCGGTCACTCCTGGGGCGGCAACGTCGCGGTGCGGCTGACCGCCGAATGCCCCGAACTGGTCGCCGCGCTGGCCCTCGTGGACGGCGGCTGGCTGGAACCGGCCACCTCGTTTCCCTCCTGGGAGGCGTTCGCCGGAGCGTTGCGGCCGGCGTCCCTGGAGGGCGCCACGGTGCGGAGCGTGACCGACTACTTCCGCGCCATCCACCCGGACTGGTCCCCGGCCGCGATCGAGGCCGCGGTGGCGACGATGCGGGTGAACCCGGACGGATCGCTGTCCCGGCGCATGTCCACCGAGCAGCACGAGTCGATGCTGCGCAGCATCTGGAACGAACCTCCGGGGCCGTGGTACGCGGCCATCACCGTGCCCACCCTGCTGATGCCCGCGATCCCCAAGGGCGCGAACGACACATGGGCGGATCGCATCCGTGCCCGCATCAGGGAGACCACCGCCGGGCTGCGCCACGCCACGATGCGTGAGTACGTCGACTCCGAGCACGATCTGCACGTCCAGCACCCCCGGCGAGTGGCCGACGACCTGCTCGACCTGGCCCGCGGCGTCCAGCCGGCCCACCGCGCCCGGTGACCGACAGCGAGAAACCCGGACCCCCCGTACGGAAAGACCGTACGGGGGTTTCGCACGAGGGCTTCGTACGAGGGGCTTCGTACGCGGCGACCCGCACACGGCGGCCGGGGGCCCGTACGTGGCGGCCCGTACGTGGCGGCCCGTACGTGGCGGCCCGTACGTGGCGGCCCGTACGTGGCGGCCGGGGCCCGGGGGGCCCGGCCGCCGGTCAGACCCCGAGTTCGCGGTCGATGAGGGCGAACACCTCATCGGCCGTGGCCGCCGCCAGGTCCCGCTCGTCCGCCGGCTCGCCGGGCCCGTCCACGCCGGCGGTGTACTTCCACACCAGGGCCTGCAACCGGTTCACCAGCCCGGCCCGCCGCGGGTCCCCGGCCGGCAGTCCGGCCAGCGCCGCCTCGACCTCGTCGATGTGCCCGGACACCGGAAGCGCCGTCGCGGCCTCCCCCGGGCCGACGTCGGCCAGCAGCCGGTCCGCCAGTGACCGGGGGGTGGGGTGGTCGAAGACCACCGTCGTCGGCAGGCTCAGCCCCGTGGAGGCGCGCAGCCGGTTCCTGAGCTCGACCGCCGCGATGGAGTCGAACCCCAGCTCCTTGAACGGACGGTCCGGCTCGACCGCCTCCGGTGCCGGATGGCGCAGTACGGCGGCCACATGGGCGCGTACCAGCGTCAGCAGCCGCTCCTCCCGCTCGTCCCCGGCGAGGGCGGCCAGCTCCCGCCGCAGGGCCGCTGCCTGCTCGGCTCCGGTGTCCGGCGCGGGTTTCCGCGCGGCCTCGATGGCCTGACGGGCAGCCGGGACACCGTCGAAGAGCCTGCTGGGCCGGGCGAGGGTGAACAGCGGCGCGAAGCGTTCCCATGCCACGTCGGCGATCGTGACGCCCGGATCGTCGTGGTCGAGCACCTGGCGCAGTGCGGTCAGCGCCGGCCGGGGGTCCAACGGGGACAGGCCCTGGCGCCGGAAGCGCTCGGTGTGCGCGGTCGGCGCCCCGTCCCCGTACGGCAGGTCCCACAGCCCCCACGCGATCGAGACGGTGGCCCGGCCGGCGGCCCGGTCGCGCCGCGCCAGCGCGTCGAGGCAGGCGGCGGCGGCCGCGTAGGAGCCGTGGTCCTTGCTGCCCCAGGACGCGGCGACGGTGGTGAAGTGGACCACGGTGTCGCCGGGTTCCGTGCCGCACAGCTCGTCCAACTGCCGTCCGGCGGCGTCCAGATGGGCGTGCACCTGCTCGGCCAGCCGCTTCGGGGTGAGTTCGGTCAGCGGTGCCAGCTCGCCGGAGGCCGAGGTGTGGATGACCGTCCCGATCCGTGTGCCCGTCCCCGCCACCCGCTCGACCAGGCGTGCCACCCCTTCCCGGTCGGCGGGCGTGTGCGCCGCGACGGTGAGCCCGGTGCCGAGCGCGTCCAGTTCGGCCGCCAGCTGCACGGCGCCGGGCGCGTCGCCGCCCGCGGGGTCCAGCAGCACGATGTGGTCCGCGCCGTCGGCGGCCAACCGCCGGGCCACATGGGCGGCGGGTCCGTCGGCGGCCCCGGTGATGAGCACGGTGCCCCGGGGCCTCCAGACGCGCCGCGGGACACGGTCGCCGATCGGGTCGGGGACCAGCCGGCGGCCGTACGCGCCGGTCGGGCGCAACGCCGCCTCGTCCTCGCCGCAGGCCCCGGTGAGCAGGGCGCGCAGCCGTCCGGTGTCCAGGGCGCGCGGCTCCGCGGGCAGGTCCACCAACCCGCCCCACAGGTCGGGGTGTTCCAGGGCGGCCACCCTGCCGAGCCCCCACAGCTGGGCCTGGTGGGGAGCGTCCAGGGGGTCGGAGCCGTCGATGGCGACCGCACCGCGGGTGGCACACCACAGCGGTGCCGCCACGGCGGCGTCCAGCAGCGCCTGGAGCAGGGTGAGCGTGCCCGTCAGACCGGGGGCGACCCCGGGCAGCGGCGGCCGTGCGTCCTCCTCCAGGGCCAACAGCGACAGGACGCCCGCCGGTGGCGCCTCCCCGGCGCGGCAGGAGCGCAGCAGCGCGGCCAGCTCCTCCCGGCCGGTGTCCTCGGCCACCTCCAGCCGGCGCACCCGGTCGCCGGCCGCGTCCAGCGCCCGTACGCAGGCGTCCGTCCAGCCACCGGCACCGCCCTGGGGGTGGACCACGAGCCAGGAACCCGCGTCGGCGGGGGCGGTGTCGGTGATGGGCCGCCACTGGACGCGGTAGCGCCAGGAGTCCACGGCGGAGCGCTCACGCTTCCCGCGGCGCCAGGTCGCGAGCGCGGGGAGCAGCGTGCCCAGCGACGTCCGGTGGCCGGTACCGTCCGGGAGGCCCAGCGTCGCGGAGAGCGTGGTCAGATCCCCTTCCTCCACCGCGGCCCAGAACCGCGACTCCTCCTCGTCCGCCGCGGGCCAGGTGTCGGAGGACACCGAGTCGGGCAGCCAGTAGCGTTCGCGTTGGAAGGCGTAGGTGGGGAGGTCGATGACGGGTGGTGGGGGGTCGGTGC
>NZ_BBOX01000454.1 GCF_001553455.1 Streptomyces hygroscopicus subsp. hygroscopicus
GTGCCCGCCGCCGCGGCGCCCCCGCGCAGCACCCGGCGGCGGGAGAGCCGGGCGCGCAGATACGCGTGCTGCTCCGCCATGGTCATCCGCTGGGCGAGCCGCTCGGGCACGCCGAACCGTGGTGTGTCCATGCGCCGGAATCTCCCCCGCCCGGTCGACGCCGCCGGGTACACCGGGTGAACGGGGGCTTTCCAATGCGGGGTCCGGGACACCGTCGCGTCCGAATGGCGGACGCCCTATGTCAATCCATGGGACGAGCTGTAGGGTCCGGGTATGTCTCGCAGCATTCGCCTCGCAGTGATCCCCGGTGACGGTATCGGCCAGGAGGTCGTGGCCCAGGGTCTGAAGGTCCTGTCCGCCGCCCTTCCGCAGGACGTGAAGCTGGAGACCCGGAGTTACGACCTCGGCGCCCGGCGCTGGCACGCCACCGGCGAGACCCTGCCGGACGCGGACCTGGAGTCGCTGAAGAACCACGACGCGATCCTGCTCGGCGCCATCGGCGACCCGTCGGTGCCCTCGGGCGTGCTCGAGCGCGGGCTGCTGCTCAAGCTGCGCTTCGCCTTCGACCACTACGTCAACCTGCGTCCGTCGAAGCTCTTCCCGAACACCGCGACCCCGCTGGCCGGCCGCCCCGACATCGACTTCGTGGTCGTCCGCGAGGGCACCGAGGGCCCGTACGTGGGCAACGGCGGCACCCTGCGCGTCGGCACCCCGGCCGAGGTCGCCACCGAGGTCAGCCTCAACACGGCCTACGGTGTCGAGCGCGTGGTCCGGGACGCCTACGAGCGGGCCGACGCCCGTCCGCGCAAGAAGCTGACCCTGGTGCACAAGAACAACGTCCTGGTGCACGCCGGCCACCTGTGGAAGAACATCTTCGACCGGGTCGGCCAGGAGTACCCCGAGGTCACCACCGACTATCTGCACGTCGACGCCGCGACGATCTTCTTCGTCACCCAGCCGGAGCGGTTCGACGTGATCGTCACCGACAACCTCTTCGGTGACATCCTCACCGACCTCGCCGCCGCGGTCACCGGCGGCATCGGGCTCGCCGCGAGCGGCAACATCAACCCCTCCGGCGCCTTCCCGTCGATGTTCGAGCCGGTCCACGGCTCCGCGCCGGACATCGCGGGCACCGGCAAGGCCGACCCGACGGCTACCGTGCTGTCGGTGGCCCTGCTGCTGTCGCACCTCGGCTACGCGGACGAGGCGGCCCGTGTCGAGGCCGCCGTCGGGGCGGACCTCGCCGAGCGGGACGCGGCCGCGCCGCGCACCACCGACGAGATCGGCGACGCGCTCGCCGCCCGAGTATCCGGCTGACCCCAGCCTGTGCCAGCGCGCGGCTGGGTGCGACCATCGACCTGGGCCGCGCGTTGCGCACGCATCCTTCCCCGGCCCCGCCTAGGAGATAATCCCCGGTGGGGCCGCGGTGTGAAGAGAAGCTTGGACGTCCTAGTACCGATCACGGGCAGGATGGAGTGAGCGCGGTCCGCCACAACCCAAGGTGAAGGACTACCTGCCATGACGACGCCCACGATCGAGCTCAAGCCCTCCTCCCATCCGCTTCCCGCCGCCGAGCGGGAGAAGATCCTGGCCAACCCCGGATTCGGCCGCCACTTCACCGATCACATGGTGACCATCAAGTGGACCGAGGGCCGTGGCTGGCACGAGGCCCAGCTCGTGCCGTACGCCCCGCTGTCGCTCGACCCGGCGAACATGACGCTGCACTACGCCCAGACCATCTTCGAGGGGCTCAAGGCGTACCGCCAGCCCGACGGCACCGTGGCGACGTTCCGCCCCGAGCAGAACGCCGAGCGGTTCCAGGCGTCCGCGCGCCGCCTGGCCATGCCCGAGCTGCCCGTCCACACCTTCATCGAGGCGTGCGACGCGCTGGTCACCCAGGACAAGGCATGGGTGCCGGGCCATGGAGAGCAGTCCCTCTACCTGCGGCCCTTCATGTTCGCCACCGAGGTCGGGCTGGGCGTCCGGCCCTCGAACGAGTACCTCTTCGTGGTGATCGCCTCCCCGGCCGGGCCCTACTTCGCCGGCGGTGTGCGGCCGGTCTCGGTGTGGCTCTCGGAGGAGTACGTCCGCGCCGCGCCCGGCGGCACCGGCGCGGCCAAGGCGGGCGGCAACTACGCGGCCTCCCTGGTCGCCCAGGCACAGGCCGCCGAGCAGGGCTGTGACCAGGTGGTCTGGCTGGACGCGGTCGAGCGCCGCTGGATCGAGGAGATGGGCGGGATGAACCTGTACTTCGTGTACGGGAACCGCATCCTGACCCCCGAGCTGTCCGGTTCGCTGCTGCCGGGGATCACCCGCGCCTCCCTGCTGCGGATCGCTGCCGACCTCGGTTACGAGGTTGCCGAGGGCCGGATCTCCGTCGACGACTGGCGCCAGGGCAACGCCGACGGAACCCTCACCGAGGTCTTCGCCTGCGGTACGGCGGCCGTGATCACCCCGGTCGGCTCGGTGAAGTCCACCCGGGCGAACTGGACGGTGGCCGACGGTGAGCCGGGCGAGGTGACGCTGCGGCTGCGCAAGGCGCTGCTGGACATCCAGACCGGCGCCGCCCCGGACACCCACGGCTGGCTGCACCCCCTGGGCTGACCTCCGGCTCCCCTCGTTGACCCGAGGGGTTCGCATCCTGAGACGGATGAGAGCGCGGGGGCGGAGTGTGCCAAACTGCCCCCGTGCTCTCGTTCGCCATGATTATTGGCAGCAGGCGCGCCGGTCCGCAGTGACCGCCCCGTACGACCCGGTGCGGCGCGGCCACCGTGCCCCAGACCCGCGCGCAGACCTCTCGCACCCGCGAGGGGTCTTTTCGTTTTCCGGACCATCCCGCCGGAGGCGAAGCGTGAGGGATCATAGGAGGGCGCGGAGCCGGTTATTCCGGTTAGACCGAGATCCCCGACAGGAGTGCCAGACCACCATGAAGGATCTGCCCGACGACAGTTTCCACGTCTTCGACACCACGCTGCGCGACGGAGCGCAGCGCGAGGGCATCAACCTCACGGTCGCCGACAAGCTGACCATCGCCCGGCACCTGGACGACTTCGGCGTGGGCTTCATCGAGGGCGGCTGGCCCGGCGCCAACCCGCGCGACACGGAGTTCTTCGCACGGGCGCGCGAAGAGATCGACTTCGCCCACGCCCAGCTGGTGGCGTTCGGCGCCACCCGCAAGGCGGGCGTGAGCGCCGAGGACGACCCGCAGGTCAGGGCACTGCTGGAGTCCGGCGCACCGGTGATCACCCTGGTGGCGAAGTCCCACGACCGCCATGTGGAGCTGGCCCTGCGCACCACGCTCGAGGAGAACCTCGCGATGGTCCGCGAGACCGTCGCCTACCTGCGGTCCCAGGGCCGCCGGGTCTTCCTCGACTGCGAGCACTTCTTCGACGGCTACCGCGCCAACCCCGGCTACGCCAAGCAGGTCGTCTCCGCCGCCCACGAGGCGGGTGCCGACGTGGTGATCCTCTGCGACACCAACGGCGGCATGCTCCCCGGCCAGATCGACGCGGTGGTCCGCACCGTCCTGGCCGACACCGGCGCCCGGCTGGGCATCCACGCCCAGGACGACACCGGCTGCGCCGTCGCCAACACCCTCGCCGCCGTGGACGCGGGCGCCACCCACGTCCAGTGCACGGCCAACGGCTACGGCGAGCGCGTGGGCAACGCCAACCTCTTCCCGGTGGTCGCGGCCCTCGAACTCAAGTACGGCCGCCGGGTGCTGCCGGACGGCGCCCTGGCGGAGATGACCCGGATCTCGCACGCGATCGCCGAGGTCGTCAACCTGACGCCGTCCACCCACCAGCCCTATGTGGGGGTCTCCGCCTTCGCCCACAAGGCCGGACTGCACGCCTCCGCGATCAAGGTCGATCCGGATCTGTACCAGCACATCGACCCCGAGCGGGTCGGCAACACCATGCGGATGCTGGTCTCCGACATGGCCGGCCGGGCGTCGATCGAGCTCAAGGGCAAGGAGCTGGGCATCGACCTCGGCGGCGACCGGGCGCTGGTGGGGAGGATCGTCGAGCGGGTCAAGGAGCGCGAGCTCGCCGGCTACACCTACGAGGCCGCCGACGCCTCCTTCGAACTGCTGCTGCGCCAGGAGGTCGAGGGCCGGGCCCGCCGCTACTTCCGGGTCGAGTCCTGGCGGGCGATCGTCGAGGACCGCCCGGACGGCACCCACGCCAACGAGGCCACCGTGAAGCTGTGGGCCAAGGGCGAGCGCATCGTCGCCACGGCGGAGGGCAACGGGCCGGTCAACGCCCTGGACCGGGCGTTGCGGGTGGCGCTGGAGCGGATCTACCCGCAGCTGGCCACGATGGAGCTGGTGGACTACAAGGTCCGCATCCTGGAGGGCAAGCACGGCACCGAGTCCACCACCCGGGTGCTGGTCTCCACCGCGGACGGCCGGGGGGAGTGGTCCACGGTCGGCGTCGGGGAGAACGTGATCGCCGCGTCCTGGCAGGCGCTGGACGACGCCTACGCCTACGGTCTGCTGCGGGCCGGGGTGGACCCGCAGGAGTGACACGCGGCGGATGCCGCGGTGCCGGCGACCGCCGGAGTAAGGTGCGGGGAACGCGGAGCGCGGGCCGGGCCGGCCCGTTGCCCGATCCGGCCGCACCACCGCTCCGGCGGCTGCCGCCCATCCGGGTGGTCACGCCCGTACGCTGCACGGTCGCCACCAAGGAGTTTGTGGGGTGCCGACAGGGCCGATTGTCCTTGAGGACACCAGGTAGTGGGAAAGGCGCTGTCCAGTTCTGTTCTGCCTGCCCACCAAAACGCCCTTGACGTTGTAGGGAATTGACATGCGTTTCCGGGGGCCCGGGAACGTACCGTCATTGCATGACCAATCTCGAAGGTGCGCCTGCTGAGGCGAGTGACGTTCGCGGGCGCGTCGCCGAGCTGCACGCGATTCGCGAGCAGGCTCGGCGCGGCCCGAGCGAGCGGGCGACCGAGGCCCAGAAGGCCAAGGGGAAGCTGACGGCTCGCGAGCGGATCGATCTGCTGCTTGACGAGGGGTCCTTCAACGAAGTGGAGCCGCTGCGGCGGCATCGCGCGACCGGGTTCGGGCTCGAGGCGAAGAGGCCCTACACCGACGGCGTCGTCACCGGCTGGGGGACCGTCCACGGACGGACGGTGTTCGTCTACGCACACGATTTCAGGATCTTCGGCGGGGCGCTGGGGGAGGCCCACGCGACCAAGATCCACAAGATTATGGACATGGCCATCTCGGCCGGGGCGCCGCTGGTGTCCCTCAACGACGGCGCCGGTGCCCGGATCCAGGAGGGTGTCTCGGCGCTCGCCGGATACGGCGGCATCTTCCAGCGGAACACCAAGGCGTCCGGTGTCATCCCCCAGATCAGCGTGATGCTCGGCCCGTGCGCGGGCGGGGCGGCGTACTCCCCGGCGCTGACGGACTTCGTCTTCATGGTCCGGGAGACCTCGCAGATGTTCATCACCGGACCCGATGTGGTCCAGGCGGTGACCGGCGAGAAGGTCACCCAGAACGGACTGGGCGGCGCGGATGTGCACGCCGAGACCTCGGGCGTGTGCCACTTCGCCTACGACGACGAGGAGACCTGCCTGGAGGAGGTGCGCTACCTCCTGTCGCTGCTGCCGCAGAACAACCGGGAGAACCCGCCGGCCGTCGAGGCCGACGACCCGGTCTCCCGGCGCGGTGACTCGCTGCTGGACCTGGTCCCGGCGGACGGCAACCGCCCGTACGACATGCGCAAGGTCATCGAGGAGATCGTCGACGACGGTGAGTACCTCGAGGTCCACGAGCGCTGGGCGACCAACATCATCTGCGCGCTGACCCGGCTGGACGGCCAGGTGGTCGGCATCATCGCCAACCAGCCGCAGTCGCTGGCCGGGGTGCTGGACATCGAGGCGTCGGAGAAGTCCGCGCGCTTCATCCAGATGTGCGACGCCTTCAACATCCCGCTGGTCACCTTCCTCGACGTGCCCGGCTTCCTGCCCGGTGTGGACCAGGAGCACGGCGGGATCATCCGGCACGGCGCCAAGATGCTGTACGCGTACTGCAACGCCACCGTGCCGCGGATCTCGGTCATCCTGCGCAAGGCGTACGGCGGTGCGTACATCGTCATGGACTCCCAGTCCATCGGCGCCGACCTGACCTACGCCTGGCCGACCAACGAGATCGCGGTGATGGGTGCCGAGGGCGCCGCCAACGTGATCTTCCGCCGTCAGATCGCCGACGCCGACGACCCCGAGGCCATGCGCGCCCGCATGGTCAAGGAGTACAAGTCCGAGCTGATGCACCCCTACTACGCGGCCGAGCGGGGGCTGGTCGACGACGTCATCGACCCGGCGGACACCCGTGAGGTCCTGATCCGGTCCCTGGCGATGC
>NZ_BBOX01000455.1 GCF_001553455.1 Streptomyces hygroscopicus subsp. hygroscopicus
GCGCGAGCCGGGAAGACCAGCGTGACAAGGGAGAAGAGACAACCGTGAGCACACCCAGCGACATCGCCGGTCCCGCCGCCGCGGCGGCCACCCTGGTCCGGGTCGAGAAGGGCCACGCCGACGCCGAGGAACTCGCCGCGGTCACCGCGGTGCTGCTCGCCCGCGCGGCCGCCGGCACCCACCGGGCCACCGGCCCGTCCCGGCCGAGCCGCAGCGCCGCGCGCTGGCGCCGGCTGGAGCGCCGCCCGGCGTTCAGCGCGCCGCACAGCTGGCAGGGCTGAGCGGCACCGGCGCCGCGTCCGGACGGCCGCACACCGCCCGGCAGCGCACCGGCCCCGGCCGGAACCCCGGACACACAAATCCCCTGTTCTCCTCGGAGAGCAGGGGATTTCTGGCTTCCGGCGCCGGTCCCGGCTACCGCAGCCGGGCCATCAGCGCGTGCTCGACGAGGGTGATGAGCGCGCTCTTGGCCTCGCTGCGGTGGCGGGCGTCGGTGGTGATGATCGGCGC
>NZ_BBOX01000456.1 GCF_001553455.1 Streptomyces hygroscopicus subsp. hygroscopicus
TACAGGATCAGGTCCTGGTCCAGGGTGATACGGCCGAAGTCCATCGCCACCGTGGTGGTGGTCTTGTCCGGCGCGTGGGTCAGATCGTCGATCCCCGCCGAGGCGGAGGTCATCACGGCTTCGGTGCGCAGCGGGTTGATCTCCGAGACCGCGCCGACGAACGTGGTCTTGCCCACGCCGAAGCCGCCCGCCACCACGATCTTCGCGGAGGTGGTGGAGCGGGCTGCACCGCTAGAGCTTGCGAAGTCCACTGAGCACCCTTTCGAGCAGTGTCACGTCAGGCTGACCGCCGGCGGACTCGTCGCCGCCGGGCTGATGAATGGCGACGAGCCCCGCCTCGGCCAGGTCGGCTACGAGGATGCGGGCTACGCCGAGGGGAATGGTGAGCAGTGCGGAGATCTCGGCGACCGACTTGATCTCGCGGCACAGATGGCAGATCCGCTGGTGCTCGGGCAGTTGGCCGTGGAGCTGAGCGGGGTCGGCCGTGGTGTGCACCAGCGCCTCGATGGCGAGCTGGTACCGGGGCCGGGTCCGGCCCCCTGTCATGGCGTACGGGCGCACCAGAGGGTTATGCGTGCCGCCCGCGGGGGAGGAGGGTTCCGGGGCGGGGCGCTCGGGCGGCTGTACGGGCTGGATACGCGGCGCGGGCGGCGCGTCGTACCAAGACCCCTCCGACGGCCCGGGAGGCGCGGAGAGGGGCGTGTACGGCTGTTGCTGGGGCGCTTGCGGCCGCCGCCTCGGAGGCCGCGGCTCCCGCCGTGGCTCGGGCTGCTGCTGCGAGCGGGCCTGGCGGCTGGGCGCGGAGGGGAAGTTGTAGCGGTTCAGCGGGGCTTCTCCGCGCGGCTCGGACGGCTGCCCGTGGGCATACGGATATCCGCTAGGGGGCGTTGCCACGTGTCCTCCTCCAACTCGCCTGTCTTGCCGGTCGCGCCACCGCACCCTATGGCGCGGTGGCGCGAAACGCACTCCATGTTTGCTAGTTGAGAAGACTCCCCTGCAATTCCGCGCGGA
>NZ_BBOX01000457.1 GCF_001553455.1 Streptomyces hygroscopicus subsp. hygroscopicus
GGTTCTGCGCCGCCTGGCTCATCGGGCTCACACTAACGCTCCTGATCGTAGGTGCTGCCGGGGCCGAAGCCCTGTTGGTCATGCTGGTCACGCCCGGGGGTCCCGGATCCCGCGTTGCGCCCCCGCTGGACGCCGCGGCGCAGGTTGCTCAGCCTGCCGCGGATGTCCTCCGGGGCGCGGGAGACCTGGGGGCCGCCCTGTCCGGTCGGTTCCGCGGCGCCCTCGACCAGATTGGCCTTGGGCACCCGCCGGGGCAGCCCGGAGGGCGTGACCCCGCCGGCCTTCGGCTCGCGCAGCTGCTCGGCACGGTGCCAGCGCTGGTCGTTCTCCGACTGCCACGGGGCACTGTCCTCCTGCTGCTGGGGGTTCTGCCGGGGCCGTTCCGGCGCCGCGGGCGCCATCGGGCCCCCGGCCACCCCCTGCCCTGTCTCCTCGGGCGGCTGCCACTGCTTGTCGCGACGCGGAAGCCCGGCGTCGGTCACCGAGTGGATTCCGCTCGGGGAGGGGCCCGGACGGTGGAACTCTACGCGGTCCCGGGAAACTTCGGGAGCGCTGGGTCCTGATTCCGCTTCGGTCCCGAACTGCGACCCGAAGGGCATTTCGAAAGATCCGGAATCGCCCCACTCTCCCTGTTGGGAAGGCGAGTTGTAACCGACGTACGGTTGCTGTTCGGATTCCGTCCGAGTTGTGTAATCCGCTTCCGGTTGCGTAAAGGCGGAGTTGTGGTACGAGGACGGCGCCAGCGGATCGGGAACCGCCTGGTCGTGCCGCGGCTCCTGCTCGGGCGCGGTGGTCCCCATGCCGCCGTACTGGCCCGGGAACGGGTCCGGCCGCTGATCCGGTTCGTAGGCGGAGTCGTCGAAGCCCAGCTCGGCGGCGGTGCGCGAGGACAGCGCGTCCGGGTCCTGGAAGGCGGGCCGCGGCTCGGGGACGATCCGGGAGACCGTGAAGTCGTCCTGGGGCAGCTCCTCGCCACCACCGCCGTGGGTGATCGCCTCGGGCAGCATCACCAGCGAGGTGGTGCCCGCCTGCTCCCCGGAGGGGCGCAGCTGGACCCGGATGCCGTGCCGGTCGGCGAGGCGGCCGACCACGAAGAGCCCCATCCGCTGGGAGACCGCCGCGTCCACCGTCGGCGGATTGGCCAGCTTGTGGTTGATGTCGGCGAAGTCCTCGGCGGTCAGGCCGATGCCCTTGTCGTGGATCTCCACCACCACCCGGCCGTCGGGCAGCCGGGTCGAGGTGACCCGCACCTTGGTGTGCGGGGAGGAGAAGGTGGTGGCGTTCTCCAGCAGCTCGGCCAGGAGGTGCACCAGGTCGGTCACCGCGGTGCCGTGGATCTCGCTCTCGGAGACCCCGGCCAGCTCGATGCGCTCGTACGACTCCACCTCCGAGGAGGCGGCGCGCAACACGTCGATCAGCGGGACCGGCTGGTTCCAGCGGCGGCCGGGCTCCTCGCCCGCGAGGATCAGCAGGTTCTCGCCGTTGCGCCGCATGCGGGTGGCCAGGTGGTCCAGCCGGAAGAGGTGCTCCAGCTGGTCCGGATCGGCCTCCCGGCTCTCCAGCTCGGAGATCAGGGTCAGCTGCCGCTCGATCAGTCCCTGGTTGCGACTGGAAAGGTTGGTGAAGATCGCGTTGACGCCGCCGCGCAGCATCGCCTGCTCGGCCGCGAGCCGGATCGCCTCGCGGTGCACCTGGTCGAAGGCGCGGGCCACCTCGCCGATCTCGTCCCTGGTGTTGATCGGTATCGAGCTGACCCGGGTGTCCACCCGTCCCGGGTCGGTGCGGGAGAGCTGGTCGACCACCGCCGGCAGCCGCTTCTCGGCGACCTCGAAGGCGGCGTTGCGCAGTTGCTGCATGGAATGGCTCATCGAACGGGCCATCCGGCCGGCCACCACGAAGGCGGCGAGGAGCGCCAGCACCACGATCGCACCGTTCACGATCGCATCGCGGCGGGCGTCCGAGGAGATCTGCGCCGCCTCGTCCACGGCCTTGTTCACCAGGGTCTGCTCGACGTCCCGGTAGGCGTTGAACTTGATCGTGGAGGCGTTGAACCAGGAGTCCGGGGTGATCCCCCGGGAGGCCAGCTCGGCGGGTGTCGCACCGCTGCCCACGGCCTTGACCATCTCGTTCATACCGGGCGGCGCCACGAACTTCCTGCCCGCCGCCTCCGCCTTCCGTTTCGCCTCGGCGATTTGCGTTCGCGCACGCTTCTCCGCCGCCGAGAGGGTGTCCTCCAGCCTGGTCACGTCCTGGGGCGTACCGGCGGCCTCGAACTCCCCGAGCGCGATGCCCTCGAGGTAGGCGTACGAGGTGAAGGCGGTCAGCTGGGCCTTGCGGTCGGCCGCCGACGGGCCGGGCTTGACCAGCAGATGGGTGCCGATGGAGCGCTGGAGCGACTCCGCGCCCTTGGCCAGGGATACCGCGTAGACGGTACGGCCGTACGACGTGATGTTGCCGGTGCCCAGCCCCAGTTCATTGGCGAACTCGGTGAGCCCGTGCTCGACGGCGGTGTAGCCCTCTTCGGTCTTCACCCCGTTCAGGCGGTCGGTATAGGCGTTGCGGCGCAGGGCGGCGAGCTGTGGTTCGGCGGCTTGGAAGGTCTTGAGGCGACGCTTCAGGGCCGTCGTCTGCGGCATATCGGCGACGGCCGCCTCGAAGTCCTTCTTGGCCGCGTCGCTGGTGGCCCGTGCCTTGGCCACCACGGCTTCGTTGGTTCCGCTGAGCAGCGGCCCGGTGCTCAGGTCGCGCTCGTCGACCAGGGCGTGGGCGTAGGTGGTGGCGGCCCGTACGACCTGGGCGGTGCGCTCGGCGTCCCGTGCCTCGTTCCAGGTGTAAACGGAGGAGGCGACCTGGAAGCCGCCGAAGACCAGGGCGACGAGCACCGGGATGAGCAGGATCGCGTACAGCCGGCCGCGCACCCGCCAGTTCCGCGGAGAGATCCGGCCACCGCTGGGCGCGGGCGGCTCGGACACCCCGGCGGGCGACGCCGCTGTGCGTGTGCGCGGCGGCGGGGTGAAGTTCCCGCGCGCCTCTTGCGCGGGGTCCGGCTTGCTTCGCCTCACTCGACCAACAACCTCTCGGCGTCGGCACCTGATTCGTGCCGTTCCCAGCTGAGCCCTGACTGCCCAGTTCAGCGAATTCCAGCACGCCCCGCAGGTGCTTTCCAAACACTGCGCAAAGCGCTCAGTCCGTTGTCTGGACCAGAGATAAAACGGGCGTTACGGGTGAGCCATGTCAAATGCCGAACCGTTTGGCTGCACAACGGAGCGGAGCGAACGCTCTGTGTGGCGGCGGCCCGGTCATATCTCTGTCGAAACGTTATGAATGACGAGCGGGCCGTGTCCTTCGACACAGCCCGCCCCACACCGGTTTCCCGACAACTTCCGGACAGCGGCTTCTACTTGAGCCGGGCCATCAGCGCGTGCTCGACGAGTGTGATGAGCGCGCTCTTGGCCTCGCTGCGGTGGCGGGCGTCGGTGGTGATGATCGGGGT
>NZ_BBOX01000458.1 GCF_001553455.1 Streptomyces hygroscopicus subsp. hygroscopicus
ATAGAGGATCAGGTCGTCGTCCAGCGTGATGCGGCCGAAGTCCATCGCCACGGTCGTCGTGGTCTTGTCCTGGACATGGCTCAGATCGTCGATCCCCGCCGAGGCGGAGGTCATCACGGCCTCGGTGCGCAGCGGGTTGATCTCCGAGACCGCGCCGACGAACGTGGTCTTGCCCACGCCGAAGCCGCCCGCCACCACGATCTTCGCGGAGGTGGTGGAGCGGGCTGCACCGCTAGAGCTTGCGAAGTCCACTGAGCACCCTTTCGAGCAGTGTCACATCCGGGGTCCCGCCCGCTTCCGAACCGCCCCCGGGCTGGTGGATGGCCACCATGCCGGCCTCCGCCAGGTCCGCCACCAGGATCCGCGCCACACCCAGCGGTATGTTCAGCAGCGCCGAGACCTCCGCGACCGACTTGACCTCCTGGCACAGATGGCAGATCCGCTGGTGCTCGGGGAGCAGCCCCTGCAGGTGCACGGGGTCGGCCGTGGTGCTGACCAGCGCCTCGATGGCGAGCTGGTAGCGCGGCCGGGTGCGGCCACCGGTCATGGCATACGGGCGGACCAATGGCTGGTCGCCTTCACCCCCGTACGGCGATTGGTGATGGCCGCCGTACGGGCCGGGCGGGGCAGGGGGCGGGGTCATTGGATCCTCCGGTCGGACAACAAGGTGACGGTCGCGCCGTCGGTCGGTGCCGGTGGGGGGCCCGCCCGGCTCAGGGACCGGGCGGACGGGCGTCGGATGGTCGATCGGTCAGTTCAACAGGCTGCCCTGCAGTTCGGCGCGGA
>NZ_BBOX01000459.1 GCF_001553455.1 Streptomyces hygroscopicus subsp. hygroscopicus
GATTCTGCGCCGCCTGGCTCATCGGGCTCAACTAACGCTCCTGCTGGTAAGTCGGGCCAATGCCGCGATCATGGTTGCCGCCGAGTCCGGTGCCGGCCCGGCGACCCTGCTGAATCCCCCGGCGGAGGTTGGTCAGCCTCCCGCGTACGTCATCGGGCGCGCGAGACACCTGCGGCCCAGTCCGGTCGGGCTGCTGCGGCTGATGTGCGGCGCCCTCCACGAGGTTCGCGCGGGGCACCCGCCGTGGCAACCCGGAGGACGTGATACCGCCGGCCGCCGGTTCGCGGATCTGCTCGGCACGGCGCCAGCGCTCGTCGTTGTGGGGCGACGTACGCCAGTGGGAACCCGTCGCGCCGATCCCGTTGAAGCCGGTGCCGTTGCTGCCGGCACCCGATCCGGCGAAGTCGTCCGCACCCCGGGACGCCGACTGCGGCTCCTGGTGCGAGGACGACGGTGGCAGGGCCGAGGCGGGCCGGCCGGGGGTGGGCTCGGGTACGGAAGGTACGGAAGGTTCTGACGGGAACCGCCGGCCCCCGTCCTGGGAGCCCGGCGCGCCCGGGTCCTCGGCCTGGTTGCGAAGCCAGGTCGACTCGATGGTGTCGAAGATCGGCGTGCTGCCGTCGCCGGGCCCGGCGGGCGGCAGCGCATCGCCCGTACGCCCGTCGCGCTCGCCCTGGGGACCCTGCGCCGGCGGGAACTCGCCGGTGCCGCCCATGTCCGGGCGGGGGA
This sequence comes from Streptomyces hygroscopicus subsp. hygroscopicus, assembly GCF_001553455.1. Lineage (GTDB taxonomy): Bacteria > Actinomycetota > Actinomycetes > Streptomycetales > Streptomycetaceae > Streptomyces > Streptomyces hygroscopicus. Next base: position 730 of record NZ_BBOX01000459.1, read on the forward strand.
ACTCGCCGGTGTCGCCCGGAGTGCCCGCGTTGGGGAACTGGAACTCGCCGGTATCGCCGGGGGTGCCCGCGTTGGGGAGCTGGAATTCGCCGGTGTCACCGGGACCGCCCATGGCCGGGAGCTGGAACGCGCCGGTGTCGCCGGAGCCACCCATGTCGGGCCGCTGGAACGCGCCGGTGTCGCCGGTGCCGCCCATGTCCGGGCGGGGGAATGCGCCGGTGTCGCCGGGACCGGCCGCGTTGGGGAGCTGGAACTGGCCCGTCTCGCCGGGACCGCCCATGGCCGGACGCGCGAACTCGCCCGTGTCCCCGGGTCCGCGTCCGTCGCGCGGCGCGGCGTCCTCGAACCGGGGCTGGGCGTACTCGCCGGTGTCACCCGGGCCCTGGCCGAGCTCCGGACGGGCGAACTCGCCGGTGTCACCGGGGCCGCGGCCGTAGTCGGGCCGGCTCAACTGGCCGGTGTCGCCCGGCCCCTGGCCGCCCTGCGAACCGCTGGGCGCGCGGCGCGGCTCGAACATGTTTGGGCCGTCGCCCAGCTGCGGCAGCTCACCGGTGTCGCCGGGGCCGCGGTTGCCGAACGGATCGCGCCGCTCTTCGGAGCCGCCGGAGCCGCCGAGCTCCGGACGGGCGAACTGGCCCGTCGAGTCGTACTCCTCGTGCCCGCGCGGGGTGTCCCCCGCGTCGCGCGGGGTGTCCGGCCAGTCGTCCTCGCCCGCCGCGGCGCGCCGGGCGCCCCAGCTGGTGCCGGGCTGGGTGGGGGCCGGAAGCTCGGGCGCGGCGCCGCGCGTGGGCAGCTGCGGTCGGCCGTCC
>NZ_BBOX01000460.1 GCF_001553455.1 Streptomyces hygroscopicus subsp. hygroscopicus
GCCCGGCCGTGGCCGCGGCCGCCGCGCACGCCGCGGACTGGGCCGCCTTCGCCACGGCCGCGCTGGCCCTCGGCACCGGGCTCACCCTGGTGGAGCGCACCGCGGCGTACGCCGGGCAGCGCACCCAGTTCGGCCGCCCGATCGGCTCGTTCCAGGCGGTGAAGCACCGGCTGGCGGACGCGCTCATCGGGCTGGAATTCGCCCGGCCGCTGCTGTACGGGGCGGCGGTGGCGCTCGCGTCCAAGCCCGCGGCCGACGCCCGCAAGGAGGTCGCCGCCGCGAAGGTGGCCGCCGGCGAGGCCGCGTACACGGCGGCGCGCACCGCCCTCCAACTGCACGGCGCGCTCGGCTACACCGACGAGTACGACCTGTCGCTGTGGATCCGCAAGGCCCGCGCCCTGCGCTCGGCCTGGGGCTCCCCGTCGATCTGCCGTGCCCGCGTCCTCGCGCCCTGACCGGTCTTGATCCATGCTGGAGCGACCACCAGTGAGCGAACAGCGAGGTATGCGCGGATGCACCGGCCCCGGCCCACCCTGGAGAACGTGGCACGGCGCGCGGGCGTCTCACGCGCCACGGTCTCCCGCGTCGTCAACGGCTCCCCCAAGGTCGGCGAGGACAGCCGCGAGGCGGTGCTGAAGGCCATCCAGGAGCTGGGCTACGTCCCCAACCAGGCGGCCCGCAGCCTGGTCACCCAGCGCACCGACTCCTTCGCGCTGGTGCTCCCCGAGGAGCCGGGCCGGGTCTTCTCCGACGACCGGTTCTTCCCGGGCGTGGTGCGCGGGGTGAGCCAGGAGCTGGAGTCCGCCGACAAGCAGCTGGTGCTGATGATGGCCCGCTCCCCCGCCAGCCGCGACCGCATCGAGCGCTTCGCCCTGGCCCGCCATGTCGACGGGGTCATGGTCGCCTCCATGCACGGCGCCGATCCGCTGCCGTCCGCGCTGTCCCGGATGGGCGTCCCGGTGGTCTGCAACGAGCGGGCGCTGGGCCCGGCGTCGCCGCCGTACGTGGGGGTGGACAACGCGGCGGGCGCGGCGCTGGCCGTGGCGCACCTCATCCGCTCCGGACGCACCCGGATCGCCACGGTCGCGGGCCCGCAGGACATGGTGGCCGGGATCGACCGGCTCTCGGGCTACCGGGCGGCGCTGGCCGGGGCACGGCTGGAGGCGTGCGTGGCGGTCGGGGCGTTCACCCAGGAGTCCGGGGCGGTCGCGATGCGGGACCTGCTGGACCGGGAGCCGCGGCTGGACGGCGTGTTCGTGGCCTCCGACCTGATGGCGATCGGGGTGCTGCGGGCGCTGCGCCGGGCGGGCCGGCGGGTGCCGGACGACGTGGCGGTGGTCGGCTTCGACGACATCGAACCCGCCCGCTACACCGAGCCCGCGCTGACCACCGTGCGCCAGCCGATCGAGGGGATCGGCCGCCGGCTGGCCCGCCAACTCCTGCGGCTGACCGCCGGGGAGCCCATCGAACCGGCGCTGGTACTCCCCACCGAGCTGGTGGTGCGCGAGTCGGCGTAGCGACGGGGATAGCGGGGGCGGCGCGGCGGGGGCGCCCTCACGGCGCCCGCACGCCGGTGGGTGCCGGTGGCCGGTGGGGCAACGCCGCGGGGCACCCAGCCCCCGGCAACCCGCCTCGGCACCCCGGGGCAGCACCCAGTCCCCAGCAGCCCCTGGGCGCCGGGGGCCAACGCCCCGCGGCACCCCGAGCACCGTCCGGCACACCCCGGCCGCCCCGGCCACCCCAGCAACCCGCCCCGACGCCCTGGTAGCGGCACCCGGCCCCGGCGGCCCACCTCACCGCCCACCCCGTGACGCACGGCACCCCAGGCAGCACCCTCGGCTTACGGCTCACACCAACACCCCGGGGCCACACCCAGCAGGGGCACCGGATTCCAGGGGACGCGGCTCCCGGGGCGGTGCGCCCGGCGAGGGGCACCGCCCCGGGGGCGCCCCCGTTCAGCCGCCCCCGGCGTACCGCGGCAACAGCGCACGGAAGTCCCGTTCGAACGCGTCGTAGCGGCGTCGCAGCTCGGCGCCCGGCCAGTCCTTCGGCAGCAGCCGGGCGGGGAGTACCGGGTCGGTGAGAAGGTGCCGCAGGACGGCGGCGGCGACGGTGAACCGTTCGGCCGGCGCCTCCGCGCCGTCCAGCGCCGCGCCGAGCCGTCTGGCCCGACGGGCCCAGCCGTGCAGGTCCCACAGCCGCGCGGCGACCCCGGCCGGGTCGCCCTCCGGCGCGCCGGTGAACCAGGCGCACTGCTCGGCGACGACGTCCGGGCGCGGGCGGACGAGGTTGGCGGGGCGCATCCAGGTGCCCTCGCGCAGTTCGGCCAGGCGCAGGGCGGCCATGGTCTGGCGGAGGGCGGCGCGCTCGGCCGCCTCGCGCCGTTCGGAGGTGACGACCGCGATCTCCCAGCCGCCGTCCCAGCGCCGGGTGCGGGGGGCGCGGCTGTCGTCCTGCCGCGCCTGGCGGGCCAGCAGCCGGTCGGTGAGCCGGTAGGTACCGCCGCGCTGTTCCAGGTCACCGGCCGCGACCATACGGGTGAGGGCGACCCGGATGGTGCCCTCCGCGGTGCCGAAGAGCGCGCCGACGCGCACCAGCGCGCGGGCGGGCAGCTGGGGCGGGTGATGCCCCAGCAGGGTGCTCAGCACGATGGAGCGCGCGGTCAGCGGTCGCAGGGTGAGCGTTCCGGTGTCGTCCATGGTTACCCGAAAGCCTATCCATTACAGTTCCGGATCACGCATGATGGAAGTGTAAGGCCGAACCGGCCGGCCGGCCGCGGGAGACCGCCGCGAACCCAGGAGATGTCTGCCATGAGCGCTACCCACGAGGTCCTCAACCAGGTGCCGCCGCTGGTCGGCTTCAGCACCGCGGACGACCCCGCCCTGACGGAGGCCCTGCGCCGGGACGGCGGCGGCTGGGGCGAGCGCGAGGTGCGGGAGCTGGGCGCGCGGGCCGGCTCCGCCGAGGTCCAGGAGTGGGCGCGGCTGGCCGAGGAGCACCCCCCGGTGCTGCACACCCACGACCGATACGGCCATCGCGTCGACGAGGTCGAGTACCACCCCGCCTACCACCAGCTGATGGGGGCCGCCGTGGAGAGCGGCCAGCACGCGGCGGCCTGGAGCGAGAGCCGCCCCGGCGCCCATCTGGTGCGCGCGGCCAAGTTCTACGCCTTCGCGCAGGCCGAGCCCGGCCACGGCTGCCCCATCTCCATGACGTACGCCGCCATCCCGGCGCTGCGCGCCGAACCGGAGCTCGCCGCGGTGTACGAACCGCTGCTGGCCGCCCGCGCCTACGACTTCGGGCTGCGGCCGCCGCTGGGCAAGCGGGGCCTGATCGCGGGCATGTCGATGACGGAGAAGCAGGGCGGCTCGGACGTCCGCGCCAACACCACCCGGGCCGTACCGACCGGTGACGGCGGTTACCTCCTCACCGGCCACAAGTGGTTCACCTCCGCGCCGATGAGCGATGTCTTCCTGACGCTGGCCCGGACGGAGGAGGGGCTGACCTGCTTCCTGGTCCCCCGGGTGCTGCCGGACGGCAGCCGCAACCCGCTGCGGCTGATGCGGCTCAAGAACAAGCTGGGCAACCGCTCGAACGCCTCGGCCGAGATCGAGTACGAGTCCGCCCTGGCCTGGCGGGTCGGCGAACCGGGCCGCGGGGTGCGGACCATCGTGGAGATGGTCAACGTCACCCGTCTGGACTGCGTGATCGGCTCGGCGGCGGGCATGCGGGCCGGGCTGCGGCAGGCGCTGCACCACGCCGAGCACCGCCGGGCGTTCGGCGCCGAGCTGGTCGACCAGCCGCTGATGCGCAATGTGCTCGCCGATCTGGCGGTCGAGTCGGAGGCGGCCACCACGCTCGCGATGCGGCTCGCGGCCGCCCTGGACCACGCGGAGGCCGGGGACGAGGGCGAGGCGGCGCTGCGCCGGCTGGGGCTCGCGGTGAGCAAGTACTGGGTGTGCAAGCGCGGCTCGGCCCACGCCGCCGAGGCCCTGGAGTGCCTGGGCGGCAACGGCTACGTGGAGGAGTCCGGGATGCCGCGCCTGTACCGCGAGGCGCCCCTGCTCTCGATCTGGGAGGGCTCGGGGAACGTCGCGGCGCTCGATGTGCTGCGGGCGCTGAGCCGGGAGTCGGGCGCGCTGGAGGCGTTCCTGGCCGAGGTCGGCACCGCCGCCGGAGCCGACGCCCGGCTGGACGCGGCCGTGGACCGGCTGCGCGGGCTGCTGCCCCAACTCGCCGACCCCCAGCGGGCTCAGCTGCTGGCGCGCCGGCTGGCCGAGCAGATGACGCTGGTGCTGCAGGGCAGCCTGCTGGTGCGGTACAGCCACCCGGCCGTCGCCGACGCGTTCTGCGCCTCGCGGCTCGACGGGGACTGGGGGCATGCCTTCGGCACCCTGCCGCCGGGTACGGACACCGGTCCGATCCTGGAGCGGGCCCGCCCGAAGGACGCGCGGTGACGCGATGAGGTGAGGCCCGTGGGCCGGGGACCCGCTGAGCGATCCCGCCGGAAGGTCCCTGCAGCTCCCTCCCTGAAGCTCGATGCGCCAATCTCCGCGCGTATTCCCCTATTCGGGGGAATCACGATGTTCATACGGCTGGCGGGCGTCCGTTCGGCCGAACATCTTCTCGTGAACCGATGGCAGCGATTATGGCGTGCGGGGGTCCTGACCACTGCCCTGGTCCTCGCCTCGGCGGGGGCGACCGCCTCGGCCGACCCGGGTGGTGACGGCCCGGCGGCCAGGTCCACCGCGCCCCGCCCGACCTCCTCTCCCCGGGCCGGGGCGGGGCCCGGGGCCCCGGACGGCGAACCGCGCATCTCGGTGCGGATCAGGATCGGTCCGGGTCTGTGCATCTGCGTCGCCTCCTCGGTGGGCCGGATCCGGGTCATCGCCCGGTACGGCTGGTGTCCCACGCCGACGCCTACGACGACTCCCACACCGACGCCTACGCCGACCCCCACGCCGACACCGACTCCCACGCCGACGCCGCCCCGTCCTTCGCCCACCCCGACCCCGACGCCCACCCCCAGCCGGTCCGCCACGCCGACGCCCACGCCGACGCCGACGCCGACGCCCGCGCCGAGCCGGACGGCCGCCGCGAGCCCCACTCCCGCGCCCACCAGGACGGTGCGGGCCCCCTCGTCCGCGCTTCCGCTGCCGTCCCCGCCCCCGCCCCCGCGCACCAGACCTCCGGCATCGCCCCCCAAGCCGGTTCCCCCACCGACCAGGACCCGAGCCGTCGAGATGCACGCGTATCAGAAGCCCGCCCGCGAGCAACCCGACACCGGGACCTCCTTGGTCACCTTCACCCTGCTGCTCACCGCGCCCGCGATCCTCGCGGCCGCCGCTCTGCGCCCGCGTTCGCGCTCCGCGGCGCGCCGCGGGCGGCGCGGCTGACGGCGCACCGCCGAACCGCTTGGGAGGTTGTCCATGCCCGAATGGCTGCTCATGACCCTGGTGATGGCCGGGACCTGCGTGGTCGTGGTGATCGGGGCGTTCCTCAACGCACGTCGGCTCGGGGTCGGAACCGACCCGGACGAGACCCCCGATGTCCTCGACTACATGATCATGATGATCGGCGTGGTCTACGCGATCGTGCTGGGCCTGGCGATCGCCGGCGTCTGGGAGGCGCGCGGCGCCGCGCAGGACGGGGTCCGTACGGAGGCGCAGGCGCTCCACGAAGTGACCGAGCGGGTGAGTGTCTACCCCCGCCCGGTGCGCGATCGCGTCCGCGGTGACGTGGACGCGTATGTGCGCCATGTGGTGCACACGGAGTGGAAGGTGATGCTCGACAAGGGCGAGCTCACCGACCGCGGTGCCGAGCTGCTGACCACTCTGCGCCGCGATGTCAGCCTCGCGACCCCGCACAGCGCTCTGCAGGCGCAGGCGTACCAGCCGATGGTGGATCAGGTGGCCGCCGTGGACGAGGCGCGCGGTGCCCGGCAGCAGAGCGCCGGGCCCACGATGCCCCATCTGGTCTGGTTCGGACTGGTGCTCGGCGCGGCGCTGGTGATCGGGCTGGTCTTCACCCTGCAGATCCGCCGCTCCCCCCGGGAGCTGATGCTCGCGGTGATGTTCACCGCGCTCATCGTCTTCCTGCTCTTCCTGGTGTGGGACTTCGACGAGCCCTTCGGACGGTCGGTCGGCGACTCCACCACGGCCTTCACCGATCTGTTCCCCAGCGCCCGGGGAGGGTCTTGAGTCCGTTAGTCCGTTCCGGAAGCCAGGGGCGGCGGGCCGGGCCCCGACCGCGGCCGGCGCCGCCCTCCGGCCCGTCAGGACGCCCCCTGGCCCACCGGATGCCCGGCTCCCACGGACAGCGCGAGGCCCCGGCGCTCCGGTCCCACCGGACAGCGTGACGCCCCGACGCCCCGGCCCCGCCGGGCACCGTGAGGCCCGCTACGGCACCGGCACCGGCAGGATCCGGCGCAGCGGGTCCTCCGGCAGCCGGCCGTGGGCCTTCCACTCCCGGGGGTAGCCGACCGAGACCTCCTGGAACTTCACCCCGTCCTCCACCGTGGTGCGGGGGATGTGCAGATGGCCGTAGACAACGGTCTCGGCCCGGAACCGCACGTGCCAGTCGGCCGTCAGCTCGGTGCCGCACCACAGCGCGAAGTCGGGGTAGCGCAGCACCCGGGTGGGCAGCCGGGTCATCGGCCAGTGGTTGATGAGCACGGTCCGCAGCTCCGGGTCCACGGCGGCCAGCCGGGCCTCGGTCTCGGCGACCCGGGCCCGGCACCACGCGTCGCGGGTGGGGTAGGGGTCGGGGTGCAGGAAGTGCTCATCGGTGCAGACCACGCCCGCGTCATGGGCGTGGGCCAGCGCGGCCTCCTTGGTGGCCAGCCCGTCGAGGCGGAAGGTGTAGTCGTAGAGCAGGAACAGCGGGGCGATGACCAGCGGCCCGCCGATGCCCTCCCAGAGGGGGTAGGGGTCCTCGGGGGTGACGATGCCCTTCGCCCGGCACATCTCCACCAGTGCCTCGTAGCGCGCCACCCCGCGGACTTCCAAGGGGTCCTTGGGATGGGTCCACAGCTCGTGGTTGCCCGGGGACCAGATGACTTTGGCGAAGCGCTCGCTCAGCAGCCCGAGGACCTCCTCGATCTCGGAGAACACCTCGCCGACGTCCCCCGCGACGATCAGCCAGTCGTCGTCGGAGCCGGGCCGCAGCCGCTCCACGATCGCCCGGTTCTCCGGATAGGCCACATGCAGGTCGCTGATGGCGAGAAGTTCGCCCCCGTGGGTGCCGCCCATTGTCTCTCCTGTCGTACGTGGCGGTCATGACGCGGTCGCCGGTGGGCCGGCCCCGCGGTACGGCCCGGTTGATCACCGGCCCGTCCTTGGCGCTAGCCTCGCAGATGTGGTGGACAATCTCCCTCCGTCTTTTGAACGGGGAACCGACGGACCGAAGGTCATCGTGGCCGGACTGGACGGTTCCGAATCCTCCTGGCGCGCCGCGGCCTACGCCGCCGGACTGGCCAGACGGCAGAACGCGCTGCTCGTGGTGGTCTACGTCCAGCCGGTGCTCGCCGGCGGGGCGGCGCTGGGGGCGTCGGTGGCCGACACCACGGCTGAGGTCGCCGAGGAGCTGATGCGCGAGATGCGCGAGGCCGCCGAGCGGCGACGCGGGGTCTTGGAGGTGCGCTGGGAGTTCCACACCTTCCGCGGCGACCCGTACAACGGCCTGGTCCAGGCGGCCGACGAGCTGAAGGCCGACGCGGTGGTGGTGGGCGCGTCCGAGCAGGCCGGGCACCGCTTCGTCGGTTCGGTGGCGGTGCGGCTGGTCAAGGCGGGGCGCTGGCCGGTCACCGTGGTGCCGTAGGGGCGCCGCCGGCTCGCGGAGCCCGGGGCGCCGGGGCAGGGTGGGAGGGGCGAAGGCACCGCCGCGCGTGCCGGGGCGACTGCCGCGGCCCCCGCCCACCGGGTGACCGGGATCGTCGGCTCCCCCGCCGGGAGCGCCGAGGACGCGATCCGGGGCGCCATCGGCCGCGCCGCCGAGCCGCCGCGCCCTCCCGGCTGACCCATGTGAGCACGGGCGAACTGACCCACGTGAGCACGGGCGGCCGTTGCCGGAGCGGGTCAGGCCGTCTTGTCCTCCAGCCGGAATCCCACCTTCAGCCCCACCTGGTAATGCGCGATGCGGCCGCCCTCGAGATGCCCGCGGATCTCGGTGACCTCGAACCAGTCCAGTTCCCGGAGCGTCCGGGAGGCCCGGTCGATGCCACTTCTGATCGCGTCGTCGACACTTTCGGTGGATGAGCCGACGAGTTCGGTCACCCGGTATGTGTGGCAGGCCATACGCCTCTCCCCTCAACACCGACCCCCTCCACCGTGCACCCCGCCGCCTGACTCCGCGACTCTACAACGTCACTCGGGTACGCCGGACATGACAAAGCCCCGCCCGCAGCCGCTGGTGGACGCGGGTGGGCGGGATCAGCCGCGTGCCGTGCGGCCCGGACCGCCCGCGCCGGGCAGCGTGCGCGGCGCCGTCCGGCACGGGCGCGGCTTACCGCCCGTCCGCCGCTCGCTCTTCGTCTCGGCCGTCCCGCACCTCCACCCGGCGGCGGTCAACCGGGCGGGGACCCGGCGGCGGGTGTTCAGCCACGGGGGACGACGGTGGACAGCACGGACGGCAGCGGATACCAGTCGGCGGTCGCGAAGCTGGCGTGCCGGGCGGCGAGTTCGGACACCCTCGTCCGCGCCTGGGCCTCGGTCGGGCTGGTGCCGTCGATGGCGGGTGCCACCTGGTGCGCGTCCGTCATGATCAGCAGGTAGTGGCGGTCGTCGTACCAGGCGGTGTCGATACCGCCGGTGACGTACGCGGAGGCGTCCCCGTCGAAGAGCACGAACCACGGCCGGAGCGTGGCGTCGGTGTAGCGGGTGCGCGGGTCGCCGGTGGCGGCGCGGTGGACGGCGGGGAAGGCGGCGGCCTGACCCAGTTTCCCGGCGGCGGACAGGTCCCGCAGATGGGTGGCGTACTCCCGGTCGGTCCACAGGGTGTCCAGGGGGTTGTTCTCCTCGACCGTGCCCGGGATCAGCTCCACGACGAACTTCCCGGCGAGCGCGGAGCGGGACGGCCAGCCGCCCGCCCGCACCGCCTGGTCGAGGTCGGCGTGGCCGCCCACCACGTCCGCCGGACGCAGCAGCGCGTCGCCCAGAGTGGTGCCGAGCAGGGCGTCGAGATCGGCCGGGCCGCGTCCGCTCTTGCCGTAGAAGCCGTCCTTCATCTCGACCTTGAGGAGGATCGGCCGGTGTCCCGGATGGGCCTCGTGCCAGGCCCGCATGTCGGCGAGGCAGCCGGCCAGGGTCTGGTTGCGGGCCTTGGTGCGCAGCTCGGCCGGACCGGCGGCGTTCTCGCAGTTGTTGTCGTTGCCGAACGGATTGCTGTGCGAGACCCGCCAGCCGGCGCCGAACACGTTGGTCCACACGTCGAGTTCCAGGAGCGAGGCGCCGGAGTCCAGCGCGTCGGCGAAGTAGGGGTACTTGGCCTTCTCGTAGGCGTTGTGCACCCCGACCGACGTGGTGGCGGAGTAGGACGGATCGTCCGCGGCGGCGGGCCGGGCCTGCGCCGATGCCGTCAGACACAGTGCGGCGGCCGCCATGGCGACCGCCACCGTTCCCGTGCGCCGGGCATGACCGCGCGCCGGACTCCCCGCCTTGCCCATATGTCCCCACCCCTGTCGGCTTCCCGATCAACTGGGCAGCAGCGTACGGGAGTCGCTCAGGGGTGACGAGGGGCATGGGAGGACTAGGGGGCACGGGCCACGGAGGAACGGGCCCGGCGGCGGCTGCCGCCGCTGAGCCCGTTTCCTGTGCCGCGTCTCACCCGGCCCGCGGTGTCCGCCCGGCGGTCAGGGGCGCTCCCCCACCCCGGTCGAGGTGACCTCGCCCGGCCGTCCGCCGGGCAGCTTGGGGGCGAGCGGAGCGGTCTGTTCCATCCCGGTGCCGCGGCGCAGCCCGGTGAGGAACTCCCGGAGCGTCTCGACGGCGGTGTGCCGGGGCCGCCAGCCCAGCTCCCGCTGGGCGCGGGTGGTGTCCATCAGCGGGAGCCGCAGGGCGGCGTCGAACAGCTGGGGCGAGGGCGGCAGCAGATGCAGATGCCAGGCCGTGGCCATGGCGGAGCGGGCGGCGGCGCGCGGGATCCGCACCGTCCTGGCGTCGAGGAGACCGGCCAGGGTCGCGCCGTCGACCGGCGGTTCGGCCGCGAGGTTGAAGGCGCCGCGCACCTCCCGGCCGAGCGCCAGCCGGTACGCCTCGGCCACGTCGTCGGTGTGCAGGATCTGCAGCCGCAGTCCGGGCAGGTCGAAGACCGCGGGCAGGAAGGCGGAGCGGATCAGCCGCCGGGGCAGGAACGGCCCCATGAACAGCCGGCGCTGCTCGGCCGCCGACTCCTCCTTGAACAGGAAACCGGGCCGCATCCGCACCACCCGGATCTGCGGATGCTCCAGCTCGAAGGCGTCGAGCAGCCGCTCCACATACGCCTTCTCCCGGCAGTACGCGGCCTCCGGCCAGCCGTGGGTGGGCCAGGACTCGTCCACCGGGCGGCCGTCCTCGGGCCCGGGTGAGTAGGCGCCCACCGAGGAGGCGTACACCAGCACCGGCACCTCGGCCCGCGCCACCGCCTCGAAGACCCGGGCGCTGCCGAGGACGTTGGTGTCCCAGGTGACGGCGGGCCGGTGGCTGGGCTGGATGAGCCAGGCGAGGTGGATCACCGCGTCGGCGCCCTGCAGGTGCCGTACGAGATCGGCCTCCTCACCGGCGTCCCGCCCGATGTCCGCCCGTGCCCAGGTCGTCTTCGGCGGCGACCAGTTCGGCACCCTGCGGGCGACGCCCACGATCGACTCGATGTCCGGGGCCTCGCCGAGCGCGCGGACCACGCTCGTCCCGGCATTGCCGGTGGCCCCGATCACCACCACGCGTTTTCCCCGCTTGATGCCCATGTGTCCGCTCCTTCCGGTCCTTCCGGCCGTGTCGTGCCCTCAGCTGTCCCGGCCGGCCAGGTCCCGCGCGGCCGCGACGATCGCGTCCGCGTCGATCCCCGCGTCGTGCAGCTGCTCGGCGGGGGTCGCGGAGGCCGGCATGGTGCGCACCGCGAGCCGGACCATCCGGGGCACCGGACGGCCGTCGCCGAACGCCGCGAGCACCGCGTCGCCCAGCCCGCCCTCGGGGTGGTGGTCCTCCACGGTGATCAGCCGCCCCGTCACCTCGGCGGCGGTGCGCAGCGTCTCGACGTCCACCGGCTTGAGCGAGTACAGGTCGATGACGCGGGCGGGGATGCCCTCCTGGGCGAGCCGGTCGGCGGCCTCGATCGCCTCGTGCAGGGTGACCCCCGCGCCGATGAGGGTGACCCGGTCGTCCTCGGTGGCCCGGACGACCTTCGAACCGCCGATGGGGAAAGTCTCGGAGGGCGGGTAGATGACCGGCGTCGCACCACGGGTGGTGCGCAGATAACGGATGCCGGACCGCTCGGCCATGGCCGCGGTCAGCTGGGCGGCCTGGTTGGCGTCGCTCGGGTAGAGCACTGTGCTGCCGTGCACCGCCCGCAGGGCCGCCAGGTCCTCCAGGCCCATCTGCGAGGGCCCGTCCTCGCCGATGGCCACCCCGGCGTGGGAGCCGATGAGGTTGAGGCCGGCGTCGCTGATGGAGGCCATCCGGATGAAGTCGTAGGCGCGGGTGAAGAAGGCGGCGAAGGTGGAGACGTACGGGTTCCAGCCGCGGTTCTGCATGCCGACGGCGGCGGCCACCAGCTGCTGCTCGGCGATGAAGAACTCGAAGTACCGCTCGGGGTGCTCCTTGTGGAAGTACTCCAGCCGGGTGGAGTCGCCCACCTCGCCGTCGAGCGCCACCACATCGCCGCGGGCGGTGCCGACGGCGGCCACCGCCTCCCCGAAGGCGTCCCGGGTGGGGACCGAGTCGCCGGGGTTGTAGCGCGGCAGGACCAGCGGCCCCTCGGAAGAGGGCCGGGTGGGGGTCACCGAGGGCGGGCCGAGCACCGGCACGGCCAGGTTGCGCACCCCGCCGAGTTCGGCGATGGCCTCCTCCGCGTTCTTCAGCGGTTTGCCGTGCATGCCCTCGCGGTTCTCCACCGAGGCGACGCCGCGGCCCTTCATGGTGCGGGCGATGATGGCGGTGGGGCGGCCGACGGTGGACAGCGCCTCGGCGTACGCGCGGTCGATGGCCTCGATGTCATGGCCGTCGATTTCGACGGTGTGCCAGTCGAAGGCGCGGATGCGCCGCGCGTAGGCGTCCAGGTCCCATTCGTGGCGGGTGGGCCCGCGCTGGCCGAGCCGGTTCACGTCGATGATGGCGATGAGGTTGTCGAGCCGCTCGTACCCCGCGTGCTCGAACGCCTCCCACACCGACCCCTCGGCCAGCTCGCTGTCCCCGCACAGCACCCAGACGCGGTACGGCAGATGGTCCAGCCGCTTGCCGCTGAGCGCCGTGCCCACGCCGTAGGGCAGCCCCTGGCCGAGCGATCCGGTGGCCACATCCACCCACGGCAGCCGGGGGGTGGGGTGGCCCTCCAGCCTGCTGCCGCGCTTGCGGAAGGTGAGGAACTCCTCGTCGCGGAGCGCCCCGGCCGCCTTGTAGATCGAGTAGAGCAGCGGGGAGGCGTGCCCCTTGGAGAAGATCAGGTGGTCATTGCCCGGGTGCTCGGGCTGCTCGAAGTCATAGCGCAGATGGTTGCCCATCAGGACGGCCATCAGGTCCGCCGCCGACATCGACGACGTGGGATGGCCGGACCCGGCGGCCGCGGCGGCACGCACCGAGTCCACACGGAGCTGCTGCCCGAGCTCGCTGAGCTGCTGGTGTCGCATTGTTCTCCTTCCAGGTTTCGCCGGCGGTCAGCTGCCGCGTTGCCACCGGCGGTCGGCCGCCGCTTCTCACGCCGGCGCGGCGGGCCGCGGTCAGCCGCCGCCCACCCGCGCCGTCTGTGCGACCTCGGGCGACTCGGTGTCCAGCGGCACCGCCCAGGGCGGGATCAGCCCCAGCTGCACCGCCTGGCGTGGCAGCACCGCGTCGAGCAGCCAGTCTGCGGCGACCCGGACCCGGTTTCCCGGCATCGCCATCAGGTGGTAGCCGCGGGTGACCGCATTGGCGACCGGCCCCGACAGCGGTATGTGCAGCGGGTCCGCGGCGGCCTGCACCCCGCCGAGGTCGACGGTGAACCCGAGGTCGTGGTGTTTGTACGGCTTGGCGGTGCCGCGTCCGAGGGAGGCGAGGACGTTGTGGCCCGCGATCTTCCCCTGCCGCTGGGCGTGCTGCGCGGTCATCGGGGTGAACTGGCCCGGCCGGGTCAGGTCCGGCACCGCGGCGGCGTCCCCGCAGGCCACCACGTCCGGATAGCCGGGCACGGCCAGATACTGGTCGACCCGCAGCCGGCCGCGTTCGGTCGGCAGCCCGATCTGCTCCACCAGCGGGTCGGGGCGCACCCCGACGCACCAGATCAGCGACCGGGTGTCGATGAAATCGCCGTCGTCCAGCAGCACCCCGTCCGCCGTGGCCTCCTTGACCGTGGTGCGGGTGCGGACCTCCACACCGCGTTTGCGCAGCACCCGGTCGGCCGTCCGGGACAGCCTCTTGTCCAGCTCCGGCAGCACCCGGGGGGCGATGTCGAGCAGCATCCAGCGGGGGCGGGGCGCGCCGCGCAGGGTGGAGTTCTTCCGCGCGAGCGAGTCGGTGAAGAGCACCCCGTGGGCGGCCACCTCGGTGCCGGTGTATCCGGCGCCGACCACCACGAAGGTGCGGCGGGCGGTCCGCTCCCGCGGGTCCTTCGCGGTGCCGGACATCTCGATCTGCCGGGTGATGTGGTCGCGCAGGAAGAGGGCTTCCGGCATCCCGCGGAAGCCGCGGGCGTGCTCGGCCACACCGGGAATCGGAAGCAGCTTGTTGACGCTGCCCACGGAGAGGATCAGCCGGTCGTAGTCCATCTCGCCGGACCGGCCGTCGGGGTCCCGCCAGGAGATCCGGCGGGCGTCGAGGTCGACACCGTGCACCTCGCCCAGCACCAGCCGGACGTGCGGCAGGGTGCCGGTGAGGGAGACCGAGACGCGTCGGGGTTCCAGGACCCCGGCGGCCACTTCGGGCAGCAGCGGCACATACAGGAAATAGTCATTGGGGTTGATCAGGACGATGTCCGCCGCGCCGCGCAGGGTGCGGGAGAGGGTACGGGCGGCCTGATAACCCGCGAATCCGGCACCGACGATCACTATGCGTACTGGGCTCACACGAATCTCCCGGGCGTACGGGGGCCAGGGCGCTCCAAGTGCCCGTGAGAGCCAGGACCAAACGTCCCCCGGCCCCGGGACGGGCTCTGGGGCTGGGGCCGGGGCGGCTCTGGGGACGGGTCGGGGGCGGCTCTGGGGGCGGGGGCCCGGGGGCGGCTCCGGGACAGCGGCCCAGGACGTCCCTGGGGAACGGGGCCCGAGGCGACTCCGGGACAGGGGTTTGGGACGGGACTGGGGACGGGGGCCCGAGGGCAGCCCTGGGACAGGGCCGGGGTCCGGGGACGGGCTCTGGGGCTGGGGCCGGGGCGACTCCGGGACAGAGGCCCGAGGCGGCCCTAGGGAACGGGGGCCGGG
>NZ_BBOX01000461.1 GCF_001553455.1 Streptomyces hygroscopicus subsp. hygroscopicus
GCGGCGGCGCCCGCGACCGCGCCGGCCGCGCCCGCCGCACCCAGCAGGAAGCCCCTGCGCAGCACCTCGCTCACCGGGTCCTCCGCACATCCATCAGCGCCGCCACCCGGGCCAGCCGCTCGACCAGGGCTCCCGTGTCCGCGTTGAGCCGCGCCCGATCGGCGCGGCTGAGCCGGTCCAGCGGGGTCCAGTGGTCCCCGTGGTGCGAGTGCTCCAGGGTCCGCTGGGTGCGGTCCAGTCCGCTCGTCAGCTCGGGCAGCCAGGGGGCACGGGGCTTCAGCAGCGGCTCCAGCCGGCGCAGCACGGCCCGGGTGCCGTCCAGATTGGCCCGCGCGGTGGCCAGGTTGGTGCCGCTGCCGTAGTCGGTGCGGCCGGTCAGCTCGAACTGCACGGTGTTCTCCATGATCTCGTGCGCCCTCAGGCCCAGGTCGGCAGGGTCCATCCGCGCCTGTGCCCAGTCGTCCCGCAGCCCTCGGACGTCCTTGACGAGCCGGTCGGCGACCGGGAGCAGGTCGTGCGCCGACTCGCCGTGCCACAGGCCGTACTCCAGGCGGTGGAATCCGGTGAAGTCCGGGTCGTGGACCCCGCCGGGCAGCCCCGCCGTGGTGCCGTTGATCGCCCCGTCGGCGTCGCCGAAGGCGCCGTACGCGGCGCCCATCCGCTCGTACACCAGATGGGCGGGCAGCCAGGCCGCCCGGGCCGCCGTCAGGTCACCGCAGTGGACGGCCGAGCGCAGCGCGTCCGTGCGCCGCACCAGTTCGTCCATCCGGCCCGCCACCCACTTCTGGTAGGCCAGGGTGGGCGGGATCAGATCCTGCTGGCTGACCGGAAGCGCGGCCGGTCCACCGCCCCGGGCCGGTCCGGAGACGGTGACGGTGGGTCCGGTGACCGCGTCCGCGTCCTCGGGCAGGCAGACGAAGGCGTAGGAGCCCCCGCCGAGGGTGACGCTCAGCGGTCTGCTGGTGCCGGGGCCCAGGCCCTCCACCTCTCCGTAGACGGCGCCGTCCGCCGCGCCGGTGAGATAGACCTCGGCCGGTCTGCTGGAGGTGTTCCGCAGATCGAAGACCTGTTTGCCACGGGTGCCACGGGTCCAGCCACGGCCGCAGCCGCCCTCGGACACCTCGACGGAGGTGTGCCGGAGCCCGTCCGATGCCTTCGCGGACGCGCTCGCGGAGGGGTGTGCCCGAGGACGGTGTGAGGAGTCTCCGACGACCGCCAGCGCGCCGATTCCGATGGCCGCCGCCACCGTCACCGCACCGGCGGCCAGCAGATGACGTGCCGGCGGGACCGGGGAGAGCTGATGGCGACGCACGGCTGCATGCTAGGCGCAGTCCGGTAAGCGGAATGCATCGATGGCGAAAGAGCAACGTGGATTTTCGCCGGGGTTCAGCTCCCCGTCACCGGCTCCGCGGCCCTCCCGCCGGTGCCCGACCGCGCCCGCACCGCCGCTTCCGTCCGCCCGCTTCTACCCTCCACTTCGGGCGAAGAGGGCGCCCAGCCGGTCATGGACCGGATCGTGGCCCAGCAGCCGCAGCCCCTCCCAGACCGTGACCTGGTTGGCCGTGAGCACCGGCTTGCCCAGCTCCGCCTCCAGATCCGGAATCCAGGCGGCGGTGTGCAGAGCGGTGTCCGGCAGGAGCACCGCCTGGGCCTCGGGATGGTCCCCGGCGCGGGCCAGCCGCAGCACCTCCTCCCGGCCCCAGGTGCCCACCTCCGCCGCCGTGATGATCCCGCTGCCCCGCATCGAGACCACTTCCGCGCCCGCCGCCTTCAAAAATGCCCGGAAGTAGTCGGCGACGTCCTCCGGATAGGTCGCGGCGATGGCCACCCGGTCGGCGCCGAGCGCCTGCACCGCGTGGGCGAAGGCGAAGGAGGTGCTGGAGGCGGGCATCCCGGCCGTCTCGCTCAGCTCGCGCACCTGCTCCTCGGCGCCCTCCCAGCCGAAGACGAAGCTGGCGCTGGTGCAGGCCCAGACCACGGCCCGCGCGCCGCGCTCGGCCAGCTCGGCGACCCCGGCCGCGAGCCGGGCCGCCGACCCCATTTCCAGCAGTGCGTCCACCCGGTGGGCGTCCTCGCCGATGTCGGTGTGGACGAGGGGAAGCCGAATATCGCCGCTATCGCCGCCCAGCATGCCTTCCAGGCGCGGATATTCGTCCTCGGCGGAGTATCCGGGGTAGAGAAAGCCCACCGTGTTCGGGGTCGGCCGGGTCGAGTCCACCATGACTGCCTCCTTACTGGCGGCCCCCGCGAGCGCCGCCCCCTGCACTGCTGTCACTTCTCCTACACCGCGGGCGCCCGGCGGGTTCCCATCCGCCGGGCAGCTCCCCTCACACCGGTGACGGGCCTCCCGAATCGTCGAGGTAGGGCCCCTCCCCGACGCCGGTTCCGAAGCCCGGGTCGAGCCCGTCCGCCGGCTCGCCGTCCGCCCCCGGCGGAGCCGCCCCGGCCAGCGCCGCCTCCGGCTCCTCCACCACGGACTCCACCGACTCCACGGCCCCGATCACCGACCCGACGACCTGGTCCGTCACCGGGAGCGGACCGCCCATCGGCGGCACCGACATCCCCGCCGGACCGGACCGGGCGAGCGGGTCCAGCAGCGCCTGGTACGGCCCGACGGCCTGGGCGCCGATCGCCTTCAGCGCCGCCCACATCGTGACCTGGTTCGCGGACAGCACGGGCATCCGCAGCTCCGCCTCCAGCTGCGGAATCACGTCGTAGGTCGGCAGGTTGGTACAGCTGATGAAGAGCGCGTCGGTCGCCCCGACCACCGCCTGCCGGGCCATGTCGACCACATCGCGGTACGGCACCTTCCAGATGTGCCGGGTCAGTCCGAGGTACGCCCGTCCGGTGACGGTCATTCCGGCCTCGCCGAGGTACTCCTCCAGCGAGTCGGTGACCGACCGGGTGTAGGGGGTCACCACCGCGATCCGCCGGGCGCCGATCTCCCGCAGCGCCTCCAGCAGCGCGCCCGAGGTGGTCAGTGAGGGAAGCTCACCCGCCTGGGTCATCGCCGCGCACATCGCGCGCTCACCGGCCACACCGCCGACGAAGCTGCCCGAGGTGCAGGCGTACGCCACCACTTCCGGCGCGACGGCGGTCAGCGCCCGCACCGCCTCGTGCAAGGTCTCGTGCTCGCTCACGAGCCGGGCCAGGTCGAGACTGACCTCGACCGGTACGAACGGGGTACGGGTGAGGTGCAGGGAAACCTCGTCCGGTACCCAGCGCCACAGCTCACGATCCAGTGCGAAGTCGAACGGTGCCACCACGCCCACGCCACGCTGCGGCTGTGGGCCACCCAGAAAAGAGACGTCCAAAGCGAGCCCCAATACAGAACGGAGGGACTGGACCATTGGCCAGAGATTTCGACGGAGAGAGACCGGCCTAATGCCGGGACGCCGGGACAGATGCCGTTGTTGACGACGGTAGTTTCCGCTGCCTAGCGTGGTCAATCCTCAAACTGAGGCGCCTGCCCGCTTCCTCTTCAGGCAAACCCATCCACGTTTCGAAATGGTTTCCCGCCTATGTCCGAAAGCACAGTTGTCGTCTTCGGCGACCAGCCGCCCGTCCGGCTGGACCGGCTGGCCGACCGGGCCAGGGTCCTCGTCTGCGACGAGACTTCGCTGCCCGAGGTGCTCCCTGCCGCGGATGTGCTCCTGGTCTGGGATTTCACCTCCGACGCGGTCCGTGACGCCTGGCCCGGCGAGGGTCGCCGGCCGGCCTGGGTCCATACCGCGAGCGCGGGGGTGGACCGGCTCCTCTGCCCCGAACTCATCGCGTCCGACACGGTGCTGACGAACGCCCGCGGGGTGTTCGAACAGCCGATCGCCGAGTACGTGGCCGGGCTGGTGATCGCCATGGCCAAGGACCTCCACGGAAGTTGGGAGCTGCAGCGGCAGCGCCGCTGGCAGCACCGGGAGACCATGCGGCTGGCCGGGACGCGTGCCGTGGTCGTGGGCGCGGGCCCCATCGGCCGGGCGATCGGCTCCACCCTGGGCGCGCTCGGTGTGGTGGTCGACCTGGTGGGGCGCACCGCGCGGCAGGGCGTGCGGGCCGGTGACGAGCTGCCCGAGCTGCTCCCGCGGGCCGACTGGGTGGTGTGCGCGGCGCCGCTCACCGATGCCACCCGCGGCATGTTCGACCGGTCCGCCTTCGACCGGATGAAGCCCACCGCCCGGTTCATCAACGTCGGCCGCGGCCCCCTGGTCGTCGAGAAGGACCTTACGGCGGCGCTGGTGGCCCGGCGGATCGGCGGCGCGGCGCTGGACGTCTTCGAACACGAGCCGCTGACCGCGGACGACCCCCTGTGGGACGTGCCGGGGCTGTTCGTCTCGCCCCATATGAGCGGCGACACGGTCGGCTGGCGCGACCACCTCGCCGAGCAGTTCCAGGACAACTACGACCGCTGGTGCGCGGGCGAACCGCTGCTCAACGTCGTCGACAAACGCCTCGGATACGTACCGGTGGACTGATCGCAGAACCTGAACGGAGAGACGGATGACCGACATGCACGACCTGACAGCCGTTCAACTCGTCGAGGGGTACGCCTCCGGCGAGCTCTCCCCCGTCGAGGCGACCCGTGCCGTCCTCCACCGGATCGAACAGATACAGCCGGAGGTGAACGCCTTCAGCCGGGTGGACGCCGAAGGGGCGCTGCGGCAGGCGGAGGAGTCCGCCGAGCGGTGGCGGCGCGGGACCCCGGCGGGCCTGGTGGACGGCGTACCGGTGTCGGTGAAGGACATCCTGCTGCTGCGCGGCGCCCCCACGCTGCGCGGCTCACGGACCGTACGGCCCGAGGCCCAGGCGTGGGACGAGGACGCGCCCTCGGTGGCCCGGCTGCGCGAGCACGGCGCGGTGTTCGTGGGCAAGACCACCACCCCCGAGTTCGGCTGGAAGGGCGTCACCGACAGCCCGGTCTACGGGGTCACCGGCAATCCGTACGACCCTCGGCGGACCGCGGGCGGCTCCAGCGGCGGCAGCGCCGCCGCGGTGGCGCTGGGCGCGGGCCCGCTGAGCCTGGGAACGGACGGCGGGGGGTCGGTCCGTATCCCGGCGGCCTTCTGCGGCATCTTCGCGTTGAAACCCACCTATGGGAGGGTTCCGCTCTATCCGGCGAGCGCGTTCGGCACGCTGGCCCATGTGGGGCCGATGACCCGGGACGCGGCGGACGCGGCGCTGCTGATGGATGTGATCTCCGGCCCCGACTGGCGCGACTGGTCGCAGCTGGCGCCCCCCGAGGGCAGCTTCCGGGAGGCACTCACCTCCGGCGGCGGGGTGGACGGGCTGCGGGTGGCCTACAGCCCCGCGCTCGGCGGGGCGGCCGTGGTCGACCCGGAGGTGGCCGCGGCGGTGCGGCGGGCGGTGGACCTGCTGGCGGAGCTGGGCGCGGTGGTCGAGGAGATCGACCCGGGGTTCCAGGATCCGGTGGAGGCGTTCCACACGCTGTGGTTCAGCGGCGCGGCCCGGGTGGTGCAGCCGCTGGGGCAGGAGGCGTGGGAGCTGCTGGACCCGGGGCTGCGCGAGATCTGCGCCCAGGGGGCGGCGTACAGCGCGCTGGACTATCTGGCGGCCGTGGACGTACGGATGGCCCTCGGCCACGCCATGGGACGTTTCCACTCGGCGTACGACCTGCTGGTCACCCCGACGTTGCCGATCACCGCGTTCGAGGCGGGGGTCGAGGTGCCCAAGGGGTCGGCGCACACCCGGTGGACCGGCTGGACGCCGTTCACCTACCCGTTCAACCTGACCCAGCAGCCCGCGGCGTCGGTGCCGTGCGGCCTCAGTGGCGCGGGTCTGCCGATCGGGGTGCAGTTGGTGGGCGCACGCCACGCGGACGCGCTGGTGCTGCGGGCGGCGCACACGCTGTTCGAAGCGGGGCTGGCGGACGGGGTGCGTCCACCGACGGCCTGAGCCCGCGGCGGAGCCGTGGACCACGGTAGGTACCAGGACCGGGCGGAGCCGTGGACGACGGCGGGAGCCGGGACCGGGCGGACCCGAGGCCCCAGACCCGAGGCCGCGGCCCAGGGGCCCGGAGACCCGGGGCCCGCCCAGGGGCCCGGAAGACCGGGGCCCGGGGCCCGTGCGCTACGCCCGGCGGAAGTTGAGCGTCTCCCCCAGCGCTCCCGCGCGCCACAGGTCCTGGCAGGCGTCGGCCATCCGGTCGAGCCCGTCGACGATCGTGCCCCAGACGATCCCGGGGACCCAGCCCGCGTCACCGTTGATCAGCAGGTTGTTCCGCTCGTAGAAGAGCGCGAGGTCGACGACCTGCCGCCGCCCCTGGTGCTTGGCGTCGGTCTCGTAGCCGTACGACTTGGTCCCGAGCTGGGTGTCCGTGAAGGTGAAGTAGCAGAGGTCCCCGGGGATGGGGGTGATCGTCGGGTTCTCCAGGGGTGGCTCCTCGGGCGCGAAGGGCGGCACCAGCGCGTAGATCTCATTGCGCGCGTACTTCGCGTGGTACACATCACCTCCCAGCGGCAACGCGTTCCACACCGCCTCGCAGGTGATCGGCGCGAGATCGTCGAGGAGTTTCGCCGTGCAGCTCACCCCGCGCTTGTCGAGCGAGACCTCGATGAACCGGTCGGCTCGGTCAACCATCGACTTTCCTCCAGGTCGCTTCGGAACCAGTCCTGCCGTAGGGGCCTACCCAGACATCGCCTGTATCAAGGGCCGGAAACAGCCCGCATATATTTCATGAAGTCGGGTAGCCGCGCGCCCATGGCTCCACCACGCGGGAAAGACATCGATAGCAGAAAAACAGCGAAAATGGGACCACGTCGCCGCTCACTTCTCGTCGGCGGCGCGGCCCTGGGCCTGCTGGGCGCGGCCGGATGCAGCCGGGTATCCGGCTCCGGCGCCGAGGACGGGGGCAATCTGCTGGAGCGGCTGCGGTCGCAAGGCACGGTCCGACTGGGAATAGCGGGGGAGATCCCATTCGGGTACATCGACAAGGACGGCGACTTCACCGGTGAGGCGCCCGAGATCGCGAAGGTCATCTTCCAGCGGCTGGGCGTGGCAAAGGTGCAGCCGGTGCCGACCGAGTTCGGCTCGCTCATTCCGGGCCTTCGCTCGCAGCAGTTCGACGTGGTCTCGGCGGGGATGTACATCAACCCCGACCGCTGCGCCCAGGTGATCTTCTCCGACCCCGACTACCGCATGCGTGACGCGTTCATCGTGCGCAAGGGGAACCCCAAGAACATCCACAACTACCAGGACATCGTGAAGCGGAAGGCCAAGATGGCCACCGGCACCGCATATGCCCAGATCGGCTATGCGGAGGACGCCGGGATCAAGCAGAGCGACATGCTGATCCTCCCCGACCAGCTGGCCGGGCTGCTCGCGGTGGAACAGGGCCGGGCCGATGTCTTCGCGGGCACGACGGTGACCGTTCACAACGTGGTGAAGCAGCGGAACAGCCGGCTGGCCGAGGCCACCGAGCCGTTCCAGGCGATGGTCGACGGCAAACCGGACATCGGCGCCGGCGGCTTCGCCTTCCGGCCGGAGGAGACCAAGCTCCGTGACGCCTTCAATGTCGAGCTGCACAAGATGAAGAAGAGCGGCGAGCTGCTGCGCATCATGCGGCCCTTCGGCTTCACCAAGGAAGAGATGACCGATCTGACCGCCGAGGAGCTGTGCTCATGACGGCCGGGCTGTGGGAAAACTGGCTTCTTCCGGGCGTCTGGATCACCATCCAGCTGACCCTGTACAGCGCGGTCTTCGCGGCCGTGGTGGCGTTCGGCATCGGGATGGCCCGCACCTCCCGGCTGTGGATCGTCCGCTTCCTGACGGGCTGCTACGTGGAGGTCTTCCGCGGCACCTCGGCCCTGGTGCTGATGTTCTGGCTGTTCTTCGTGATGCCGCTGGCCTTCGGATATCAGCTGGTGCCGATGTGGGCGGCGGTGCTGGCGCTGGGCCTCACCTACGGGGCGTACGGCTCGGAGATCGTGCGCGGCGCGATAGCCGCGGTGGCCCCGGCCCAGCGCGAGGCGGCCATCGCGCTCAGCTTCACCCCCGCCCAGCGGATGCGCCGGGTGATCCTGCCGCAGGCGATCCCCGAGATGATCCCGCCCTTCAACAACCTGCTGATCGAGCTGTTGAAGGCGACCGCCCTGGTCTCCGCGGTGAGCGTCGCCGACATCACCTTCGCCGCCCAGCTCTCGCGGCTGGCGACCGGTGACAGCCTGGAGATCTACACGATCATCCTGGTCCTCTACTTCGTGCTGGCCTTCGTCCTCACCCGGCTGATGCGGCTGCTGGAACGGCGCGCCAAGGCGGGTATCGGCCAGGCCCCGGCGAAGTCCGGCAAGGGCCCGCTGGCCACCCGGAAGCTGTCCGCCCGCCAGGAGACCGAGCAGTCGTCCGACATCATCACGGCGGGAGGTGCCCAGTGAACTGGGACTGGGACGTGGCCAAGGACTTCCTTCCCGAGCTGGGCCGCGGACTGCTGATCACGCTGGAGGCGACCGCGCTGGGCTCGGTCCTGGCGTTCGCCCTCGGCCTGGTGTGGGCGATGGCCTTCCGCTCGCCGACCCGCTTCGTCCGCTGGCCGGTGGCGGCGGTCGTGGAGTTCATCCGCAACACTCCGCTGCTGGTGCAGCTGTTCTTCTTCTACTACGTGCTGCCGACCTGGGACATCAAGTTCTCGGCGCTCACCACCGGTGTGATCGCGCTCGGTCTGCACTACTCGACGTACACCGCCGAGGTCTACCGGGCCGGTATCGACGGTGTGCCCAGGGGGCAGTGGGAGGCGGCCACCGCGCTCAGCCTCTCCCGCCGCCGCACCTGGACCGCGGTGATCCTGCCGCAGGCGATCCGCCGGGTGGTGCCCGCCCTGGGCAACTACGTCATCGCGATGCTGAAGGACTCCCCGATGCTCGCGCTGATCGGCGTCGTCGACATGCTGCAGAAGGCGCGTGCGGAGGGCGCGTCGTCCTTCCAGTACATCGAGCCCTACACGATGGTCGGCATCGCCTTCATCCTCATCGCCTATCCGGCTTCCCTTGTGATGCGAGCCCTGGAGCGTCGTCTTGGCCACTGAAACCGACCACACCAACCCTGCCGTGGACGGCAGTGAACTGATCCGCTTCGACCAGGTGACCAAGCGCTTCGGCAGCAATACGGTCCTGGACAACCTCGACTTCTCGGTGTCCTCCGGCAAGCACGTCACCCTGATCGGCCCCTCGGGCTCGGGCAAGACCACGATCCTGCGGCTGCTGATGACGCTGCTCAGGCCGGACGAGGGCACGATCAAGGTCGACGGCGACTACCTGACCCATGAGGACAAGGGCGGCGCCCTGGTCCCGGCGGGCGAGAAGCACACCCGTGAGGTGCGCAAGAAGATCGGGATGGTCTTCCAGCAGTTCAACCTCTTCCCCAATATGCGGGTGCTGCGGAACATCACCGAGGCCCCGGTGCACGTACTGGGTCTGAGCAAGGACGAGGCCGAGACCCGCGCCCGGGAACTGCTCGACCTGGTCGGGCTCGGCGACAAGTGCGACGCGTACCCGACACAGCTGTCCGGCGGGCAGCAGCAGCGGGTGGCGATCGCCCGTGCGCTGGCGATGCGGCCGCAGGTGATGCTGCTGGACGAGGTGACCTCGGCACTGGACCCGGAGCTGGTGGCCGGGGTGCTGGATGTGCTGCGTGATATCGCTCACACCACGGACATCACCATGCTCTGCGTCACCCATGAGATGAACTTCGCGCGGGACATCTCGGATGACGTACTGATGTTCGACGCGGGCCGGGTGATCGAGTCCGGGCCGCCGGAGAAGATCTTCACCGAGCCCGAGCACGAGCGGACGAGGGAATTCCTGAGCGCGGTCCTCTAGATCGTCCGGCCCCCGCCGGGTACCGGCCGGCACCGCCCCCGCGGCCCCTCGCGCGGGGGCGTGCTCATGCCATATGCCAGGCACATACGCCCCCCCCGCTGACCGGGTTCACGGGACCCCGGCCAATGTCCTCAACCCCCGATCCGGGCAAGGGCCTGGCGGTTATCGTGAGACAAAGCCAGGCCGATTTGCGAGGGGGAAGACGGTGGCGCTCAGACCCGAGCCGACCGCGCCGTTCCACTCGGTGCAGCACGCCCTCCGGATCCTGGAGGTCGTCGCCAAACACGCGTCCGGCGTCAGCGACACCACGATCGCCCGGGAGACCCGGCTGCCCGCCCACCAGCTCACCGATCTGCTGCGGATGCTGCGCCGCGAGGGCTATGTGGAGCAGATCACCGACGGCGCCTACGTCGGCGGCAGCTCCCTGAGCCTGCTCGGCTCCGCCGGCCCCGGCCGCGGCCACGCCGTCCGGGACAAGCTCCAGCAGTCGCTCTTCGCGCTGCGCGACTCGGTGGGCGCGGCGGTCTACCTCAGCCGCTATACGGACGGCGAGGTCAGGATCACGCAGTACGCGGACGGACCCCGGACGCCCAGGGTCCACGAGTGGGTGGACTTCCGCTCCGCCGCCCATGCGATGGCGCTCGGCAAATGCCTGCTCACCCAGCTCGACCACGACAGCCGCCGCGATCACCTCTCCCGGCACAAGACCGTGCGGCTCACCTCCCGGACCACCACCAGCGAGAAGGCGCTGTTCCGCAAGCTGGACAGCCAGCCCGCCACCGTCCCCGTCCTCGACCTGCAGGAATACGCCGTCGGCACGGTCTGCGCGGCGGTTCCGATCAGCGCCGGCCGCTCGGTGGGGTGCCTGGCCCTCTCCCTCCCCCTGGCCCAGGCCCACCGGCTGCGCCAGGCCGCCGACGCCCTCAACCGGGAGGCCGCCCCGATGCTGCTCTCCCTCTCCCTCTGAGACCCGCCCCGGCCGGCCGGGGGGACGCCCGGCCCTGCCCCGGAGAGCGCTGGTCAAAACCACCCTCCCGGACCAGGTACTATTTCTGTTGTCAGCAGGCGCCGCTAGCTCAGTTGGTTAGAGCAGCTGACTCTTAATCAGCGGGTCCGGGGTTCGAGTCCCTGGCGGCGCACCATGGCAGTGATCTGGGGCTTTCCGGTTTTCCGGGAGGCCCCAGACGCGTTTTCACCGCGCCAGGTCCCTCGCCTTCACTCTATGGAGTGGTCAGGCCACGGATCGCGCCCCCGTCGCGCCGGTACCCGGAACACTGGCTTCATCCAGGAAAGGGGTGAAACACGACGGTTATGACCGAGCGCGCGCACATGCTGGTGGAGGAGTTCGAGGAGATCGCCTCCACGGTGCCCGAAACCGTCACGTTGGAGTTCATCAACGGGCGGATCGAGGAGAAGTACGCGCCGACCGGAGATCACGACGAGATCATCAGGTGGCTGCAGAGGCGATGCATGCAGCACCGTCCCGATCTCTGGCTCTACGCGAGCGAGCGCGGCCTGAAAGCGGAGGCATACCGGAAAGGACGCGTACGCCCGGACGGCGTGCTGGCGCCTGATGGGCACTTCTCGGGCCATGGTGAGTGGTCGGACCCCGAGGGGGTGCTGATGACCGTCGAGGTCACCTCGCACGACGGGGACACCGACCGCCGCGACCGCGTCGAAAAGCCCGCCGCCTACGCGGCCGTGGGCATCCCGGTCTACCTGCTCGTGGACCGCGACGCCTGTGCGGTCATCGTGCACACCAACCCCGATCCCAAGAACAGCTGCTACCTCGACATCCACCGGGCGCCCTTCGGTGAGCAGGTGGTGCTTCCCGAACCGGTGGGCATCACGCTCGACACGGACCCGCTGAAGAACTACGCCCGCTGACCCGCCCCGTCCGGCCCCCGGGCCGGGCAGCGCCCTGTCGCGCGGCGGTCCCCGCCCCGCACCTCCAGTGAGTCCAGCAGCTCGGCCGTGGCGGCGGCGATCGTCTCCACGGCCTTGTCGAACGCCTCCGCGTTGTGCGCGGCCGGGTGGCGGAAGCCGGAGATCTTGCGGACGTACTGGAGCGCCGCCGCTCGCATGTCGTCCTCGGTGACCGATTCGGCGTACGGCGGGCGGAGTGTCTTGATGGATCTGCACATACCGCCGACGGTACGCCGGAGGTCCGACAAGCCCCTGGTGTCCGGCCCCGCCCGCCGGTGACCGGCTCGGTCGCCCGGCCCGGTGCGGCCGGTGACCGGCTCGGGTCAGGGGTGCAGGCGCCGCCGGGCGTCAGCCCAGCCGTCAATCAGCCCAGCCGCAGACCGGCCAGCGTCACCACCGGCCGCGCCGCGCCGCCGAGCGCGGCCCCGTCCCGTACGGCCCCGTCCCGTACGGCGGCGTCCCGTACGGCGGCGTCCCGTACGGCGGCGTCCCGTACGGCGGCGTCCCGTACGGCGGCGTCCCGTACGGTCTCGTCCGTTACGGCCCCGTCGCTTACGGCGACCGCCGCGTGGTAGCCGGGGGGCGCGTCGAGGTCGGCGAAGGACCAGCCGCTGGGGCCGGGCGGCGCGTCGGCGGGGGCCAGGCCCTCGGCGAGGCCGACGTGGTGGGCGCCGATCCCGCCCGGCAGCCCGGTGCCGATGCCCTTCAGATACGCCTCCTTGCGGACCCAGCAGCCCAGGAACGCCTCCGCCCGCAGTTCCTCGGGAAGCGCGCCGATCGCCGCCCGCTCCCCGGGGTGCAGCTGCCCGATCAGACCGGTCAGCCGGGCCCCTACGCGCCCGGGGTCCCGCTCCTCGATATCGGCGCCGACGGGCACTCCGGCGACGGCGCAGAGGGCGGCGTCCCCCGAGTGGGAGAGGGAGAAGTGCAGCGTGTCCTCGCCCGCCAGGGCCGGGCGGCCGTGCGGTTTGTCGCAGTCCGGCATTCCGCAGGTCTCCCGGGTGAACGCGACCTCGGCCGGGGCGATGCCGAGATAGCCGCCGAGCAGCGTCCGCAGCCCCACGTGCGAGGTCACATAGCGCTCGCGGGCCACCTCGGACCGCAGTCTCGCCGCGCGCTCGCGCTCCCGTTCGTCCAGCGTCCCCTCCGCGACGGCGGCGGCAGCGGCGGCGGACGGCGGGATCCGCAGCAGCCATACGGCCACCTCGCCGGGGCCGGGCCGGTCCTCGGGGCGGGGCAGGGCGTGAGCCGGGGCCCACCGCCGGGGCTCGGGTGCGGGCTGGACCGGGTTGGTGAACGACATCCGCTTCCCCCGTGCTATCGGCCGACGACGCGCTCGCTGTGGACGTACCGACGGTACAGCGGCGCCCGCGGCGCGCCGTGGACGCCCCGCCGTCGCGGCCCGCCCCACGACCGGTTCACGCGCCCCCAACAGCCTTTCCAGGACGGGGCGTTGCCGATCGCGAACACCCGGTGACTTAGGACACGTTCGCTCTCCGGCCGACGCGGGCACCTGCTCCCGCGCACTACGATCGCGCACGTCCGGGCACGATCGGTGATGGGGGTTTGACGACCATGGCGACGGGATTCCTGGCGAAGGCGGCCTCCGCGGTGACCCTTCCGGTGGCACCGTTGTACGGCGCCTTCCTCTCGTACATGATCTACCACCCGCCCCGCAGACCGCATCACAAGAAGCCCGCCGACCTGGGGCTGACCAGCACCGATGTCAATGTTCCGCTGGACGGGCAGCGGGGTCGCGGACTGCATGTCTGGCTCATCCCCGGCGACACCGGGCGGGTCGTGGTGCTCGGGCACGGTCTGGGGCTGAGCAAGTCCGCGAGCCTGGCGCAGGCGCGGCTGCTCAGCCAGGCGGGCTATACGGTCGCCCTGTTCGACCACCGCAACCACGGCAAGAGCGTCGCGGACCGGTCGAGCTGGGGCATGAGCGACCGTCACACCGACGATGTGGTCGCCGTGGTGCGCCATATGCGGTCGATGGAGGAGTACGCCACGGCGCGCATCGCCATCTACGGCTTCTCCATCTCGACCTTCCCCTCCTTCTACATGCTCAAGAGGGAGGACTGCCCGGTCGACGCGGTGGTCTTCGACAGCGGTCCGGCGCTGGAGCTGGCTCCGCTGTTCCGGAACTTCGTCGCGGCCGGCGGGGTGCCCATCCCCGGTCCGCTGGGCACCGGCCCCTCCCGCTCGGTCGTGGAGACGGTCGCCTCGTCGGCGGCCGTGGCGATGTTGCGGGTGCAGTGGCCGCCGCCGGTCGGGGGCGCGTACGAGCGCACCCCGATGCTCTTCCTGACCGGGGAGCGCGACACCATGATCCCCGCCTCGGGGGTACGGGCGCTGGCCGAGCGCTATCCGCTGGCCGAGGTGCACACCCTGCCGGACACCGAGCACCTCCAGGGGATCAAGACCCAGCCGGATGTCTACACGGACACCGTCCTGGGCTTCCTGGAGCGGACCCTGAAGGACTGACCCGGCGGCGGGCCCCGGCCGGGGCCCGCCCCCGTCACGCGGTCCGGCCGGGGCCCATCGCCGCGGCGCGGTGCGGTGGCTCAGTCCTTGATCTCGCAGATGACCG
>NZ_BBOX01000462.1 GCF_001553455.1 Streptomyces hygroscopicus subsp. hygroscopicus
CCTCTACCTCCGTCCCCTCCCCCGCCCCCTTCCGTTTCCGCGCCTCCGTCGCCCGACCGGGCGACACCCTTTTGCTGTGCAGCGCGGGCCTCGCCGACCCCCTGCGCGGCGAGGCTGCCCTCGCCGACCACTTGGCCGAACGCTGGGGCGCGGCGGAGCCACCGGGCCTCTCCGCGTTCCTCGCCGACGCCCAGACCGGGGTGAAGGGATACGCGGACGACCGTACGGCGGTCGCCGTCTGGGAGGCGTAAGCGCGCCGTCCGTGGGTTGATGGACAGAGGTGACGGACAAGCGTCATCCATCCATCGATACGGGACGAATCGGCACGGGACGAAAGGGACGAGGGCGCGCGATGGCCAAGCGGACGGTGGCGGAGCAATACGTGGACATCCTGGTGCGCACCGGTGTGCGGCGGCTGTACGGAGTGGTCGGCGACAGCCTCAACCCCGTGGTGGACGCGGTCCGCCGCAACGCCGCCATCGACTGGATCCAGGTGCGGCACGAGGAGACCGCCGCCTTCGCCGCCGGCGCCGAGGCGCAGCTCACCGGGACCCTCGCCGCCTGTGCGGGCTCCTGCGGACCGGGGCATGTCCACCTGATCAACGGTCTCTACGACGCCCACCGCTCGATGGCCCCGGTCCTCGCCCTCGCCTCGCACATCCCCAGCAGCGAGATCGGCACCAGCTACTTCCAGGAGACCCACCCCGAGCGGCTGTTCCAGGAGTGCAGCCACTACTGCGAGCTGATCTCTCACCCCCAGCAGATGCCCCGCGTCCTGCAGACCGCCGTCCAGTACGCGGTCGGCCGCAGCGGGGTCAGCGTGGTGGCCCTCCCCGGCGACATCGCCTCCCGCCCGGCGCCCGAGCGCGCCGAGGAGCACGCCCTGGTGACCTCCCGGCCCACCGTGCGCCCCGGCGACGAGGAGATCGACCGGCTCGCCCGCATGGTCAACGCGGCGGAGCGGGTGACGCTCTTCTGCGGCAGGGGCTGCGCCGGGGCGCACGAGGAGGTGATGGCCTTCGCCGAGCTGCTGAAGGCGCCCGTGGGGCACGCCCTGCGCGGCAAGGAGTGGATCCAGTACGACAACCCGTACGACGTCGGCATGAGCGGTCTGCTCGGCTACGGCGCGGCGTACGAGGCGACCCACGAATGCGATCTGCTGATCCTGCTGGGCACCGACTTCCCGTACGGCGCGTTCCTGCCCGCCGATGTGCGGACCGTGCAGGTGGACGTCCGCGCCGAGCATCTGGGCCGCCGCTCCAAGCTGGACCTGGCCGTGTGGGGCGACGTCCGGGAGACGCTGCGCTGTCTGACGCCGAAGGTGGACCCGAAGACCGACCGCCGCTTCCTGGACCGGATGCTCAGGAAGCACGCGGACGCGCTGGAGGGCGTGGTCAAGGCGTACACCCGGAGGGTCGACCGGCATATCCCGATCCACCCGGAGTACGTGGCCTCGGTGCTGGACGAGGAGGCCGCCGACGACGCGGTCTTCACCGTGGACACCGGGATGTGCAACGTGTGGGCGGCCCGCTATCTGTCCCCCAACGGCCGCCGCCGGATGATCGGCTCCTTCACCCACGGCTCGATGGCCAACGCGCTGCCGCAGGCGATCGGCGCCCAGTTCCTGGACCGCCGCCGCCAGGTGATCTCGATGTCCGGGGACGGCGGATTCACCATGCTGATGGGCGACTTCCTCACCCTCGTCCAGTACGACCTGCCGGTGAAGGTGATCCTGTTCAACAACTCCGCGCTGAGCATGGTCGAACTCGAGATGCTGGTCGCGGGCCTGCCCTCGTACGGCACCGGCTACCGCAACCCCGACTTCGCCCGGATCGCCCGCGCCGCCGGGGTGTACGGCGAGCGGGTGGAGAAACCCAAAAACCTGCGGTCCGCGCTGCGTGCCGCCCTGCGCCACAAGGGCCCCGCGCTCCTGGACATCGTCACGGACCCCAACGCGCTGTCCATCCCGCCGAAGATCAAGGCGGAGATGGTGACCGGCTTCGCCCTCTCGGCCAGCAAGATGGTGCTGGCGGGGGGCGTCGGCAAGATGGTCCAGATGGCCCGCTCCAACCTCCGCCACGTACCGCGCCCCTGACGCCCGCCGAAGCCCTGACGCCCGCCGCGCCCCTGACGCCCGCCGAGGCCCTGTGCCGCCGGGCCCAGCGGCGCGCGGCTCAGCCGCTGGTTTCCACGAGGGCGAGATGGAGGGCGAAGACGCCGAGGGCTTCCTTCTCGCGGGGATAGATGTCGCGGATCGCGGCCATGAGTTCGTCGTGGCCCAGGTCCGGCCCGCCGATCGCGCCGGGGTCCTCGGCGTCCAGCATCGCGGGGAACGACTCGTACTGCCGTACGGCGGTGACGCGGGTGATCAAGGTGTCGTCGCCGCAGGTGATCCGCAGGGTGTCCCCTGTGGTGATCTTGCGGATCTTGGGGTAGCCGACGCGAACCTCGATGGTCTTATCGCCGCTGGCGATCAGGTCGTAGTAGGGCTTGCGGATGGTGAGGGAGTGCTCGACGGGCTGCTGGTCGTCGGTCACCTGGGTCTCCTTCGTGTTCATGCTCCTGGGCCTGCTGCCAGTAGAGATCGGCGAGCATCCGCGTCGAGGGCGGCGAGGCGGTCGCGCAGACCCTCGACCTCGGGTCGGCGGGGATAGCGGCGGGTGAGGAAGGAGGTGAGGTCGCCGGCCCGGTGCCGGACGGAATCGACCACGCGGGTGGAGCCGAGGGCCTGGTGCCCGAGGGCGACGGCGTCCTCGGGGGCGCCGGACAGGGCATGGGCCATGGCCAAGTCGATACGGGCGATGGCCTCCCGACTTGGAGACCGGGACGCCTTCGGGGCCGCCTTGTAGGTGGCCAGTGCGCGTTCGGCGTGTTGGCGGGCCTCCTCGGCTTGGCCGAGCCAGATGAAGGAGGTCGCCGGGTACGAGGTGAGCGCGTAATCCGCCAGTGGCATCACGTCCATGCCGAATCGGCGAGGTGGGCAGGTCGGCAGGGACCGATGAGCGTCCTCGGCAGCGTGGAATGCGGTGGTGAAGCCTTCTGCGTCGCCGTCGGCTGCGGCGGCGCGAGCGGCTTGGGCATGCAGCCGCACTGTCAGCGGATGTCTGGCCGGGGCCTCAGCGAGGCCCTGGGCGACCGCGAGGCGGGCCTTGTGGGGATGGTGTCCGTACAGGTTGATGGAGGCGGCGGCGTCCATTGCCCATGCGCACAGCTGACCGTGTCCGGCCTCCTGGCCGTGGACCAACGCGTCGGTGGCGAAAGCCAGACCGGTGCGGGCGTCCCCGAGATCGTGGGCGAGCCATGCCAAGAGCTCGGACAGCCACCCGGCGAACGTCAGCAGTTCGCGTTCCTGACGGTGGGTGTGGGGGGCCTTCAACAGGCGGTCGACCTTTCGCCGATAGTCCATCACCGCGTCGAAGACGGCCCGGGGTGGCTTGAGCGAGTAGGCGCGGTTGAACTCGGTGATCGCGAGGTCGAGGTGGTCCAGGGTTCCCGAGCCGAGCGAGGTGGCCTCCGCCTGCCGGGTGAACTCCATGGCTTCGGCGGCGGCCTGCTCCAGGACCTGTGCTGCGGCAACCGGGGCGGCCATGGCCAGTCCGGCAAGTTTCACCGCGTCGCGACGCTTCGTTGGCTCCACCTCCATCAGGGTCCGCGAGCCCGCGCTCGTGCTCGCCGCTTTTCCTTCGAGCAGTGTTCCATCCAGACCGCTTCCGCTCCCAAGGGGGCTGCTCCCATCAGCTGCGGTCGGTGAGTAGTCGCGGGCGAAGCCCAATTGCACGGGGTTCGTGGCGAAGAGACGGCACAGCAGGTCTTGGTAGTCGGGGCTGGGCAGGACACCCGCCTCCCAGTCCTTCCACGAACGCTCGGACAAACCGACCTTGGCGAGCCCTCTGGTTTCGACGAGTTGGTGGGCGGCGGCGACAGCTCGGGCGACTGTCCATCCCTGCGCCAGGCGGCGGCACTTGAGGGGGCGGTGGCCACAGTGGGCCTCGATCTCGGCGGAGATCGTCGTCATCAGGGTCGGCGGCACGGGGACGGGGGAGCCCGCCCGGCCCAGAGCCCGTTCGCGGAGGGCCTTCCCGCAGGAGACGTCGTGGACCGCTTTCGACTTCTGCCTCGCCTCAGATCCCACTGTTTTCCTCCCCCACAGGCACAGGGCGACGTCGGATAGCCGTCAGTACTGTCCAACGACTGCCTGCCTGCCTTGGCACGCGATCAAACCGCCCCGTAAGGGGCGGGCTGGACGCCCGCTGCAGGCGGCCGCACCGCCCATGGAAGGCAGACACCTCTCACTACCTGCGGCAACGCGAGCGGATCACTCTGATGTGACGGCGCCGCGTCCGGCCGACGGACCCTGGACGTCAGTCGGTTCCCCCGAGGGTGAGGTCAGGGGCATCCGGCCGGACGCGTCGCGCTCACAACGGCTACACCCGACACCCCAGGCGCAGGAGGACCCATGAGTGATAGGACCATGCCGCCCAGCCTCCGTGTGGCGATCGGAGCCGACAGAGCCGGCCGACAGTACATGAGCGTCCTCCGCGACGACTTGCGCCAAAACGCAGGCGTTACCTCTGTCATCAACACCAGCGGGGACCACCCCGACGCCGCCACCTATCCGGTCATCGCCTGCGAGGCGGCGCGCCTGGTGGTCGAGGGCATCGTCGACCGGGCGCTCCTGGTGTGCCATACCGGCCTCGGCATGGCCATCGCCGCAAACAAGGTCCCGGGCATTCGCGCTGTCACCGCCCATGACTCGCTGTCCGTGCGGGCCTCCGTGGAGTCCAACAACGCCCAGATCCTCGCTCTCGGCCAGGGCGTCATCGGCCTCGCAGCTGCGCGCCGACTGGTGGCCGAATGGCTGACCTACCGGTTTGAGGCCCCCTCCACGGCTGCCGCGAAGGTCGACGCGATCACCGCGTATGAGAACCGCACCCGCCGCCATCTGCTCTGACGACCGAGAGACGCAACGAATGCCCACCAATCCCACCACCGTCCCCCGTTCCACTGCCGCCCTACGCTGGCCAGTCGAGCCGGCCATGGGTGGTTGGTACACGGCCGCCGAGCGCACGGCCGTTGAGTTCGTGTTCGACGATGCCGCCGACTGGCGCACGGGGTGGAAATCCGCCCCGTACACCCAGCGCTTCGAGGACGCCTTCAGCGCACATACCGGCGCCGACCACGCCGTGACGTTCAACTCCGGCGGTACCGCGCTCGAGATGGTCTTGCGTCATCGTTCATCACCCGGCGACCACCCCGGCCCGGCATGCCGCCTTCTACCGCCTCAACGCCCGCAACCGCGTCTGGCTCGCCAGGCGGAACCTCCCCCGGGTTCTCATCCCCTTCAACCTCGCCACCTGGCTCGCTCTGACCCTGTGGCGGTTCCGCGACCGCGCGGCCCTCCGCGCTTCCCTGAGCGGGCTACGCGAAGGGCTGCGCGGGGGGCACGGCACCCGGGCGCCGATGAGCTGGCGGACGGTCGTCGAGCTGACTCGCTCTGGACGACCGCCCGTCGTGTAGCCGTCAGGCCGCAGCCTCGGCCTCAGCCCTTCACCGCACCGGCCGCAGCCGCAGCGTGAGGATCTGGTGCGGGCGCAGCGCCAGGGTCAGGCCGGCCGGGCCCGTGGCCGCCTCGTGCATGGGGCGCTCCAGCAGGTCCGTCACGTCCGCGCCCAGCACCGGGAAGCCGGTCACCAGCGTGCCCGCCGCCCGGCCGCCCTGGGATTCGTACAGCCGCACCACCACATCGCCGCTGCGGTCCTCGGCGAGCTTGACCGACTCGATGGTGATCGCGGGGTTGTCCACCGACACCAGGGGCGCCCGCTCGGCCGGTCCGGCGGGCAGGGCGCGCAGCGGCAGGTTGAGGGCGAGGCCCTCGGCGACCGCCTCGGCGACGCCCGCGCCCGGCAGCAGCGCGTAGCGGAAGCGGTGGACGCCCAGGTCGGTCTCCGGGTCGGGGCTGTGCGGGGCGCGCAGCAGGGTGAGCCGCACGGTGGTGCCCAGCACCTCGCCCCCGTCCGTGGCATGCGCCGTACGGGTCACATCGTGGCCGTAGGTGGAGTCGTTGAGCACCGCCGCCCCGTAGCCGGGTTCGGCCACCCGCAGCCAGCGGTGGGCGCAGATCTCGAACCGGGCCGCGTCCCAGCTGGTGTTGGTGTGGGTGGCACGGTCCACATGGCCGAACTGGATCTCCGCGGTGGACACCTGGGCGTGGACGTCCAGCGGGAACGCCGCCTTGAGGACCTTCTCGGACTCCTGCCAGTCCACCTCCGTGGCGATGTCGAGGCGGCGGTTGCCCGCGGTCAGCGTCAGCTCCTGGGTGATGCGGGAGGCGCCGAAGGACCGTATGACCCGGACCGTGGCGCGCAGCGGACCCGACTCGATCAGTTCGACGGACTCGGCGTCGGTCAGGTCGGTGTGGGTGCGGCGGTAGTGCCGGTCGATGTCCCAGGCGTCCCAGTGGTTGGGGTGGTCGGGGTGGAGCTGGAGGAGGTTGCCGCGAGTGCCCGGGACCAGCACCTCACGGCTCGCGTCCAGGTCCAGTACCGAGGTGAGCAGGCCGTCGGCGTCGACGGTCACCCGCAGCCGGTCGTTGTCGAGGACGATGGACCGGCCGTCGCTCAGCGCGGTCACCGGCGGCGCGCCCTGGGGTGCGGCGCCGAGCGGTGCCGCGCCCAGCCCGGCGACCCGCACCGCGACCGCCGTACGGCCGTCGCCGAGCGGCTGGGCCGGGGCCCCGGGCGGCAGCGCGGCGGCGGTCTCCGCGTCCAGGACGGCGACCTCCTCGCGCTCGTACGGCGAGGCGTTGAGCACGGCGGGCCCGTCGCCGCCCAGCGCGGCCACCGCCTCCGCCACGATCGCCGTCAGCTCGGCGCGTACCGCCTCATAGGTGTCCCGCGCCTCGCGGTGCACCCAGGCGATCGACGAGCCGGGCAGGATGTCGTGGAACTGGTGCAGC
The DNA here is from genome assembly GCF_001553455.1 of Streptomyces hygroscopicus subsp. hygroscopicus. Taxonomy (GTDB): domain Bacteria; phylum Actinomycetota; class Actinomycetes; order Streptomycetales; family Streptomycetaceae; genus Streptomyces; species Streptomyces hygroscopicus. Next base: position 6,956 of record NZ_BBOX01000462.1, read on the forward strand.
AGCACCGTCTTCCAGATCCGGTCCAGCGCGTCGTAGGGATAGGCGTATCCGGGCGCGTGCAGCGCGGCGGCCGTGGCCCACAGCTCGGCCTCCCGCAGCAGGTGCTCGCTGCGCCGGTTGCCCTGCTTGGTCTTGGCCTGGGTGGTGTACGTGGCCCGGTGCAGCTCCAGGTACAGCTCGCCCGACCACACCGGCGCCTTGGCCCCGTACTCCCGCTCGGCCTCCGCGAAGAACGTCGAGGGTGGCTCGATCTGGACGGTCGGCGAGCCCTCCAGGGAGGCCAGCCGCCGCGCCTTCTCCAGCATCTCCCGGGTCGGGCCGCCACCGCCGTCGCCGTAGCCGAAGGGCACCAGCGAGCGGGTCGCCAGCCCCTTGTCGGCGAAGTTGCGCTCGGCGTGGGCGAGTTCGGACGCCTTGAACTCGGCGTTGTAGGTGTCCACCGGCGGGAAGTGGGTGAAGACCCGGGTGCCGTCGATGCCCTCCCACCAGAAGGTGTGGTGCGGCATCTTGTTGGACTGGTTCCACGACAGCTTCTGGGTGAGGAACCACTTCACCCCCGCCAACGCGGCGAGCTGCGGGAAGGCGGCCGTGTAGCCGAAGGAGTCCGGCAGCCAGATCTCCTGGGTGTCCACCCCCAGCTCCTCCAGGAAGAACCGCTTGCCGTGCACGATCTGCCGGGCCAGCGCCTCTCCGCCGGGCATGTTGGCGTCCGACTCGACCCACATGGAGCCCACCGGGGCCCAGTTCCCGTCCGTCACCGCCTTTTTGATGCGCTCCCAGATGTGCGGCTGGTGCTCCTTGACCCAGGCGTACTGCTGCGCCTGGGAACAGGCGAAGACCAGCTCCGGGTAGTCACTTGCGAGCGCGGTGACGTTGGCGAAGGTGCGGGACGCCTTGCGCACCGTCTCGCGCAGCGGCCACAGCCACGCCGAGTCGATATGGGCGTGTCCGGCCGCCGAGAGCCGGTGGGCGCTGGCGTGCGCGGGGCGGCTGAGCACCTCGGTCAGCTCGGCGCGGGCGGCGGCCGCGGTGGCGGGGACGTCGTGCAGATCGAGCGCGTCCAGCGCGTTCTCCAGGGCGCGCAGGATCTCGTGGCGGCGCGGCCGGTCCTCCGGCAGCTCGCGCATCAGCTCGGACAGCACCTCGATGTCCAGGACCAGATGCCAGACGGTCTCGTCGAGAACGGCCAGCTCCGCGGAGGCGAAACGGTACAGCGGGCGGTCCCCGGCGGTCAGCACGTCGCCGAGCCGGGTCGGGGTGAAGCCGTCGCGCAGCACGGAGGGGTTGGCGGCGGCCTCCAGCAGCAGGTGGACCGGCTCGCCACCGGCCGCGGGGGCCGCGACCGGGACATGGCGGTTGCGCGGATGGATGCCCTTGACCGGCACCCCCTCCGCGTCGTACACCAGCCCCTCGGCCTGGAACCCCGGTCCGTCGTCGGTGAAGCCCGGGTCGATGACGGCCTCCACCCGCCGCCCCGCCCACGCCTCGGGCACCGTGCCCTCCAGCCGGAACCACCAGGTCGACCACGGACTGCCCCAGTCCGTGCCGGTGGTGAACGGCTCGTACGCGCCGGCCAGCGCCTCCGCGACCGGCACCGGCTCACCGGGCGCGCGCCACGCGGACAGGGCCAGCGGCACCCGGGCCGGGTACTGGGCGGGCCTGATGTACTGGCGCAGCGCGCGGTCCAGGCGCGCCTCCACCAGTGGTCGGTCGTCGTGCATGACGGCTCCTCGGCTCGGGCTCAGTGGATCACTCAGCGGATCACTCCCAACATTTCCCTCGGTGTGTGGGCGGCAACACGCGGGCATGCATTTCCGTGAGCGTGTTCGACGACATTCGACGCTGGCCGCCGTCAGGGGGCGGCCGGGGCGGGGGAGGATGAAGCGTCAGTCTGTACGGTCGGCCCGGGTGCACGCGGGGCGCGGCCGGCCGGATGCGGGGGCGAAGGCTGCGGAGGCTGTTCCAGTGGATCGTGGCCCGGTCCTGACCAGGCGATTGGCGCCCGGTGACCTCGCGGCGGTCGCGCGGGTCCGCGCGGAGTTGCGCGAGGTGCTGCGGCACTGGGGCGCGCCCGGCCGGGCCGGTCTCGCCGAACTGCTCACCAGCGAACTGGTGACGAACGCGCTGGTGCACACCGACCGCGGCGCCCAGGTCACGGCCTCACTGGGGGACGGGCCGGGCGCACGCGTCACCGGACGATTACGGGTGGAGGTGCGGGACTTCGTGTCCCGGCACCCGACGCTGCGCGACCGGCCCGCCGAGGACAGCACGTCCGGGCGCGGACTGCTGCTGGTGCATACGCTCGCCGACGCCTGGGGCGTGCGGGCGCACGGGGTGGGCAAGGTCCTGTGGTTCGAACTCGGTGCCGAAGTCGTTCCGTAGCCGCGCTCCACGGCCCCGGGGACGCGCTCCGCGGACGGGGAGGCGTCACGGACCCGCCGAGCGGCGGGCGAGGGCACGGGCCCCCGCCCTGGCCGCCCGCTCAGCCGAAGGCGCGCTCGATCTGCGCCAGCTTCTCCTCGAGGGAGTCCAGCCGCGGGATGGTGAGGGTGTCGTCCTCGGCCGTGAGATCGATGGTGCGGGGACGGTCGGCCTCGGCGTCCTTGTCCTTCTCACCGAAGCCGAAGCTGAAATCCCGCTCGCGCTCCTTGCCCTGGTCCAGCTCGCCGGTCGCGGCGCCGGCCGCGTCCGCGGACCGCAGGGCGGGCCGGGCCGAGGCGGCTGCCAGCCGCGCCTGCTCGGGGGCCCCGGAGGGCTCCAGCGCCTTCTCGCCTATGGCAGGCTCCGAACCGAGCTGCGCGGGCGGCGGGGTGGCGGCGGTGACCTCCACCTGACGGCCCCCACGCCGGCCCCACATCCGGTGCTGCCGGTTGATCGCCCGGAGCCGGGCCCGGTCCAGCTTCTCCTGCTCGCGCCGGCGGACGCGGTCGTTCTCCTTCTCGCGCCGGTCCTCGCGGACCTCCTCGACCGCCTCGTCCAGCGTCCGCACGCCCTCGAGCAGCATCAGCGACCACGCGGCGAAGGTCTCACGCGGCGCGCGCAGCCAGCGGACCACGCGGATCTGCGGCAGCGGCCGCGGCACCAGGCCCTGCTCGCGCAGCGCCGCCCGGCGGGTCTGCTTCAGCGCCCGGTCGAAGAGGACCGCCGCCGAGAGCGACATGCCCGCGAAGAACTGCGGGGCGCCCGCGTGGCCCATGCCGCGCGGCGCGTGCACCCAGTTGAACCAGGCCGCCGCACCCGCGAACAGCCACACCAGCATCCGCGAGCCGAGCGCCGCGTCACCGTGGCTGGCCTCCCGCACCGCCAGCACCGAGCAGAACATCGCCGCGCCGTCGAGCCCGAACGGCACCAGGTACTCCCAGCCGTTGGTCAGCGCCAGGTTCTCCCGCCCGAAGCCCACCAGGCCCTGGAAGGAGAGCGCGGCGGCCACGCCGGCACAGCAGAACAGCAGAACATAGGAGGCCATCCCGTAGATGGCCTCCTTACGGCGCCGACGCTCCTCGCTGCGCTCCCAGGAGTCGGTGGTGACGTTCTCATCCTTCTTACGTCGGCCGCGCGCGAGGACAACCGCCGCCCCCACGACGCCGGCGAGCGCCACGACGACTGGCAGGACCAGCGATATGTCGGTCAGTCTCATCCGGTGCCCCTTGATTGGCTTTCATGAAGTTCTGGCCGCAGTGCGGCCTACCGCGCGCGACATCCTGGCGGAATCCTGCCGGGCCTCGAGCGGTTTTGGGACAAGAGGCCGCCAAGTGGGCGGGGGGACACGCGGTGAGGTGCGTTACGGTCCGAACGCTCGCGCTGTGCAAGCGGCTTGATTCTATTCACGGAACCCGATCGCGGGTAATCCGACCGATCGGCATGCCTGTGGGCGTACGGTCGTGTACGAGGCGCAACGTTGCCGCGACCTTAAATGCCGTTTACAGGCTTTGCCCGGGGGCGGCCTCCGCATATCGTTTCGATGGGATGTCAGGAGGACCGGAGTGGAGCAGTCCGAAGCACGGGCGGCGGTGCGGCCGCTGCCCTCCGGTGTGCCCGCGGCACGCAGGTCCCCGCGCCGCCATTCGGTGCGCGGCCAGATCCTGGACGCCCTGCGGGACGCGCTGGCCGGCGGTGAGCTGATCCCGGGCGAGGTGTACTCCGCCCCGGTCCTCGCCGAACGCTTCGGCGTCTCCCCCACCCCCGTACGGGAGGCCATGCAGCAGCTCGCGGGCGAGGGAGCCGTCGAGGTGGTGCCCAACCGGGGCTTCCGGGTCTCCCGCCGCAGCGAGCGCGAGCTGGCCGAACTCGCCGAGGTACGGGCGCTGTTGGAGGTTCCGGTGATGCTCAGCCTGGCGGAGGCGATCGCGCCCGAGCGCTGGGCCGGGCTGCGGCCGTTCGCCGAAGCGACGGCGGTGGCCGCCGCGAAGGGCGACCGGGCCGCCTATCTGGAGTCGGACCGCACCTTCCACCAGACCGTCCTCGGTTTGGCCGGAAACCAGCAGCTCGTGATCGTCGCCGACGATCTGCACCGCCGCGCCCAGTGGCCGCTGGCCTGCGGCCGGGTCACCCGCACCGCCGACCTCGTCGCCGACGCGGAGGAGCACATGGCGCTGCTCGACGCCCTGACCGCCCGCGACCTCGACACGGTCGAGTCCCTCACCAGGGCCCACTTCGCCCCTACGGTCTGACCGGCCCGGGGCCTGCGGTGGGCCCCGCGCCTGCGGTGGGGCGGGTCTGTGGTGGGCTGGGTCTGTGGTGGGGCGGTCGTCCGCCGGTGCGCGTGGTGGTGGGGCGGCGCGGCCGGTGGGTCCGGGCGCCGCCCCGGCTGGTGCCGGGGAGTGCGGGGGAGCGGCGAGTCAGTCGAGGGGATCCACCGGGGCCAGCTGTTCCGCGAGCCAGACGGGGACACCACCCAGCAGCCGCACCAGGCGGGCCGCCTCGGTGCGCAGGCGGGTGGCCTCCTCCGGGTCGGGTTCGACATCGGCCAGGGCGGCCAGCGCCGGGGCGATGCCGACCAGGTAGCCCAGCTCCTCACGGATCCGCAGCGACTCCGCGAAGCCGTGCCGCGCGTCGGGCAGATCGCCGTCCGCCTCCGCCATGGCGGCCAGGTGCCGCCAGGTGAACGAGCGCAGCAGGGTGTCTCCGTGGGCCGCCGCGCCCGCGTGGGCGCGCTGGAAGGCGGTCAAGGCACCGGTCGGGTTGTGGGCGAGGTGCTGGGAGATCAGCCCGCGCCGGAAGTCCAGCAGCGGCCGGATCGGGGAGTCCGGTGAGAGCAGCGCGGCGGCGCGGCCGAGCGCGGTCCGCGCCTCGTCGGCCCGGTCCCGCACCCCGAGCAGCGTGGACGCGTACGCCAGATAGCCCCGTTCGCACGCGGTCGCGCCCCGCTCGGTGTCGGTGAGCGCGAGCGCCTCCGCCGCCCGCAGGGCGTCCTCGGCCGCGTCCCAGCCGGCGGAGGTGTACATGCAGCGTTCGATCAGCACGGCGCTGCGCCTGAGCGCGGCCGAGGCGTCGTCCGCCGCCCGGGGGGTGAGCAGTTCCGCGGCGTCCTTCCAGCAGCCGCGCGAACGCAGCCGCCACACCGCCGTGTCGAGTGGGTCCTCCACCAGCGGGTCGTGCCCGCGCCCCGCCCGTACCTCGGAGTGAGAATCTGACGATCCAGGTGGTGACATGGCGGTGTCCGCCACATTGCCCTCCCCAAGCGCGCCATCGAGCCGGAAGCCGTGGGCGAATCTCAGCATGAATGCGCGCGCCCGGCCAAGAGGTTGGTGTGAATGAATTCACAAACCCCTGGCGAGAGTGATGTCGCCGTGGTGCGCGGGATGTGTCCGGATAGCGCCCCCGAAACGTGCCCCAAGGGCGCGTCCCCGCGGGTCAGCTCATGCGCAGGGCGAGGAAGAAGTCCAGTTTGTCTTCCAGGCGTGAGAGTTCACGTCCCGTCAGCTGCTCGATCCGGCCGATCCGGTAGCGCAGCGTGTTGACGTGCAGATGCAGCCGGGCGGCGCAACGCGTCCAGGAGCCGTCGCACTCCAGGAACGCCTCCAGGGTCGGGATCAGCTCGGCCCGATGGCGCCGGTCGTACGCGCGCAGCGGGTCCAGCAGCCGGGCGGTGAAGGCGCGCCGCACATCGTCCGGGACGAAGGGGAGCAGCAGGACGTGCGAGGCCAGCTCCTGGTGCCCGGCCGCGCAGACCCGGCCGGGGCGTGCGGCGGCGACGCGCCGGGCGTGCCGGGCCTCCTCCAGGGCGCCGCGCAGCCCGTCGGCGGAGGGGACGGCGGCGCTGACGCCGAGGGTCAGCCGGCCGTCGCCGTCCAGACCGCGGGCGAGCGGCTCGCGGATGGCGGCGAGCAGCGCGTCGGCCCGCAGCCCCTCCGCCTGGTCCGTACCGCCGTCCGGCGGCCCGTCGGTGAGCGCCGGGAGGGGGACGAGCGCGACCGCCTCGTCGCCGGTGTGCGCCACGGCGATCCGGTCCGAGGGCTCCGGTCCGGACGCCCACGGATCGACCAGGATCTCCTCCAGCAGCGACTGGGCGACCCGGCCGCCCTCCTGGAAGCCCTGGCTCCACGGCCCCCCGCCCTGGCTGCCCCCGCCTCGGGTGCCCTGGTCCTGGCCGCCTTGGCCGCCCTGGGTGCCTTGGACGCCTTGCTCCTCGCCGCCCTGGCTGCCCTGGACACCCTGGTCCTGGATGCCCTGGATGCCCTGGATGCCCTGGTCCTGGGCTCGCTCGCTCCGGGCGCCCCCGCCCTGGGCATTCCTGTCCTGGACGTCCCTCCCCGGGACGTCTCTGCCCTGGACGTTCCCGCCGCGGGCGTCTCTGCCCTGGGCGTCCCTGCCCTGGGCACCCCCGCCCCGGGCGTTCTCGCTCTGGATGACCTGACCAGGAGCGCCCGCTCCCTGGAGCCCCCGGTCCTGGAGCCCTCGGCCTTGGAGCCCTCCGCCCTGGAGCCTCCCGCCCTGGGCGCCGCCGTCCGCGTCGCCCTCCCGGACCGCGGTGGCGTCCCACTCCACCCGGGCCACCACCACCTGCCAGTGCGGCGCGGTCCCGAGCCCCGGCACCAGCACCGGCGCGGCCACCCGCAGCCGGGCGGCGATCTCGGCGGGCGGCGCGCCCGTCTGGATCAGCTCCAGCACCTCCTGGGCGAGCCTGCGCCGCACCGTGCGGGACGCGTCCCGCCGGTCGCGCTCGACGGCGATCAGCTGGGTGACCCCGTACAGCAGGTCAAGCCGTTCTTCCGGCCATTCGTCGGCGTCCGCGCCGACCGCCAGCAGCCAGTCGGACAGCACGGTCTCGCGCACGTCGTCCCCGGCGTCCCCGCTGCGGATGGGGAAGAGGGAGTACGTCACGCCGTCCGCGCCGGTCACCCGGTGCGGGCC
>NZ_BBOX01000463.1 GCF_001553455.1 Streptomyces hygroscopicus subsp. hygroscopicus
CACCGGGACGGTGCGGCCCGTCCGCGCGCCCCGGCGGCAGCGCTGGCGGCGGTCCGAGGGCGCGCTTAGCGTGGAGAACAGGCAGCGGTCTTCGCGAGACGGTTCGGGGCGACGAGGTGCCGGACCGCTCCTGGTGCGGGAGGTCCGGAATGGACTCCGTCTCCTTCCTTCTGGTCGCCGTCATCCTCACGGCACTGGCCTTCGACTTCACCAACGGCTTCCACGACACGGCCAACTCCATGGCCACATCCATCGCCACCGGAGCGCTGTCGCCCCGGACCGCCGTCGCCGTCGCCGCGGTGCTCAACCTGGCGGGGGCCTTCCTCTCCACGGAAGTGGCCAGGACGATCTCCAACGGCATCGTCGACGACGCCGAGGTCTCCCCGGTCATGATCTTCGCGGGACTGATCGGGGCGATCCTGTGGAATCTGGTCACCTGGCTTGCCGGGCTGCCGTCGAGTTCCTCGCACGCGCTGTTCGGCGGGCTGATCGGCGCGGTGTGGGTGGGCTCGGGAGGATCCGCGGTGCGCTTCACCGCCATCGTCGAGAAGATCGTGGTTCCGGCGCTCGCCTCACCGGTGGTGGCCTGCGCGGTGGCCATGCTGGCGACCTATCTCGCCTACGTGATCACCTGCCGGGTGGCCGCCGGGGTGACGCGGAAGGGCTTCCGCGCCGGCCAGGTGGGGACCGCCTCCCTGGTGGCCCTCGCCCACGGCACCAACGACGCGCAGAAGACGATGGGCGTCATCACCCTCGCCCTCATCTCCGGCGGTGTGCTCGGCCACGGCGCCGGGCCGCCGTGGTGGGTGGTGCTCAGCGCGGGCCTGGCGATCTCGCTGGGCACCTACGCCGGAGGGTGGCGGATCATCCGGACCATGGGAAGGGGGCTGACCGACATCCAGCCCCCACAGGGCTTCGCCGCCGAGACCAGCGCGACCGCGGTGATCCTGGCTTCGTCGCATCTGGGCTTCCCGCTGTCCACCACCCAGGTGTGCACGGGCAGCATCCTGGGGGCCGGGCTGGGCCGCAGGCTCGCCCAGGTGCGCTGGGGGACCGCCGGGCGGATCGCCGTGTCCTGGCTGCTGACCCTGCCCGCGGCGGCGGCCGTGGGCGGCGTCGCGGCCTGGGTGGCGGACCGGGGCAACGGCGGGGTGGCCCTGGTGGCGGGCGTCGCCATCGCGGCGGCGGTGGGCTTCTACGCGCTCTCCCGCCGCAGCCCGGTGAGCCCGGACAACGTCAACGAGCCGCATGTCCCCGAGCGCGCCGAGCGCTCCCTGGGCACCACCGTATGACCCCCGCCGAGAGGAGCCGAAGCCCATGGGCACCACCTGGAGCACGATCGGCGGGGTCCTGGGGGTGAGCCTCGGGGTCACCGTCCTGGTGGTCGTGATGTTCTCCCTGGGCGTCGCCGCCTGGGCCCGCGGCGGCGGCGCCGCCCCGCCCCACGGCGACCGCCGGGGCTGTACGGACCGGGTGGCGACGGCCGCGGCGGTGGCGTGTTTCGCCGCGTGTCTGGCCGTCGCCGGCTATGGCATCGACCTGATCATTCCGGGCTGAGCGGGCTTGCGACAATGGATCCCTGCCGAGCACCGCCGCGGACCGCGGTGCTCATGACCACGCGGGAGACCACGCACGGTGTCAGATACGACCGGAACCCCCTCCGCCGGCCCGGCCGGCGCGGACCGCTCCGCCCTGCGGGCCGACTGCGGCAGCTGCTTCGGACTGTGCTGTGTCGCCCTGCCCTTCGCGGCCTCCGCGGACTTCGCGATCGGCAAGGACGCGGGGAAGCCCTGCCGCAATCTCCGGTCCGACTTCCGCTGCGGTATCCACTCCCGGCTGCGGGAGGAGGGCTTCCCGGGCTGTACGGTCTACGACTGCTTCGGCGCCGGGCAGAAGGTCTCCCAGGTCACCTTCGAGGGCCGCGACTGGCGCCGGCACCCCGGCACGGCCCCGGAGATGTTCGCCGCCTTCCCCGTCGTACGCCACCTCCACGAGCTGCTGTGGTACCTCACCGAGGCGCTGGCCCTGCCCGCCGCCCGGCCCGTCCACGGCGCACTGCGCCAGGCGCTGCACGACACCGAGCGCCTCACCCTCCAGAGCGCCCCCGAGCTGGTGGAGTTCGATCTGGCGGCCCACCGCGACCGGGTCAACCAGCTCCTGCTGCGCACGAGCGAGCTGGTGCGGGCCGGGGTCCCGGGCAGGAAGAAGAACCGCAGGGGAGCCGACCTCATCGGCGCCGACCTCCGGGGAGCCGATCTGCGGGGCGCCAACCTGCGCGGGGCCCAGCTCATCGCGGCCGACCTCACCCGGGCCGATCTGACGGCGGCCGATCTGATCGGGGCCGACTTCCGCGACGCGGATCTGAGCGCGGCCGACCTCCGGGGAGCCGTCTTCCTCACCCAGGCCCAGCTGAGCGCGGCCAGGGGCGACGCCGCCACCCGGCTGCCGCCGGCCCTCACCCGGCCCGCGCACTGGTGACCCGCCCCACACCGGGTGTGCGACCCTGACTGCCATGTCCGACACCGTCGACGCGCCCGTGATCCGTGGCGATGAGCCCGGCTCGTTCGCCCGGAGCGTGCTGGCCGAACGCCATCCGGCCCTGATCGAGAAGGTCCGCGACGCCTTCCCGTACGGCCCCGAGCAGCACCGGGCCCTCGACGCGCTGCGCGCCAACGGCGCCGAGGGCACCATCACCCCGCTCGGGCCCACCGCCTACGACCACGACCGGTGGGCGGTGTGGGGCCGGGGGCACTTCGGCCGGTCCTGGTTCGAGGTCCCGTTCCTGTGGGCGGAGAGCTACTTCTACCGCCGGCTGCTGGACGCCGTGGGCTACTTCGCCGACGGCCCCTGGCGGGGCGTCGATCCGTTCCGCCCCTTCAAACAGGCCGAGCTGCACACCCCGGAGGCGGAGGCCGAACTGGCCACCCTGGATGACGTCCTGGCCTGGCCCGCCGCCGAACAGGCCGCCGCACTGGTGCACGGCTCGCTGTGGGGCAACCGCGCGGACCTGGGCTTCCGCATCTCCTCAGCGGGTGGGGACAGCCACGGCGCCGGGACACCGCCCCTGGTCGCCGACGACGCCGAGGCACTGTGGTCGCTGCTGCCCGCCGATTCCCCGGCCACCCTGTGCGTGGTGGCGGACAACGCCGGGCGGGAACTCCTCCCCGACCTCGTGCTGATCGACCATGTGCTCCGCCACGGGCGCGCCGAGCGGGCGGTGCTCCTGGTCAAGCCGTATCCGTACTACGTCTCCGACGCCACCACGGAGGACGTCGTCGACTGTCTGCGCCGTCTGACCGGGGCGGAGGGCGCCGCGGCCGGGGCCGGCCGGCGGCTGTGGGCGGCCATGGCCGACGGGCGGCTCGCGGTGCGGACGCATGACTTCTTCCGCGCGCCGCTGCCGTACCAGGACATGCCCGGCGATCTGCGGCGTGAGTTCGCCGGGGCCACCCTCACCGTCATGAAGGGCGATCTGAACTACCGCCGTCTGGTCGGCGACCGGCTGTGGCCCCCGACCACCTCCTTCGCCGACCGCACCGCGTACTTCCCCGGCCCGGTGGCCGCGCTGCGCACCCTGAAGTCGGATGTGATCGTCGGCCTCGACGAGCCGGCCGTGGCCGCGCTGGACGCGCAGGGGGGCCGGTGGCGCACCAGCGGTACCCATGCGCTGATCCAGGTACGGCGGTGACGGGGCGCTCCCCCCGCCCCTGAGGATGGGGGCAGCGCCGTGGCCGGTGTCCGAGGGGCCGTCTCCGGCGTTACCCGCCGATGTGGTTGAGGCAGGTGCTGCCGATGTTGACTTCACCGCTCGGAGCCCCGACGGAGGTGTGGGCGGTGGCACTCGTCGCGGTGTCGCAGTCGTTCTTCTGGAAGATGAAGCTGGTGATGTCGATGTTGGTGGGGTTTCCCATGTTTCGGTCGGAGCCGCCGCCGAGACCGCCGCCGTAGCCGTTGGCGGCCGCGGTGCCGGTGCCGAGGAGCACCAGGGTGCCGGCGGTGGCGGCCAGCAGGGCGGCCTTCTTCGCGATCTGCATGGATTCCTCCGTGTCGGGTTCGCAGTGCGAGATGTCTGACGATCCGATTTAACGGAGGGGGCCGGGAGGGAGCCGGGTAAGCGCACCGGAGAGTGGCCCGTTCGGCGCACCATGTCATCCATATCCAGGGCCGAAGAACGCGCTCCCCTCGCCTTCCGGGAGGCGAGGGGAGCGCTGTGCCGGTGATCTCAGGTTGTCAGCGTCCCGACGTCACCCGCCGATGGCGTTGACGCAGGTGCTGCCGATGTGGAGGTCACCGGCCGGAGCCGCCCCGCCGGTGTGGGTGGTGAGACCGGTGGAGGTGTCGCAGTCGTTGCTCTGGAAGATGAAGCTGGTGATGTCGATGTTGGTGGGGTTTCCCATGTTTTGGTCGGAGCCGCCGCCGAGACCGCCGCCGTAGCCGTTGGCGGCCGCGGTGCCGGTGCCGAGGAGCACCAGGGTGCCGGCGGTGGCGGCCAGCAGGGCGGCCTTCTTCGCGATCTGCATGGATTCCTCCGTGTCGGGTTCGCAGTGCGAGATGTCTGACGATCCGATTTAACGGAGGGGGCCGGGAGGAAGCCGGGTAAGCGCACCGAGGAGTGACCCGCCCGGCCTACTCCTGACCACCGTGGAGGGTGACCGCGCGGCGGAGGGCGTCCCGGCACGCCAGGATCGCCGGATGCCCGCCGCTGCCGCGGCGTACGACGGTGAGGACGCGGCGGGCGCGCCGGCCGCGGGGGAGCTGTCGCAGGGCGACGGTCGGGCGGTGTCCGCCCCAGACGAGGTCGGGGAGGAAGGCGGCGGCGTGCCCCTGCTCCACCAGGCGGAGGTGGAGCAGGAGGTCGGTGGTCTCGAACCGTACGTCCGGTTCGAAACCGGCCTCGCGGCAGAGGGCCATCGCCCAGTGGCGTGCGGCGGTGCCCTCGGGCTCCATCACCCAGGGGCGGCCGTCGAGTGAGCGCAGCGCCGCCATCGGTCCCCCGGTGGCCGGGCGGGGTGCCCCTTCGGGCAGGGCGAGGCGCAGGGGGTCGCGGAACAGGTCTTCCTGTTCGAGTTCGGCGGGCCGCTGATTGGGGCTGCCGGGGTATTCCTCGGCGAGGACCAGGTCGAAGTCGCGGGCCTGCAGGGCGGGCAGGGACTTTTCCGGCTCCATGTGGGTGACGTGGACGCGCAGCTGGGGGTGGCGGTCGCGGAGCAGGTCGAGGGTGGTCGGCAGCAGGGCCAGGGCGGCCGTCTGGAACGAGGCGATGCGCAGGGTGCCGGTCAGGTCGGTCAGGGAGGTGGCGATGTCCGCCTCCGCGCGCTCCAGCCGTTCGAGGATCGCCTCGGTGTGGGCGACGAGGATCTCGGCCTGTTCGGTCAGCCGCACCCGCCGGCCGACCGGTTCCAGGAGACGGACGCCGACCTCCGCCTCCAGCTGCGAGAGCTGCTGGGAGACGGAAGAGGGGGCGTAGGACAGGGCCGCGGCGACGGCCGCGAGGGTGCCGCGGTGTCTGAGTTCGCGCAGCAGGCGCAGTCGGTGCAGGTCGAACATCGGCAGCCCGCGCTCCTCGCCGTTCCTCAAGCCCCAATCATCGGTTCTTCCGATGAGTATAGGTCGGAAACCTTCGCTGGACCCGATCACCGGACGCGGTGGACCCTGGTCAGGTGTCTGTTGAGAACGCTTCCTCCCTCCCCGCGCCGCCGTGGTTCGCGCGGCCCGGTGCCCGCGCCTGGCGGTGTGCGCCCGCCCCCGCCGAGGTGCGGGGCTTCCACGCCGCGCTGCCCGGCTACGCCCCCACGCCGCTGACCGAACTCCCGCCGCTGGCCGCCGAGTTCGCGGTCGGCCGGATCTTCGTCAAGGACGAGTCGTGCCGTCTGGGGCTGCCCGCGTTCAAGGCGCTGGGCGCGTCCTGGGCCGTCCACCGGGTCCTCGCCGAACGGGCCGCGGACGGAGCGGCACCGGGCCCGGTCACGCTGGTCACCGCCACCGACGGCAACCACGGCCGCGCGGTGGCGCGGATGGCACGCCTGCTCGGGCAGCGCGCCCACGTCTTCGTTCCGCGGGGTGTGCATCCGCGGGCCGCCGCGGCCATCGCCGCCGAGCGGGCGAAGGTCACCGAGGTTCCGGGGCCGTACGACGAGGCGGTGCGCCTGGCGGCCCAGGCGGCGGCCGGGCCGGACGCGGTCCTGGTACAGGACACGGCCTGGCCGGGCTACGAGCGGATCCCGCGGTGGATCGTCGAGGGGTACTCCACCCTCTGCGCCGAGATCGACGAGCAGCTGGCGGCCCAAGGCGTCCGCCGGGGGCCGGATCTCGTCTCCATACCGGTGGGTGTGGGGTCGCTGGCCCAGGCCGTGGTCACCCACTACCGCAGCCGTCCGTCCGGGTGGGCGCCCGCACTGCTGTCGGTGGAGCCGGAGCCCGCGGCCTGCGTACTGGAGAGCCTCACCCTCGGTGAACCCGTCAGCGTCAGCACCGGCGACACCGCCATGGCCGGGCTGAACTGCGGTACGCCGTCCAGCATCGCCTGGCCCCATCTGCACGGCGGACTGGACGCGGCGGTCGCCGTCTCCGACGCCGACGCTGCCCGCGCGGCCGCCCGCCTCGCCGCTCTCGGCGTCTCCTCGGGTCCCTGCGGGGCCGCGGCGCTCGCCGGCCTCACCGCGGCGCTCACCGGCACGGGCGCCGACGAGCGCCGTACGGCGCTGGGGCTGGGCCCGTCCTCGGTGGTCGTGCTGCTCAGCACCGAGGGCCCGGACGCCAACCCGCACTCCACCACCACCGACCGTTGACACCACCGGCCGCTGACACCGCAGGCCGCAGCAGACCACCGACCGCAGTAGGCCACCGACCGCAGACGTCCCGCCCCCGGAAGGCCCTCGTGCTGAACGACCGCATCCACACCCCGCCGCCGGCCCGTTCCACCGGGAGGAGGACGGCGGCGTGCTGAGCCACTTCGCGGCCGCCCTCGGCGTGCTGAGCCTGCTGACCGTCGTGCCCGGCCCGGACATGGCGGTGGTGACCCGGCGCGCCGTCGCGGCCGGCCCCGCGGACGCGCTGCGGACCGTGGGCGGGATCGTGACCGGGCTGCTGACCTGGGGCGCGCTGACCGTGGCCGGGCTCGCGGCGGTGCTGGCCGCCTCGGCCGCGGCCTACCTGGCCGTCACGCTCCTGGGCGCCGGCTACCTGGTGTTCCTGGGCGCGCAGGCGCTGTGGCACAACCGCCGGGACGCCCCCGCGCCGGCCGGTCCCGGCACCCGCCCCACGGCCGGGAGCCCGTGGCGGACCGGCCTGGTCAGCAATGTCCTCAACCCGAAGATCGCCGTCTGCTACACCGGGCTGCTCCCCGCGCTGGCCCCGCCCCGGCTGCCCGCCGCCTGGGCCATGACGCTCCTGGTCCTCCTCCACGCCGTCCTCACCCTCGCCTGGCTGGGCGGTTATGTGTTCCTGCTGGCCAAGGCCGGGCCGCTCCTCCAGCGGCCTCGCGTCCAGCGCGCGCTCGGGCGGACCACAGGCGTCGTGCTGATCGGCTTCGGCCTCGCGGTGGCCACCGCGTCCGCCTGACCGGCCGGCGCCGAGGCCGGCCCGGCGGTGTGTACGCTGGCCACTTCCGCCGGAAAGCGAGCTCCCCATGACACCGTCCCCCCGCGCCTTCGACGAGCTGCCCTTCGTAGAACATCTGCGGCCGTTCGAGGGGGTGTTGGCGGAGGACGGCGACTACGACACCGTGCGGCTGGACGGCGACACCTTCGACGGGGCCGTCGGCGACAACGCCCGGTTCCTCGAGTCCGCGTTCTCCTCGGTGACCTTCGCCGGGGGCCGGTGCCGCGGGGCCCGGTTCAACGATGTGTGGCTGGACGGGGTGCGGTGGACCGGGACCGATCTGGCGGACACCGACTGGCTGGACGGCGAGCTCATCGGCTGTGTGCTGGCCGGGCTGGAGATGTTCTCCACCCGGCTGCACCGGGTGACCTTCCACCGGTGCAAGCTGGAGTCGGTGAATCTGCGCACGGCCACGCTGCGGAGCGTCCGGTTCGTGGACTGTGTGCTGCGCGACGTCGACTTCGGCGGCGCGAACCTGACCGACGTGGCATTTCCGGGGTCGGCGCTGAAGGGTGTGCGGTTCGGCAAGGCGCGGATGGCGAAGGTCGATCTGCGGGAGGCCACCCGGCTGGAGATCGCCGATGGCCATGACGCCCTGCGCGGCGCCACCATCGGCAGCGGGCAGCTGGCGGAGCTGGCGCCGATGCTCGCCGACGCCCTGGGGATCACCGTACGGGACCACGGAAGCGCGAACTGAGCAGGCGCCTCCCGCCGGCCACGGCAGGGGTGTCCGGTGTCCCACCGGTGGCGGGTCCGTACGGCGGGGCGTCCGTCACCGGCGGGCCGGCCAGGGCCGTGGCGGCAGCGGGCCGCGCTACCGCCTGCGGATCGCGCCGCGGATGAACGCGGCCTGTCCGGTGTGCTGCAGATCGTCGGCGATCACGCTGACCAGCCGGACGCCGAGGGTCACCGCGGGGGTCCATCGCTCGTCCACGATCCGGTCCAGCTCACCGTTGCCCAGCCCCCTGACGAAGGCGAGCGTGTTCTCGTGGACCGCGTCGTAGTACCCGGTGAGCAGTTCGGCGTCGGCCCGCACCGCCGCCACGTCCTTGCTCCGGTGGCCGTAGCCGGTGGCCTCCGGAGGGAACGGCAGGCCGAACCGCTCGGCCCAGCCCTCGGAGGTCCACAGCTGCTCGGTGCCCGCCGCGTCGGCGATGTGGTCGTCCTGGATACGGGTCAGATGCCACACCAGCCAGGCGATCGAATTCGCCCCGCTGTCCAGCCGTACGGCCAGCTCCTCCTCGGAGAGCCCGTCCACGGCCGCGTGCACCTCCTCGTACACCCGGCCGAAGGCGTCGGCCAGCAGATCGGCGCTGTTCATTGGCGGCTCCTTCGCTCGTCGTGACCCCGGCCATGGTCGCACCCCGCGGCCCCGGCCGCGGGGTGCCGACTCGCCGGGACGCGCCTCATACCGGCGGGACGAGGGTGAAGTAGCGGTCGAGCACCGCCCGGTCGCCCGTCACCTCGTCGAGCCGCTCGGCGGGGATCCGCTGCCACAGGTACAGCATCAGATCCGATGCGGTCCCGGCCAGTTCGACATCGCACGCCGGGTCGGCGGTGCCCCCGTCGGCGGCGTCCTCCGCCGTGGCGTCCTCTTCCGTGGCGCCCGTGGTGAGGTGGATGTCGTCGCCGTCGAACCGGACCGTCCACAGGCCCGGACCGTCGGTCCGGCGGAACCGGAACCGTTCGCCCGCTCCGGCGGGGGCCTCTCGCCAGGTCCGCCGGGCCGGTGCCATCACCTCGAAGGTCTGGGTCACGGCGTCCACCGCGAGTTCGGGCTCGACCGGCCGGGCTCGCCGGCCGGTCGCCCGCTCGGCGTCCCAGCGGTGCAGGGCCGCCTCGATGGTCTGCATCCGCAGCCAGAAGCCCGTGGTCCGCTCGGCCGACCAGGTCCACACCGGCACCCGCGGATCGACGCTCCGGAACAGCGCCTCGAGCCGGTCGGCGCCCTCGGCGAACCAGTCGACCAGGCCCACCGGCACCGGGCCGTGATGCGGCCCGCCGGTGGGCCGCGGCCAGTCGGCGTGGTCCTCGGGAAGGTCGAAGAGGGTGATGTCCGTGAGGTCCGGCTGCTCGGTGAGCCGGTCCTGGATGACCCGGGCGAGCAGGCGGTGCACCCCGCCCAGGTGCAGCACCAGATCCGACATCGTCCAGCCGGGGCAGGAGGGGATCAGCGGCGCGTCCGTCCCGTCGGCGGCACCGCGGGCCGTCTGCTCGAACGCCAGGATCTCACGGTGGAAATGGGCTGAGTAGTCCATGGCCGCACTCTGCCAGGCCGCGACCGGACTCTGCCATACCTCGTCCGGCCACCCGGTCCGCCTTCGCTGCCGGCAGACCGGATCGGCGTCCGGCGAAGGAACACCCGCCCGGCGGGCCGCCGTTGTTAGCTTTCCTGTCCAACCGGCGCGACATCCGAGGACAAGGGAGCACGACCATGGTGACGACCAGGCGGATCGAGTACCCCGTGGACGGTACGACGATGGTGGGCCATCTGGCGCTGCCCGGCGGAACGGACCGGCGCCCCGCCGTGCTGATCGCCCACGAGGGTCCGGGCATCACCGACCACCAGCGCCTGCGCGCCGACCGGCTCGCCGAACTCGGCTATGTGGCCTTCGTCCTCGACTACCACGGCGGCGGACGGTTCATCGAGGACCGCGAGGAGATGTTCGCGCGGGTCGACGAGTTGCTCGCCGACCCCGACCGCATGCGCGCCCTCGGCGGAGCCGGGCTCGCGGTTCTGACCGCAGAACCCAGGACCGACACCTCCCGCGTCGCCGCCATCGGCTACTGCCTGGGCGGCACCATGGCCCTGGAACTCGCCCGGGGTGGCGCGGACCTCAAGGCCGTGGTCGGCTTCCACCCCGCCCTGACGACCACCCGGCCCGGGGACGCCGCCAACATCACCGGCAAGGTGCTGGTGTGCGTCGGGTCCGAGGACCCGTTCGCCCCCGCCGAGCACCGGCTGGCCTTCGAGGAGGAGATGCGGGCCGCCGGGGTCGACTGGCGCATGCACCTCCACGGCGGCGCCCTGCACAGCTTCACCCACCCGGACCTTCAACCCGATCCCTCCGCCCGCCCGGGGATCGGCTACCACCGGGCCTCCGCCGAACGGTCCTGGCGGGCCATGCTCGACCTGTTCGAGGAGGTGTTCCCGTCCGCGGTGTGAACGGCGGACGCCGGACGCGGCGCTCACCGGCGCACCGCCGGCCAGCCCACGGGCGGCGCGCCGGGCTCGATCAGTTGCCCTGTGCGGCGCACGGGCTGCCGGGGGCGGCTCACCGTGCTGGGCCCGTCATCCGGCAGCGGTTCAGGCCGCGGACGTCCGCAGCGGCGGAACGGCCGGGACCTCCGGCGCGGTGCCGATGTCCTCGGGGGTCACCATGAACTCCGCGGGGTAGGCGTCGCGCCGGGTGCGGCGCGCGGGCTCGCTGGTGCGCCACATGTACAGGCACCGCCCGCACTGGAGCACCTCCCAGACGCCGGGGACGGGGGAGTCGAAGATGTGCTCGATGGCCTCGTGGGCACAGCGCGGGCACAGGGCGTTGGTGTCGGACATCTCGGTCCTTCCGTGGGGTGGCGGAACGGTCGTGGTCAGCGGGTGCCGGCGAGCTTCCGCAGCCGGGCCAGCCACTCACCGGCCTCGGGCAGATCGCGCACCTGGGTGCCGTAGTTGCCGCGGCTGTCGGGGGCGACCGGGGTGGTGGCGTCGATGATGAGCTTGTCGGTGATGCCGGGCGTGACGGCCTGCGGGGCCAGCTCCAGCACCGGCAGGTTGGGGATCTGGACCAGATCGCCGGCCGGGTTCATCTTCGTCGACAGCGCCCACATCACCTGGGGGAGGTTGAACGGGTCGACGTCCTCGTCCACCACGATGACGGTGGCGGCGTAGCCGAGGCCGTGCGGAGTGGTCAGCACCCGCATGCCGACGGCCTTGGCGAAACCGCCGTAGCGCTTCTTGGTGGAGACGATGACGACCAGCCCGTGGGTGTACATCGCGTTGACCGCCTGGACCTCGGGGAAGTCGCGCCGCAGCTGCTTGTACAGCGGTACGCAGGTGTTCGCGGCGATCAGATAGTCCACCTCGGTCCACGGCATGCCGAGGTAGAGGTGCTCGAAGACCGGGTCGGTGCGGTAGGAGATCCTGTCCACGCGGATGACGGGCATGTTCCGGCCGCCGGAGTAGTGGCCGGTGAACTCGCCGAACGGGCCCTCGATCTCCCGCTTGCGGCCCTCGATGACACCTTCGATGACCACCTCGCTGCCCCACGGCACGGGGAGCCCGGTGAGCGGGGCCCTGGCGAGCGGCGCGGGCGCCCCGCGCAGGGCACCGGCCAGCTCGTACTCGTTCTGCTCGTACTCCATCGGGGTGGAGGCCACGATGGAGATCACCGGTTCGTTGCCGAGCGTGATGGCCACGGGCAGGTCCTCGCCCCGCTCCTCGGCGGTGTGCAGGTGCTGGGCGATGTCGTGCATCGGCACCGGCTGGATGGCGAGCGTGCGCCTGCCCTTGACCTCGATGCGGTAGATGCCGACGTTCTGCTTGCCGCTGTTCCCGGGGTCGGCGGGGTCCTTGGAGACCACGGCCGCCTTGTCGAGGTAGAAGCCCCCGTCGCCGTCGTTGAGCCGGATCAGCGGAAGCACCCGGAAGATGTCGGCGTCCTCGCCCTCCAGGGTGTTCTCGGCCCACAGCGGGTTCTCGCGCCACTCGGGGGCGACCGGGAAGGTGTCCCAGCGGCGGATGAACTCCTCCACCTGCTCCTTGGTGCCGGTCTCCTTGGGCAGGCCGAGCGCGAGGGCGTGATTGGCCCAGGAACCGTGCACATTGAGCGCGATCCGCGCGTCGGTGAAGCCCTTGACGTTGTCGAAGTACAGGGCGGGGGCGTGGTCGCCCAGGCGCGGGGCGGCGTTCGCGGCGGCGGCGATGTCCGGCTCCGGCATCACCTCGTCGGTGATGTGCAGCAACTGGCCCTCCTGCCGGAGCGCTTGGAGGAAGCCGCGGAAGTCGTCATATGGCATGGGAACTCCAATGAGGGGAGGCGTGGGGGAGTCAGGGGGAGTCAGACGGCAGTGGGCCTCGGACCGCGGGCGGCGCGCATGCCCTCCCACCGCTTGGCGGCGGGCGACGGCAGGTCGAACTGGTCGAGGAGGCGGGCCGTGACGTGATCGACGATGTCGTCCACCGACCGCGGGTGGTTGTAGAAGGCGGGCATGGGCGGGACCATCCGCACACCCATCCGGGACAGCGCCAGCATGTTCTCCAGGTGGATCTCGCTGAGCGGGGTCTCCCTGGGGACGAGGACGAGCGTGCGCCGCTCCTTGAGCACCACGTCCGCGGCGCGGCCCACCAGGCCCTCGGCGTATCCAGCGCGGATCCCGGCGAGGGTCTTCATCGAGCACGGCGCGATGATCATGCCGTCGGTGCGGAAGGAGCCGGAGGAGATGGTGGCGCCCTGGTCCTCGGGGGAGTGCGTCACATCGGCGAGCGCGGCCACCTCACGGGCGGACCGGCCGGTCTCCAGCTCGATCGTGGTGCGCGCCCAGCGGCTGAGCACCAGATGGGTCTCCACCTCGGGCAGCTCGGCCAGATGCTCCAGCAGCCGGACGCCGAACACGGCACCCGTTGCTCCCGTCATGCCCACGATCAATCGCACGGTGGCGCGCTCCTTCGGCTGCGGTCGATGGATGGAAGGGAAGAGAAAGGAAGAGAAAGGAATGGCAGGGAATGGCAGGGAAGTGAATGGCAGGGAAAGGTAGCGAGGGGCGAGGACTCTTTCGGTCACCCGTTCATCGCAACGCTCACCACGCTAGATGCGGACCAGCGCACACCCCCCGTACACTGAAGACGCGCTATGGACAGAAACGGACACCGTGATGTCACCGAGGTTCCGTTCCGGCCCTCCGTGGGAGCACCGCCGGGAGCGGCGGTGCTGGACTTCCCCGGGCTGGCCGCCCGTGCGCACAGCCACGGCCTCGATGTGCACGCCCCGATGCGGCTCGCCTTCCACCAGCTGATCACCGTGCGTTCCGGTGTGCTGCGCTGCTCGGTGGACTTCACCGAGTACGAGCTGACCGAGGGCGGCTGGATGTGGGTGCGCCCCGGGCAGATCCACCAGTTCCGCTCCGCCCTCGGCGCCGCCGAGGGCACCGCCGTCCTCTTCCCGCCCGGCTATCTCGGCGCCGCCACCGCCGCGGCCGCCCGGCTGGACCAGCCCGCGCCGCGGCTTCCGCTGATGGTCCCCGAAGGTGCCGAGGCCGAGGCCCTCCGTAGCCTCGTGGACCTGCTGGAGAACGAGTACCGGACGATGTCCGGGCCGCTGGAGGCGCATATCGAGGTGGTGCGGCACCTCGTCGCCGTCCTGGTGCTGCGGCTGGCCCATCTGCCCGGCGCCGCGAGCGGGGACACGGCGGGCAGCGAGGCGTTCCGCCGCTTCCAGCAGGCCGTGGAGCGCGACTACACCCGCACCCACCGCGTGGAGGACTACGCGGCCCGGCTGGGCTACAGCGTCCGCACCCTCACCCGCGCCACCCGGGCCACGGCCGGATGCGGAGCCAAGCGGTTCATCGACGACCGGGTGCTGCTCGAGGCCAAGCGGCTGCTGGTGCACACCGATCTGTCCGCCACGGCCATCGGGGAGCGGCTCGGCTTCCCGGACGCCACCGTCTTCACCAAGTTCTTCCGGCGGCGCTCCGGCGAGACC
>NZ_BBOX01000464.1 GCF_001553455.1 Streptomyces hygroscopicus subsp. hygroscopicus
GTGCCACGAGCGCCACGGCGTGCCCGGCCGCCACGCCCCACCCCGCGCCCAGCAGCAGCGCGAGCGGAACGCTTCCGGTACCCCAGCCGCAGCGCACACCACCCGGCGACGGCGGCCGGCCGGGCGCTGCCCGCGGCACGGCCCGAGGCGTACGGGCCGCGGCGACAAGTTCACCGCGCCGGTCAAAGTCAGCGGGCACTGCCCGGGGGCGTACGAGCATGCGGTGAGCACTCCGGCGGCGAGCATCAGCAGCACCCTCGCGGCCAGGTGCGGCCCGAGCGCGGTGAGGTCCACCATGGTGCGGGCCGAGCGCGGTGAGGCCACCATGGCCAGGACCCCAGCTCACCGTCCGCGATCGCGGCGAGCGGCGCGGCCTGCCAGGGCATGCGCCTGCCAGGGCATGCGCCTGCCAGGTATGCGGCTGTCAGGTATGCGCCTGCTCGTGCTCGCGCTTCCAGCGCCACCCCCTCGGTCGTCGCGAGTTGCCCGGATAAACCATGATCTGAGCCGTCCGTCAGCGCTTATCACTTTCCGAGGGCCTTTCGGATGGGTCAACAGCGCCCGATATGCGGTCTTGTCAAAACCCGACTTCCGGTTAAGGGACTGAGCCTGAAATAGTTCCTCACGATGTTCGCCATCCCTAGACTCCCTGTGTCAGGGGGTAGCTCGGGGGACAACTAGTGGGGCATGGAGTGCCGGAACTCGTACTGGAATTGAACGGACAGACCTGGACACTTGATCCGTCCAGGTCGTACAGCCTGGGGCGTGACCCGCAGGGCGACATGGTGCTGGACGACGCCAGGGTCTCCTGGCGACACGCCACGGTGCGCTGGGGCGGGCACAGTTGGATCATTGAGGATCAGGGTTCCACCAACGGCACCTATGTGCAGGGCCGGCGAATCCAACAGGTGGAAATCGGCCCGGGTTCGGCCATCCATCTCGGCAATGCCACCGACGGCCCCCGGCTCAGCGTTTCCGGCGGCGGCGCCGCGATGGGCGCCGCGAGCGGATTCGGCCAGCAGGCGACGATGGGCATGCCCCAGCATGCCCCGCAGCACCCGCATCAGCAGCAGCCCTCCGCCCAGCACCCGCAGCAGCAGCCCGGCCCCGGCTGGCCGCAGCAGGGCGGGCAGCAGCCCCAAGGCTGGCAGCCTCCGCAGCAGCAACAACCGTTCATCCCGCAGCAGCAGGCGCCCCATCACCAGCAGGCGCCCCATCAGCAGCAGGCGCCCCATCAGCAGCCCCAGGCCCCGCAGAACCACCTCGCGCAGAACGCCCCCGGGGCCGCCCCCTCCGGCCCCGCCGTCTCCGGCTCCGGCCCGTCCGGCCTGTCCGGCCCCGGCCCCTCCGGTCCGGCCGGTGCCGCGCCCGTCCAGGGCGACCGCAGCCCGACCACCTTCCACCAGCTGGCCGCCGGCCGGGTGATGCGCATCGGCCGTGCGCTGGAGAACGACCTGGTCGTCTCCGATCTGCAGGTCTCCCGCCACCACGCGGAGTTCCGGGCGCTGCCCGACGGCCGCTTCGAGATACGCGACCTCGGCAGCCACAACGGCACCTATGTCAACGGTCAGCCGGTCCGGCAGCAGATCATCGGCCCCGCCGACACCGTCGGCGTCGGTCACTCCACCTTCCGGCTCGTCGGCGACCGCCTCGAGGAGTTCGTCGACACCGGTGAGGTCTCCTTCTCCGCGCGCCATCTGACGGTGACGGTCGACGGCGGCAAGCAGATCCTCAAGGACGTCTCCTTCGGCGTCCCGGAGAAGTCCCTGGTCGCGGTCATCGGCCCGTCCGGCTCCGGCAAGTCCACGCTGCTGAAGGCGCTCACCGGCTACCGCCCGGCCAACCAGGGCGATGTCCTCTACGACAACCGGAACCTCTACAAGCAGTTCGCCGAGCTGCGCCAGCGCATCGGCCTGGTGCCCCAGGACGACATCCTGCACAAGGAGCTGTCCGTCCAGAAGGCCCTCCGGTACGCCGCCAAGCTCCGCTTCCCCGGTGACACCGCCGAGACCGAGCGCGAGGCCCGGATCGACGAGGTGCTGCGCGAGCTGAAGCTCGACATCCACCGGGAGAAGAAGGTCACC
This sequence comes from Streptomyces hygroscopicus subsp. hygroscopicus, assembly GCF_001553455.1. Lineage (GTDB taxonomy): Bacteria > Actinomycetota > Actinomycetes > Streptomycetales > Streptomycetaceae > Streptomyces > Streptomyces hygroscopicus. The sequence continues at coordinate 2,085 of NZ_BBOX01000464.1, forward strand.
GCCCTCTCCGGCGGTCAGCGCAAGCGGGTCTCGGTGGCGCTGGAGCTGCTCACCAAGCCGTCGCTGATCTTCCTGGACGAGCCGACCTCCGGTCTCGACCCGGGCATGGACCGGGATGTCATGCAGCTGCTGCGCGGTCTCGCCGACGACGGCCGCACCGTGCTGGTGGTCACCCACTCGGTCGCCGAGCTGGCGCTGTGCGACAAGCTCCTGGTGATGGCGCCGGGCGGTTCGGTCGCCTACTTCGGCCCGCCGGACGAGGCGCTCAACTTCTTCGGCTACGACAGCTGGGCGGACGTCTTCTCGGCGTTCGAGAACTACCGCGACTACGACTGGGCGGGCCGCTGGCGCGGTTCGCAGCACTACCAGATGTACGCGGCGGACCTCGACTCCGTCGCCCCGCAGTCCGTGCACGTCCAGGCGCCGCCGACCCGGATGCAGAAGCCGCAGAGCTGGGGATCCCAGCTGTGGACGCTGATCCGCCGCTATCTGTCGGTGATCGGCTCCGACAAGGGCTTCATGGGGCTGATGGCGATCCTGCCCGCCGTGCTCGGCGCGGTGAGCGTCGTCATCCCGGCGAAGTTCGGCCTCCAGATGGCCCCGAAGGGCTCGTTCAACCAGGCGGCCGGGACGGTTCTGCTGATTCTCGTGGTCGGCATGTGCTTCACCGGCGCGGCCAACTCCGTACGAGAACTGATCAAGGAGCGGGTGATCTACGAACGGGAACGGGCGGTCGGCCTGTCCCGCTCCGCGTATCTGATGTCGAAGGTGATCGTGCTCGGCCTGATCACCGCCGTTCAGGGCGTCATCATCTGCGCCATCGGTCTCTCGACGCGCAAGCTGCCCGCCGAGGGACTGCTGATGCCGCCGGCCGCCGAGATCTGCCTGGCCGTGATCGCGATCGGCTTCACCTCGATGATGTTCGGTCTGGTGATCTCGTCCCTGGTGAAGACCGCCGAGAAGACCATGCCGCTGCTGGTCATGTTCGCGATCGTCCAGGTCGTCTTCACCGGTGTGCTGTTCAAGGTCTTCGGTTCGCCGGGTGTGGAGCAGTTCGCCTGGCTGATGCCGTCCCGCTGGGCGGTCGGCGCGGCCGGTGCCACGCTGGACCTGGGCCCCGGCGTCGGCCACATGATGGCGCCGTGGGACAGCAAGCAGCCCCTGGACACCGATCCGCTGTGGGCGCACACCATCACCCAGTGGGGCATCGACATGGTCGCGCTGGTCGTCCTCGGCATCGCGTGCGGCTTCGCCGTCGCACGGCTGCTGCGCCGCCATGAGCCGGAGGTCATGCGCAAGTAGCCGTCGGCACCGCCGGAAAAAGGGCGACGGCACCCCTCGCACAGGGGGTGCCGTCGCCCTTCGGCGTGGAGGCGCCGGGTCCGGGTTCACCCCCCGGCGTGTGAACGCCGGGTCCGGGGCGGGACGTTGGGGCTCAGTAGGGGCCGTTCACGTTGTCCATCGAGCCGTACCGCGCGGCGGCGTAGTTGCACGCGGCGGTGATGTTCGCGACCGGGTCGTAGAGGTCCCAGGAGGTGCCCTCGACGTGGTACTGCTTGAAGGTCGGGGCTATCACCTGGAGCAGACCCTTGGAGGGCACGCCGTTGCGGGCGTTGATGTCCCAGAGGTTGATGGCGCGCGGGTTGCCGCCGGACTCCCGGATGATGTTCCGGTAGATGCCGTTGTAGCTGCCCGGGATGCCCTTCTGCTTCATGATGTCGAGGGATTCGCGGATCCAGCCGTCGAGGTTGTTCGGGTAGGTCTTCTTGGTGTCCTTGGCGGCGGCGACCGTCTCGATACGAGCGGTGGAGCGGTTCGCGGCCTGCTGGACGGCGCGCTCCTTGGCGGCCTTGACCTCGGCGGCCTTCTTCGC
>NZ_BBOX01000465.1 GCF_001553455.1 Streptomyces hygroscopicus subsp. hygroscopicus
GGCGGCCTCTTCCGCGGCCTTCTTCTTGGCGGCGGCTTCTTCCTTGGCCTGCTCGGCGGCGAGCGCGGACTGTTTGACCAGGGCCTCGTGGTGGGCCTGGCTGTCGGCCTTCTGAGAGGTGAGGGCGACCGGCTTGTTCGGCAGGTCCTGGGCCGTCGTCTTGGCGCCGGCGTCGCCGCCGGGGACGACCGCGATGGCTATGGCGGCCGCACCGGCGGCCGCGATTCCGGCGGCGGAGTACTTGTGCGTCTTGGTCAGACGGTTGTAGCCGGGGATGCTGGGCAGGGGCATGGCGGAGTAGACCTCTTCCAATCGCTTTGAGTCGCAGGCCAAATCGGCGCGCAGAGCGCCGTTCCTGGATCTACGGCGCCGTGCGACTGGGGGAAATTCTTAGCTGCCGCAAAAACTTGTCGCAAAGGCGTGACATACGATGCTGCTTAGTGGATAAGTAGGCCGCTCATGCCCGCGCGAACGGCCGTCATCCCCGCTCAGTCGGCTATGAAACGGCCACTAAGCTCGTTCGTAGGTGATTTAGGTCCTGTGTCCGGGCTCACATCGCGGAGCCTCTCATATTGCGCGGTGTGCCGACGCAAATGCACAGGGTGTTTGTATTTTCCACCCCTGTAACAGCCCCTTCGGGCGCTCCGTGTGCGCCGTTCGACCTAGGGCTCAGGTCTTATCAGGTGGCCGCCGACCGGCCGATATGGCTTGTGGGTGGCGGTCGGTACGGTAATGCTCATGACGAAAGGACGGGGCGGCGGAACCGGCGCCGGGCTGAGTCGGGTGAGTGGTGCGCTGCTCGCCATGAGCCGCCATCTGGAAGTCCGTGATGTCCTAAAGACCATCGTTGTGTCCGCCCGTGAGCTGCTCGATGCGGAGTATGCCGCTCTGGGGGTTCCAGACGATCACGGGGGTTTCGCCCAGTTCGTAGTAGATGGAGTGAGCGAGGAGCAGTGGAAGGCCATCGGCCCGCTGCCCCGGCAGCACGGCATTCTCGCCGCCATGCTCAAGGACGCCACTCCGCAGCGGCTCGCCGATGTACGACTTGATCCGCGTTTTGGTGGATGGCCATCAGCTCATCCTGATATGTCGGATTTTCTGGGTCTTCCCATTGCCGACGGCGATGAAGTCCTCGGCGCGGTATTCCTCGCCAACAAGCGCTGCCCCAAGCCCCAGGGCGGCTGCGGTTTCACCGCGGAGGACGAGGAACTGCTGGCCATCCTGGCCCAGCACGCCGCCATCGCCCTGACCAACGCCCGGCTCTACGAGCGCAGCCGCGAACTCACCATCGCCGGTGAACGCGCCCGGCTCGCCCACGAACTGCACGACGCGGTCTCCCAGAAGCTCTTCTCGCTGCGGCTGACCGCCCAGGCCGCCACGGCCCTCGTGGACCGCGACCCGGCCCGCGCCAAGGACGAGCTCCAGCAGATCGCGCTCCTCGCCGCCGAGGCCGCCGACGAGCTGCGCTCCGCCGTCGTGGAGCTGCGGCCCGCCGCCCTCGACGAGGACGGCCTGGTGGCGACCCTGAGGACGCAGGTGCGGGTGCTCGACCGGGCCCACTCCGCCCGCGTCACCTTCGCCTCCCACGGTGTGCGGGCGCTGCCCGCCGCCCAGGAGGAGGCGCTGCTGCGGGTGGCCCAGGAGGCCCTGCACAACGCCCTGCGCCACGCCGACGCGCGACAGGTCGACGTCACCCTCACCCGGCACGGCCAGGGCGCCCGGCTCCGCGTCGTCGACGACGGCAGGGGCTTCGACCCCTCGGCCGTCCGGCGCGCCGGACGCCACCTCGGACTGGTGTCGATGCGGGACCGGGCCGGCGGCGTCGGCGGCGGCCTGGCCGTGGAGTCGGCGCCCGGCAAGGGCACCGCGATCGAGATGGAGGTGCCCGGTGGCTGACCCGGGACGGATTCGGGTGCTGCTCGTCGACGACCACCAGGTGGTGCGGCGCGGACTGCGGACCTTCCTCGAGGTCCAGGACGACATCGAGGTGGTCGGCGAGGCGCCGGACGGCAAGGAGGGGGTCGCCCGCGCCGAGGAGCTGCGCCCCGACGTCGTCCTCATGGACGTGAAGATGCCCGGCGTCGACGGCATCGAGGCGCTGCGCACCCTGCGCGACCTCGACAACCCCGCCCGGGTCCTGGTCGTGACCAGCTTCACCGAGAAGCGCACCGTGGTCCCCGCCCTGCGCGCGGGCGCCGCGGGCTACGTCTACAAGGACGTGGACCCCGAGGCGCTCGCCCGCGCCATCCGGTCCGTCCACTCGGGGCATGTGCTGCTCCAGCCCGAGGTGGCGCTCGCGCTGCTCTCCCAGGAGGAGAACGGCGGCGGCCAGGGGCGCGGCGGCTCGCTCACCGAGCGCGAACGCGAGGTGCTCGCCCTGATCGCGGACGGCCGGTCCAACCGGGAGATCGCCCGTGCGCTGGTGCTATCCGAAAAGACCGTGAAGACCCATGTGTCCAATATTCTAATGAAATTGGATCTCGCCGACCGCACTCAGGCCGCGCTCTGGGCCGTACGGCATGGGATCGGGGCCTGACCAGCGTTTCTCCGGGAAATCACACTACCGTGTAACCATCACTCGAACAGCGCAACTCGTCACGGGCCGGGGCGTTCTTCACGGCGTACTGCGGCGGACCGCCGCAGCGACGCGTTTATTGGATGAAGGGTCTTGAGAAGTGAAGAACATCAAGAGGTTCGCTGCCATCACGATCGCGGCCGGCGGGCTCGCCGTCGCCGGTGCCGGTGCCGCCTCCGCCCAGGGCCCCCAGGCCGACGGTGGGGCCATGACGTCCCCGGGCGCCGTCGCCGGTAACAACATCCAGGCCCCCATCCACGTGCCCGTGGGGGTCTGCAGCAACACCATCTCCGTGCTCGGGTCCCTGAACTACGCCTACCCCGGCGTCTGCCGCTGACCATTCCCGCCCAGGCGGATACCCGACGCTCCACCGGCCGGCCCCGGAGGCACCCGCCTCCGGGGCCGGCCCCATGGCGCTCCCGCGGGACTCAGGCCCCGCCCCGCTCCTCCACATATGCGTTGTACGCCGCCACCTGCGCCCGCCGCGAGGTGCGCTCCACCGGCCGCAGCGCCTCGGCCCGCGCCGCGATCTCCGACGCGCTCACCGCGCCGCCGTGCTCCCGGCCGTCCCCGCCCGCCGTGTACGCGATGTCCACCAGCGCGCCCACCCGCTGCGCCAGCTCCAGCACCCGGATGGCCCGCGGCGGATAGCCCGGGGCCAGCACCTCGCGCCCCCGCTCGGCCCGCGCCCGGTACGCCTCCAGCGCCGCCTCCGCCACCGGACCGGATCCGGCCACATTCAGCCGCGAGAGCACCTCCGTGGCCTCCCGCAGCGCCTCCGCGAGCTCCCGCTCGGCCTCGCTCAGCGACGGCACATCGGCCGGCGGCGCCTCCCGCACGCCCTGGCACCGCCACACCACCTCGACGTGCTGATCGCCCTCGGGCCCGGCCGCCGACACCTCGGGCACCAGACCGAGCGTGGCCCCCGTCGCGATCACCGCCTCGCCCGCGTCGAGCGCGTGGGCGTTGAACTCCGGCGGACCGCTCAGCCCCAGGGGGTGCCCCGCTATGGGCAGCGCCACCCGCAGCCCCGTGGCCCCGAGTGCCCGCAGCCGCCCCAGCGCCAGCGTGAGCCCCACCGGCCCGGACTCCCCCGGAAGCCCGGCCACACGGTGCGACGCGTCCTCTCCCGCGATGCGGTGCGCGGCCTCATCGGGGGAGACAAGTCCGGCAAGAAGGGCATTTCCCCAAGCTGCGAGGCGCCCTGAACGTGGTTCATCGAGCATGGAACCAGCCTAAGGACTGCCACCGACACCGTGTGGCGTAGGTTTTCCCCAGGGGGCTGCGCCCACAGGCGCACGCACGACTCGAGACTGCAATGGGAGACAACGCGCTCATGAGCGAGGTTCTGGAGCTGCTGGACGTATCGGTGGTCCGCGATGGTCGGGCTCTGGTGGACGAGGTCTCCTGGTCGATCAAAGAGGGGGAGCGCTGGATCATCCTCGGCCCCAACGGCGCGGGTAAGACCACCCTCCTCAACCTCGCCTCGAGCTATCTCTTCCCGAGTACCGGAAGCGCCCGCATCCTCGGCGAGCGACTCGGCCACGTCGACGTCTTCGAGCTGCGCCCGCGCATCGGCATGGCGGGCATCGCCATGGCCGACAAGCTGCCGCGCAACCAGACCGTCCTCCAGACGGTCCTCACCGCCGCCTACGGCATGACGGCGCACTGGCTGGAGGACTACGAAGCGGTCGACGAGAGCCGCGCCCGCGCCTTCCTCGACCGCCTCGGCATGAACGACTACCTCAACCGGAAGTTCGGCACCCTCTCCGAGGGCGAGCGCAAGCGCACTCTCATCGCCCGCGCCATGATGACCGACCCCGAGCTGCTGCTCCTCGACGAGCCCGCGGCCGGACTCGACCTCGGCGGCCGCGAGGACCTCGTCCGCCGCCTCGGACGGCTCGCCCGCGACCCGCTCGCTCCGTCGATGATCATGGTGACACATCACGTCGAGGAAATCCCCCCCGGCTTCACCCACGTTCTGATGATCCGCCAGGGCAGAGTGCTCACCGCGGGCCCCGTCGAGACCGAGCTGACCTCCCGCAACCTCTCCCGCTGCTTCGGACTCCCGCTGGTCGTCGAGCGCAACGGCGCCCGCTGGACCGCCCAGGGCCTGCCGCTGAAGTGATGTCCGCCGCCCCCGCGCCCGCCGTGCCACCGGCAGGTGATCCGCGCACTGTCCCCGAGGACCGACGACAACTACCATGACCCTGTGGATCCGTGGGTGTGGTGGCTGATCGCCGCCGTAGGACTGGGTATTCCGCTCGTGCTGACCGCGATGCCCGAATTCGGGATGGTCGCGGTCGGCGCCGTGGCCGGTGCCATCACCGATGCGCTCGGCGCTGGTGTCGTGCTCCAGGTCGTCGTCTTCTGCGCCGTCTCCGTCGCGCTGATCGCCGTCGTACGGCCGATGGCCGTCCGCAGCCGCCGCCAGCAACCCGAGCTGCGCAGCGGCATCGAGGCGCTGAAGGGACGCCAGGCCGTCGTCCTGGAGCGCGTCGACCACGGCGGCGGCGGCCGGATCAAACTCGCGGGCGAGGTGTGGTCGGCGCGCTCGCTCGACCCCGGCCAGAGCTACGAACCCGGGCAGCAGGTCGACGTGGTGGAAATCGACGGCGCGACGGCCGTCGTCATGTAGACGTGGTACCGGAAGAGTCCTCACAAGAGCTGAGGACAACCCGGTTGAGCTGCGGAGTCGACCAACAATCTGACAGACTCCATCCTCGGGAACCATCAGATCTGATCATCCCGACCATCCGAACCGCCGCATGAAGGGCACGGGGAGCCGCTGTGGAACCGATCATCATCGTCCTGATCATCCTCGTGGTGCTGGTGTTCATCGCACTGATCAAGACGATCCAGGTCATCCCACAGGCCAGTGCCGCCATCGTGGAGCGCTTCGGCCGCTACACCCGCACCCTCAACGCGGGGCTGAACATCGTCGTTCCGTTCATCGACTCGATCCGCAACCGCGTCGACCTCCGCGAACAGGTCGTGCCCTTCCCCCCGCAGCCGGTGATCACCCAGGACAACCTGGTCGTGAACATCGACACCGTCATCTACTACCAGGTGACCGACGCCCGCGCCGCCACCTACGAGGTCGCCAGCTACATCCAGGCGATCGAGCAGCTGACCGTCACCACCCTGCGGAACATCATCGGCGGCATGGACCTCGAGCGCACCCTGACCTCCCGTGAGGAGATCAACGCGGCGCTGCGCGGCGTCCTCGACGAGGCCACCGGCAAGTGGGGCATCCGCGTCAACCGCGTCGAGCTGAAGGCCATCGAGCCGCCGACCTCCATCCAGGACTCGATGGAGAAGCAGATGCGCGCCGACCGTGACAAGCGCGCCGCGATCCTCCAGGCCGAAGGTGTCCGGCAGTCCGAGATCCTGCGGGCCGAAGGTGAGAAGCAGTCCGCGATCCTGCGGGCCGAGGGTGAGTCCAAGGCCGCCGCGCTGCGCGCCGAGGGCGAGGCCCAGGCGATCCGTACGGTCTTCGAGTCCATCCACGCCGGAGACCCGGACCAGAAGCTGCTCTCGTACCAGTACCTCCAGATGCTGCCGAAGATCGCCGAGGGCGACGCCAACAAGCTCTGGATCGTGCCCAGCGAGATCGGCGACGCCCTCAAGGGACTCGGCGGGGCCATGGGCAACTTCGGCCCGTTGACCGGCGGCGGAAACGGCGGCGGCGCCCCCGTCGCCACCGGCAAGGAGCCCGCCCCGCGCCGCGAACAGCCCACGATCGACTGACGGACGCGACGGACCGGCTGACCGATCGAACAACGGCGGGGCGGGTCTTCCCACCGCGCCCCGCCGAGCGGCCGACCACGCCCCGCCGAGCCGGCCGAGGAGACGGCCCCGGGGCCCAGGGCCCTCCGGACGGATCTGCGGCGCGGAACGCCTCCTCAGGCGGGCAGCGCCAGCCACTCCGGAAGCCCGTCCCGGTCCGCCGCCCCCAGCGCCAGCAGCAGCGCGTCCGAGGGCGTCGGCTCGAACGGCGCCCGAAGCAGCCGCATCCCCGCCTGCTCCGGAGTCCGGTCCGCCTTACGGTGGTTGTCCTCGGCGCAGGAGGCCACCGTGTTCAGCCAGGTGTCCCCGCCCCCGCGCGACCGCGGCACCACATGGTCCACGGTCGTCGCCCGGCGGCCGCAGTACGCGCACCGGTGCTGGTCCCGGACCAGCACCCCGCGCCGCGACCACGGGGCGCGTCTTCGGAACGGCACCCGTACGTAACGGCACAGCCGGATCACCCGCGGCAGCGGCAGATCGACGTCCGCGGCCCGCACCCGCAGCCCCGGGTGGGCGTGTTCGACGACGGCCTTGTCCTGGAGGACCAGCACCACGGCGCGCCGCAGCGTCACCCGCGCCAGCGGCTCGAAGCTCGCGTTCAGAACCAGCGTCTCGCGCATCCCGACCACCCCCGCCTCCCGGTGTCCCGGCCCCGTCCGGACGTGCGCGGGGCCGGGATCAACTCTGGCCGGGAGCCTGGCCGAGAACAACGCAATTTCGCCGCGTCAGCCCGCGGCCGGCACCTCGTACTCCCCGATCAGCTGGGCACGTCCCAGCGTGTGGAACCGCAGATTGAAGCCGACCACCGCGGGCGAGGCGTCCGCGTCCGGGCCGAGCTTCTCCGTGTCCACCGCGTAGACGGTGAACACATAGCGGTGCGGACCGTCCCCGGGCGGCGGCGCGGCCCCGCCGAAGTCACGGGTGCCGTAGTCGTTGCGCGCCTGGACCGCACCCTCGGGCAGACCGGCGAAGCCACCGGAGCCCGCACCCGCCGGAAGTTCGGTCACCGTGGCCGGGATGTCGAACACCACCCAGTGCCAGAAACCGCTGCCCGTCGGCGCGTCGGGGTCGAAGCAGGTGACGGCGAAACTCTTCGTACCCTCCGGGAACCCCTCCCAGCGCAGCTGCGGCGAGGTGTTCCCCTCCGCGTGCACCTGGGCGGACTTGAGCGTGCCGCCCGGCTCCACGTCGTCGCTCACCACCGTGAACGACGGGACCGGTGGGTGGAAATCATGGGGAAGCGGCGGCCGGTTCTGCTCGGACACGTCGAGAACCTCCTCGAAGTCGCAGTGGATCATCTCCGCGGCCAGCCTAACGAGACCGGTACCCGGCGGGCTGGCACCATGGCGCCCATGACCGGCCCCACCCTCGCCCTCCACCTGCGCCTCGACGGCGTGACGGACAAGGACGACTTCCTCGACCGCTGCGCCCGGGACCTGCGCTTTCCCGACTGGTACGGGCGCAACTGGGACGCCCTCGCCGACTGCCTCACCGATCTGTCCTGGTGGGCCGAGGGCGGCGAGCCCAGCGGCTGTCTGCTGGACATCCAGGGCTGGCCGGCCTTCCGTGACGCGGACCCCGACGCCGCCGCGATCGCGGCGGACATCCTCGCCGACGCGGAGGCGTACTGGGCGGCGCAGGGGCGACCGCTGGTGGTGCGCTACGACGACGGGCCCTGACACACGACGGCCGGGCCCTCACCGCGCCGGGCCCGGCCACTCCACGGCCGGGCCCTCAGTGCCGGGCCCGGCCACTCCTCGGCCGGGTCGTGACACACGGCGCGGGGCGCACACCGACACGCCTTCGGTGCGCGCCCCGCGCGGGAGTTCATCGCAGGGGGACCCTCAGAACCAGTTGCGCTTGCCGCCGACCTCGGCGAGCCACTGGTTCAAGTACCCGGCCCAGTCGGTGTCCTGGAAGGACGACAGGTTCATGGTGAACGACCGGTAGGTGTCGCTGCCCTCGGTGAACAGCCCCGACTTCTTGTCCATCTCCAGCACCACGTCCATCTCGCGGTCGTCCGCGACGAAGGACAGCTCCACCTGGTTGAGACCCCGGTACTGGTCCGGCGCGTAGAACTCGATCTCCTGGTAGAAGGGCAGCCGCTGCCGGGTCCCGCGGATGTGGCCCTTCTCCAGGTCCGCGCTCTTGAACCGGAATCCGAGGGCGCCGAAGGCGTCCAGGATCGCCTGCTGGGCGGGGAGCGGATGCACATTGATCGGGTCGAGATCGCCGGAGTCCACCGCACGCGCGATCGCCAGCTCCGTGGTCACCCCCACGTTCATCCCGGTCAGATGCCGGCCCAGGAACATGGTGATCGGGGTCTCCCAGGGGATCTCCAGGCCGAACTGCACCGCGTGCACCGCACCCGGCTGCACCTCGAACGCACCGCCCAGCTGCTGCCGGGTGAACTCGATGTCCTGCTTGTACTCCTGGTCGTTGCCCTCCACCTCGACCCGCGCCTGCAGGCCGACCGAGAGCCCCTCGATCTGCTGCGCGACCGAGCCACCCTGGATACGGACCTCGCCCTGCACGATGCCACCCGGGACGACGTTCTCCTCGGTGAGCACCGTCTCCACCGAAGCGCCACCGGCACCCAGACTCGCGAGCAGCTTCTTGAAGCCCATGTTCTCCCTTTCAAGGACGCGACTGCGTCTTGACTCGATCGCACTCGATCACTGTTGACACGTAGGAACGCGAAACAGCTGTGGGCGGTTCCGCGGTCATACCCTGGCAGCGGACCGGTGCCGCCTCCAACCACCGGTTCATATCCGTTCCACTACGCTCGGGCCGCGTGACAGCAGGACCTGACCGCAAGCCGCTCGACCGTTCCTTCTTCGACCGACCCGTCCTCGAGGTCGCGCCCGACCTCCTGGGCCGCGTCCTGGTGCGACGCACCCCGGACGGGCCGATCGCATTGCGCCTGACCGAGGTGGAGGCGTACGCGGGCCCGGCAGATCCGGGTTCGCACGCCTACCGGGGCCGCACCGAGCGCAATGCCGTGATGTTCGGCCCCCCGGGTCATGCGTACGTCTACTTCACCTACGGCATGTGGCACTGCCTCAACCTGGTCTGCGGACCGGAGGGTCACCCCAGCGGGGTGCTGCTGCGCGCGGGCGAGGTGCTGCACGGCCATGAGCGGGCCCATGAGCGACGGCCGAAGGCCCGTAACGACCATGAGCTGGCCAAGGGGCCGGCCCGGCTGGCCACCGCCCTCGGCGTGGACCGCCGACTGGACGGCAGCGATGTCTGCGCGGGGCCGGATGCCCCGCTGGGCATACTCACCGGCCACCCCGCCCGCCCCGACCAGGTGCTCAGCGGTCCGCGCACCGGTGTGGGCGGCGAGGGCGCAACTCACCCCTGGCGCTTCTGGATCGACGGTGAGCCCTCGGTGAGCCCGTACCGGGCGCACACCCCGCGCCGACGGAACTCGACGCGCCGTCAGATCGGAACTTGACTCTGTTGGACCGGGGGCCTAACGTAGCCCGAGCCGCTTGAGACGGGCAGCGCTGTCGGCGCGATCATGAGATCGAGTCACCGCAGCCCGGAGCGGCCAACCACTACCGACAATCCCCGAGCAGGGTCCTCTTTCGCTGCGCGAAATCAAGACCCGGGGCTCCGATTAGGAGCCCGGCGGGAAATTGGTTAAAGTAGTGGG
>NZ_BBOX01000466.1 GCF_001553455.1 Streptomyces hygroscopicus subsp. hygroscopicus
CCGCGGCGGGCCCGGCGGGCCGGCGGGCCCGGCGTGCTCGTTCATCACGGCCGGACCGTCACCGTCAGATAGTCCGGCGGCGGCTGGATCTGCCGCAGATCGGACTCCAGGACCAGCCGGTTGCCCTCCCGCTCGGCCTCGGCGAAGCCGGCGAACGCGTAGGTGACGTACATGACCCGGTTGCGGCCGGTCTCCACGAAGTCCGCCCGCAGCACGGCACCGTCGTCCCGGGCCAGTGTCATCACGTGGTTGAGCAGCACCGTGCCCACTCCCCGGGCCAGCACCCGGCACGACATCAGCAGCATCCGCAGATGCCAGGCCGGTCTGCCCCGCTCGGCCAGGGCCAGGCCGATCGTCCCGTAGGTTCCGTAAGCGTCGGTCAGCCCCGCCACCAGGAGCAGGTGGTCCGGGGACTGGCGCAGCTCGTCCAGTTCCTCGTAGGAGTACGTCCGGCCGGTGGAGTTGAGCTGGTTGGTCCGGACGGTGAGTTCCTCGGCGCGCTGGAGGTCCTCCCGTCCGGCGGGGGCGATCGTGAAGTGCATGTCGAGCGAGGCGAGGAACTCCGTGTTCGTCCCCGTGTACTCCTGCTCCAGCCGGTCGCGCAGGGCCGCGCTGCGGTACATCTCGCGGCGCAGCCTGGACTCGTCGGTGACGAACTTCGGCCGGAACTCCGGGGTCCGCAGCACCTCACCCAGCTCGGCGGCGTCCACCGTGAGCACCGCGGGCAGCGAGTGCGCCACCTCGGCCCGCTCGAACGGCTGGTCGTCCACGAAGGCGATGGCGTCCAGGCCGATGTTGAGGGAGGTGGCGATCTGCTCGATCGAATGGGACTTGGGGTTCCAGTTGATCTGCGGGTAGAGGAAGTAGTCGGCCAGCCCGTCCGCCGCCAGGCGCTCCATGGCGGCGTCGTGGTCGTTGCGGCTGGCGACGGAGTGCAGGATGCCCAGGTCGTCGAGGCGCTTGAGCTCGGCGACGACGTCCGGGCGGACGGTCACCTGGCCGTCCTCCAGCAGGACGCCGTCCCACAGTGTGTTGTCCAGGTCCCAGACCACGCATTTGATCCTGCCCTGTCGGGGCTTCGTGCCGGGCGCGCTCCGTGCGGTCGTGCCGGTGTTCACCGTGCCACCTCCCGGTAGGCCTCTTCGGCGATGGTGAGTTGCTGTAGTTCGGTGCTTCCCTCGATGACCTCGGCGACCTTGGCGTCGCGGTACAGCCGCGCGGCCGGGTACGCGGCGCTGAAGCCGTTGGCCCCGTGGATCTGCACCGCGTCGCTCGCGGCGGCGCTCGCCGCGGTCGAGGCATGGTACTTGGCCACCCAGGTCGCCATGATCGTGGCCGGGTCGTCGGCGTCCTTCAGCCGGCCGGCCTCGGCGCACAGCAGCCGGGCGGCCCGGCCGCTCACCACCATGTCGCTGATCTTCCGGCGGATGAGCTGGAGTTCGCTGAGCCGGCCGTCGCGGACGGTACGCCGCGAGGTGTAGGCCACGCAGGCGTCCAGGCACGCCTGGAGGATCCCGACGGATCCGCAGGCCACGCTGTACCGGCCCAGGTCCAGCGCCCCGGTCATCACGGTCGCCGCCGCCCATCCCGGCGGGCCGACCAGGGCGTCCGGCCCGACCGTTACGTCGCGCAGCACGATGCGGGCGAGCATGCTCGCCCGGGTGCCCATGACGCCGGTGATGGGGGTGATCTCCACCCCGGGGGTGTCGGCGGGCACCAGGAAGGCGCTCATGTTCCCCTCGGTCCGGCAGAACACCAGGAGGAGTCCGGCCACCTGCCCGGCCGTCATCCACTTCTTCTCGCCGTTGATGACCCAGCCGGAGGCGACGCGCTCGGCCACGGTGCCCGCGGCGGAGGCGTCGCTGCCGCTGTCCGGCTCGGTGAGGCAGAAGGCCCCGAGCAGTTCACCGGTGGCCAGCCGGGGCAGCCAGCGCTCCCGCTGCCCGTCGGTGCCCCAGCGCTGGACCGTCCAGGTCACCATGGTGTGGACGGTCAGGAAGCTGCGCACGGAACTGCAGCCCCGCCCGATCTCCTCGTGCACCCGGCCCAGCGTCGCCCAGGTCATTCCCGCACCGCCCAGGCCGGCCGGGAGGAAGGGGGCCCACAGGCCCAGTTCCCCGATCCGGGTGAGCAGTTTCGGCGGCAGCCGCTCGTTCTGGTCCCACTCCTCGGCGTGCGGCGCGATCTCGGACTCGGCGAAGCCGCGGACGTCGTCCAGGACGCCGCCCGGATCGGCCGCGGTCCCGCCGGCCGCTTCGGTCAAGGGAACGGTCATGGTGTCCTCCCGGTCAGCCGGCCGACAGCCGCATGCTCTCGGACAGGCCGCGCACCAGGTCCGCCATGGCGTTCATGGTGCGGAAGTTGTCCAGCTTCAGCTGCTCGTTGGGCACCCGGACTCCGAACGTCCGCTCCACGAACATGACGAGTTCCATCGCGAAGAGGGAGTTGACGAAGCCCAGCGCTAAGATGTCCTCGTCGTCGTCGAGCGAGATCTGCGGGAACTTGGCGGAGATGAACTCACGGATGGGGGTGCGGATGTCCTCGGACATGGTCGGGTCTCCTCAGTCGTGGGAAGGGGAACGGTCGGTGCCGCCGCCGGCCGCGGACCGGCCGGTGGCAGTGGCGGACGGGCCGTAGGAGTAGAAGCCCTCGCCCGTCTTGCGGCCGTGCAGTCCGGCGTCGGTCATGTGCTTGAGCAGCGGGCAGGGCCGGTACTTGGAGTCCGCGTAGTGCTCGTACAGCACCTCGACGCTGTACAGGATCGTGTCGACACCGATGAGGTCGGCGGTCTCCAGCGGGCCCATCGGGTGGCCGAAGCAGCTGCGGAAGACCTCGTCCACGGTCTCGGCGGTGGCCACGTTCTCGTGGACCAGGTAGGCGGCCTCGTTCACGGTGAGCATGAGCACCCGGTTCGACACGAAACCGCACGCGTCGTTGACGTCGATGGCCTTCTTGCCCATGGAGGACAGCAGATCCCGCACCCGCTCCAGCGCGGCCTGGGACGTGTGGTGGCCGGGGATCAGCTCCACGGCCGGTTTCATGGGCACCGGGTTCATGAAGTGCACCCCCACGAACTGGCGGGGACGCTTGGTGAGGGACGCCAGCCGGGTGATCGGGATGGCGGAGGTGTTGGCGACGAAGACGGCGTCCGGCCGGACGACCGGGTCCATCTCCCGGTACAGGGCGCGCTTCAGCTCCCAGTTCTCCGTGATGTTCTCGATCACCACCTCGGCCTCCGCGAGCAGCAGGAGATCGGTGTCGGTGCTGATCCGGCCGATCACCGCCTCCGCGTCGATCTCGGGGCCGCCCAGTAACCGGCTCATCCTGCACTGGGTCTCGATACCGCTCAGCGCCTGCTTGATCGCGTCGGGATCACGGTCGACCAGCGCGACCGTGTGGCCGCACTGGGCCAGGTTCTGTGCCACGCCGGCGCCCATCACTCCGGCGCCGACGACTCCCACGTGCGTCATCGGGGTACTCCTTGTCAGGTTTTCGGGTTCTCCGGCTGTCTGCTTGCCGTGCCGTGCGCGCCGGCCCGTCCCGCCACGCCGGGCGGCCGGGGCCGGTGTCCGCGCGGTCAGGGGTGTGCGGCGGTGAGGGCCTTGCTGAAGCTCCGCACCGTCGGGTTCTCGATGAGCACCTGGGCGGGGAAGCCGCCGAACCGGGTCCGGATCCGCGCCATCATCCGGACCGCGGCCAGTGAATGACCTCCCAGCTCGAAGAAGTTGTCGTTCACTCCGATGCCGTCCACGCCGAGGATCTCGGTCCAGATCCCGGCGATCGCCTCCTCGTCGGGGGAGGCCGGCGGTTCGAAGGGGACCGGCAGTTCCGGCCGTGGGTAGCGGGTGCGGGGCGGCGGCGGCCCCTCCGTCCGGTTCAGCCGCGTCCACTGGTCGAAGCGCCGCTCCAGCGGGCCGGTGGAGATGGTGAGCTGGCGGACCCGGGCGGCGGCCGACAGACACCGTTCGAGGACCTCACAGCCCTCGGCGGCGTCGTAGTGGTAGTCCTTCATCGTGACGCCCAGGTCGCCGTGCGGATCCTCGCCGAGGTTCCAGGTGTCCCAGTTCACCGGCAGCCATCCGGTGTGTCCGCCCCGGCGGAGCACGCGGGCGTAGGCGTCCATGGCGGCGTTGGCCGCGGCGTAGGGCCCGTACGCGACCCCGCCCAGCACCGCCGCCAGGGACGACATCGTCACCCGTACCGGGGCCTCGTCCCGGTGGAGCACCTGGTCCAGCACGCGCAGGCCGGTCACCTTGGCGCGGAAGTGGGCCTCGCACACCGCACGCCCCAGGCTCGGGGCGAAGCCGAAGTACTCCCTGCCCTGGACCCCGGCCCCGTGGACCACCACGTCGATGGCGCCGAAGCGGGCCCGCGCGGTGTCCAGGGCCCGGCGCATGTCCTGGTGGCTGGCCACATCGGCGGTCAGGGCCAGCACGGCCGCGCCCCGGTCGCGCAGCCCGAGCACGGTGCGGATGCGGGTGGCCGTCACCTCGTCCGGGGAGTGGGTGTCCAGCCACTCCCGCCACGCGCTCTCCGGCGGCAGCGGGCTCTTCGTGACCAGGACCAGATCGCAGGACCGGGTGGCGGCGAAATGGTCCGCCAGGACGGACCCGACCGTGCCCAGACCGCCGGTGATCAGGACCGTGGCGCGGTGCGGAACCGCCCGGCGGGCGGCCGGCACCGGGCCGACCCGCACCGGGGCGAAGGACCGCACCCAGCGCCCGGTGGAGCGCAGCGCCGCCGGGTCCGCGGGACCGTCCGCGGTCGCCTCGGCGAGGAGTTCGTCGACGAGGCGGTCCGGGCCGTCGGCGCCGATGTCCAGGAGCCGGCAGGTGAGGTCGCCGAACTCCTGGTTGATCACCGGTTGCAGGCCCGCCAGGGTGGCCTGCTGCGGATTGCGGAGGTCGCCGCCGGTCACCTCGGCGGCGCCGTCGGTGCACAGGAGCAGGTCCACCGGGCCGGGTTCGGCGTCCTCGCCCAGGGCGCCGACCAGCGCGAGCACGGAGTAGAAGCCCCGCTCCTGGGCCTCCTCGAACGCCCCGGCCGCCCCGGCGCGGGGGGCGTCCAGGCTCAGCGCGTGCACCACGCTGCGCGGGCGTCCGAAGTCGGCGATGGCTCTCTCCCAGCCGGTCCGCGCGCCGGGGTCGAGGTCGCGCACCGTGATCCCGGTGGTGTCCGCGGGCTCGGTGCCCTCCTGCCCCGCCGGGCGGAGCAGGACCACCTCGGCGCCCAGCTCCGCCAGCCGCCGGGCGGCGCCGAGCCCCGGCCCGCCGGCCGCCACCACCCACCACGGCCCGCGCCCCGGGATGCCTTCGGCGTCCAGGCCGTGCGGGAGCGGGGCGGGGCGCCAGGAGGGGCAGGAGAACCAGTCGGCCATGTCCGGGATCCGGCCGCCGCCGGCTCCCGCGCCCGGCGTCCCGCTCGCCCCGTCGCCCGCCCCGGACGGGACGGCCGCCGCGGCGGCGTCCGGCGGCCCCGCGGGGAGATCCGCCGGTTCGAGGAAGTACCGTCGCCGTTCGAACGGATAGGTGGGCAGCGGCACCCGCCGCCGGGGCCCGTCGTGCAACGCCGCCCAGTCGACGTCCGCGCCCTCCAGCCAGTGCTCGGCGGCAAGCCGGGGATCGGACGACCGGTGCGTGGCCCCCGACGGCGTCACCGGTCCGGCGAAGGCCACCCGGCCGGGATCGGCGAGGGCCGCCGGCGCGTCCTCGGCGTCGGCGCACACCACTGCCATCCGGTAGGGGAACCCGGTACGGCTGGCCTGGAGGGTGTACGCCACGTCGGCCGGCTCCCAGCCGTCGTCCAGCACCTGGGGCAGCCGTGTCCGCAGCCCGCGTACCGCCGCGTCCAGGGCGGACCGGGTGCGCGCCGAGAGCACCAGCAGGTGGGGGCCGGGCGCGGCGGACCCGGCGGGCCGCGGCGGGGCCTCCTCCAGGACGACGTGGACGTTGGTGCCGCCCGCGCCGAAGGAGTTGACGCCCGCCCGGCGCGGATGTGCCGCCCCCGGCCAGGGCCGGTCCTCGGTCAGGACGGTGAACCGGTCACCCGCCGAGGCGAGGGCCGGGTTGGCGGTGCGGAACCCCCGGGTGGCCGGCAGGACCTTGTGGTGCAGGGCCAGCGTCGCCTTGATCAGCCCGGCCACTCCGGAGGCCCGGTCCAGATGTCCTATGTCCGGTTTGAGGGACGACAGCACCCGAGGGGTCCGCGGCACCCGGGGATAGGCCCGGTCGACGGCCGCCAGCTCGATGGAGTCGCCGAGCCGGGTGCCCGTCGCGTGGCACTCGACGTAGCCGACGGTCCCGGGGTCCACGTCCGCCACCGCGAGCGCGTAGCCGACCACCGCGCTCTGGCCGTCCACCCCGGGGGCGGAGAACCCGGCGCGGGCGGCGCCGTCGTTGTTGATCGCACTGCCCAGGACGACGGCCCAGACGTGGTCGCCGTCCCGCCGGGCGTCGGCCAGCCGCTTGAGGGCCACCACGCCGACCCCGTTGCCCATCACCGTGCCGTCCGCGTCGGCGTCGAGGCTGTGCACCACCCCGTCGGGCGAGGTGATCGAGCCCTCCTCGAACCGGTAGCCCACCGGCATCGGGTCGAAGATCGCCGCACCGCCGGCCAGGGCGATGTCGCAGTCGTACGTCAGCAGGGACTGCGCCGCCAGATGCACCGCGACCAGTGAGGTGGAGCAGTTGGTCTGCACACCGACCACCGGTCCGGTCAGGCCGAGTTTGTAGGCGACCAGCGTGCACAGCGAGTCGGAGGTGGTGCCCATGCCGTACTGCTCCAGGGTGATGGTCGACATCACCTCCGGACGGCCCAGCACATGCCGCATCCCGTACTGGCTGGGGGCCACTCCCCCGAAGACCCCGACCTGTCCGGGCATCGCGTTCGGGCGGTAGCCGGCCCCTTCCAGCGCCTCCCAGCAGCACTCCAGGAACATCCGGTGCTGCGGGTCGGCCACCTCGGCCTCGCGCGGGCTGTAGCCGAAGAACGAGGCGTCGAACAGGTCCGTGTCCGCGACCGGCGCGCCACGGCGCACGTACCGGGGGTCGGCCTGCACCGCCCACGGGACCCGGGCGGCGGTCAGTTCCTCCTGGGTGATCTCCCTGATGCCGGCCACTCCCCGGGTCAGATTGCTCCACAGCTCGTCCGTGCTGCGGGCGCCGGGGAAGCGTCCCGCCATGCCGACGATGGCCAGCCGGTTCTCGTTCTCGCTCATGCGCCCTCCACCTCCTCGGGCTCCTGGGGCTCCTGGCGTTCCCCCAGGCCGCGGGGGCCCTGGGCCTCCCGGGGCCTCGCGCGCCGGAGGCCGCGCCGCCGGCGGTCGCTGCGGGCGCGGTCCTCGGCGGCGGTGTCCGCCGCGCCGGCCCCCGCTCCGGCCGCCGGGTCCGGGTCCAGCAGCTTCGCCAGCCGGGCCACGGTCGGCGCCTCGTAGAGCACATGCGGGGCCAGCTCCTCGATGCCCAGCCGCCGCCGGATACGTGCCATCACCTCCATGCCGATCAGGGAACTGCCGCCGAGGTCGAAGAAGTTGTCGTCGGCGCCCAGCTCCCGCAGGCCCAGCAGGTCGCACCAGACCTCGGCGATGGTCCGCTGGGTCTCACCGGACGGCGGGACGAACTCCGTCACCAGGTCCGGCCGGGGGTGCCGGGCGTCCGCCTCCGGCCCCGGGCCGTGTCCGCCGACCAGGGCGACGGTGAAGTGCCGGCTCAGCCGTTCCATGTCGGAGAAGTCCTGGGTGTTGGCCACCACATAGGGCTGCTCCCCGGCCAGCGCCCGGCGCAGGATCCGCCAGCCCGCGTCGAAGCCGATGCCGAACTTCTCCCGGTTGGTACGGAAGAACTCCTGGACCTCCGCGTCGTATCCGGCCAGCCCGGCCGACCAGGCGTTCCACTGCCACTCGCCCCAGCCGATCGTGACGGTCCTGCGCCGGGTGCCGGACGCCTGCGCGGCCTCGGCGTAGGCGTCGAGGAAGGCGTTGGCGGAGCTGTAGTCCACCTGCCCGGGGCCGCCGCCGGTCGCCGAGGTGATGGAGGAGAACAGCACCAGGAAGTCCAGGGGTACCCCGCGCAGGGCCCGCTCCAGGGCCAGCGTGCCACCGATCTTGGGGGCCATGACCTTGCGCATGTCCGCGGTGGTCTTGAACTGCATCAGCCCGATACCGGGCACACCCGCCGCGTGCAGCACCCCGTGCAGCGCGCCGAACCGGTCCAGGGCGGTGCGCACCGCGCGGTCGGCGTCCTCCGCGGCGCTCACGTCGCCGGTCACGACGGCCACCTCGGCGCCGAGTTCCTCCAGCCGCAGCACCCCGCCCAGGCGGCGCCGCACCTCCTCGCCGGCCGCCGGGTCGGCGAGCGCGGCCCGCCAGGTGTCCCGGGGCGGCAGTCCGGACCGGCCGAACAGCACCAGCCTGGCCCCGGCGCAGTCCTGGGCGAGCCGTTCCGCCATGGCCAGTCCGATGCCGCCGAGGCCACCGGTGATCAGGTACACACCGCCCTCGCGCAGTGCGCACGCCCCGTCCGCGCCCGGGGCGGGGGAGGTGTCCGGCAGGGTCTGGTAGTCGGGCAGCCAGCGCCTGGTGTTGCGCAGCGCCACGACCGGTTCGCGCTCGCCGTCCCCGAGTTCGGCCGCGATCCTGGCGGCCAGGGCCTCGGCGCCGCCGGGCGCCACCGGCTCCACGTCGATGAGCCGGCAGGAGACCCCCGGGTACTCCAGCGGAATGCCGCGCACCGGCCCGCTCACGGTGCTCAGCTCGGGGCGGATCCGCTCCGTGCCGGTCACCGACCGGGTGCCGCAGGCGACGACGTCCAGCGCCCACTTCTCGGCGCCGACGTCGGCGGCGGCGGTGGCGAGCGCGACGAGGGTGTCGGCGCCGTACACCAGCGCCCGTTCCACCTCCCCCGGACCGGGCACGGGCCCCTGGCCCTCCGGGATGCCGAGCGGCCACAGGTGCACGATCCGCTCGGGCAGGCCGCCCTCGTCGCGCAGCCGGCGCATCAGCGCGCGGATCTGCCGGGCGTCACCGGGACGTACCCGGTACTCCCCGGCCGGCTCCCGGGGTTCCCCGGCGTCCCGGAGGTCCTCCCCGTCGGCGGCCGGCCGGACCAGCACGACGCTGCCGCCGGCCTCGGTGAGCCTGCGGACCAGGGGCGCGCAGACCGCGTCGGCGGGGCCGTCGTCGGTGAGGACCAGCCAGCGGCCGGCGGGCAGCAGGCCGGGGCGCGGCGCGGTCTGCCGCCATACCGGGGCGTGCAGCCACTTCTCCTCCGGCAGCAGCGGGAGGGGCGCCCGTTTCACGTCGTCGAGCCGTACGTCCCCGGTGGGCGCGGCGCCGGCCGCGGGGGCCTGCGCCGCGGCCGGGCGGGCCGGCGCCGGGGCGAGCCAGTACTCCTGCCGCTGGAACGGATAGGTGGGCAGCGGGATCCGGCGCGGGGCCCGGCCGTCCTGGTAGGCGTCCCAGTCCACCTCGGCCCCGGCCAGCCACAGCCGGGCCACCGCCTCGGTGACCACCTCGTCGTCCGCGCGGGCCTCGGCGGCCGACGGCAGGGTCGGCACCACCAGCGGCCAGCGGTCGCGGGAGCAGTCGGGGTGGACCCGGACCATGGCGCCCAGGGACTGGCCCGGTCCGATCTCCAGCAGGGCCGGGTCCGGGTCGGCGAGCAGCCGGGCGAGCCCGTCGGCGAACCGTACGGTCGAGCACATGTGCCGGGCCCAGTAGGACGGGTCGGCCACCAGGGCGTGGGTGACCGGCTCACCGGTGAGGTTGGACAGGTAGGGGCGCTCCGGGGCCGCCGGGGTGAGGTGGGCGGCGGCCCATGCGGTGAGTTCCCCGGCGGCCGGCTCCAGCATCCGGGTGTGGAAGGCGTGGGTGGTCGCGAGCCTCCGGCCGGGTACGCCGGCGCGTTCCAGCCGGGCGGCGACGTCGTCGATGACGTCGCACGCGCCGCCGACGACGGTCATATCGGGCCCGTTGACCACCGCGACGTCGACGCCCTGGTCGGCCGGCGCGCCGAAGCGCTTCGCCAGTGCGGCGGGCGAGAGCGGCACGGCCAGCATGGCGCCGGCCGGCAGCCGCCCGATGAGCCGGGCGCGGAAGGCGACCAGCGCCAGCGCGTCGGGCAGGCTCAGCACCCCCGCCAGGCAGGCCGCGACGTACTCGCCCACGCTGTACCCCAGCATCGTGGCGGGCGCCACGCCCCAGCTCATCACCAGCCGCGCCAGGGCGTAGTCGGTCACGAACGCGGCGGGCTGGGCGAGTTCGGTACGGGCGAGTTCACCGGCCGCCGGGTCCGTGCCGCCGCCGGTGTCCCGGCCGAGCAGGGCGGACAGGCTGTCGCCCGCGCCCGGCGGACGGCGGCGCGGCGCGGTCAGCAGCCGGACCAGGTCGGTGCCGAGCGGATCGCCGAGGAGGGCGGCGCATTCGTCCACCGTGGCCCGGAACCGGGGTTCCCGGCGGTACAGCTCGCCGATCATGCCGGGGTACTGTTCGCCGACGCCGGCGAACAGGAAGTCGACCGGGCGGTCCAGCACGGGGTCGGCCCGCCGCATCAGGCCCGCGAGCGCGCCCTCCGCCGGGTCGCGCAGAGCGTCCAGCGAGTCGGTGACCACGACCCTGCGGTGCTCGAACCGTTCGCGGCCGGCCTGCAGCGTGAAGGCCACGTCCAGCGGGCGCGGAGCCGGGTCCGCCGCCCGCAGGTGCGCGCGCAGCCGGGTGACGGCCTGGTCCGCGGCCGTCTCGCCGCGGGCGGACACCGGGTACAGCTCGTACCGGCGGCCGGTGCCCTGCTGCCCCGGCTCGGCCGCCGGCGCCGGCTCGGGCGCCTCCTCGACCACGACGTGGACGTTGGTCCCGCCCATGCCGAGCGAGTTGACGCCCGCGATGCGCGTGCGGCCCTCGTCCACCCGCCAGGGCGTCGGTGCCACGTTGACGTAGAACGGGCTGCCCGCGAAGTCGATATCGGGGTTGGGCCGGTGGAAGTTCAGGCTCGGCGGGATCGTCCGCCGCTTCAGCGCCAGCACGGTCTTGATCAGGCCGCTCGCCCCGGCCGCCGCGCCCAGGTGGCCGATGTTGGTCTTGACCGAGCCGATGGGGCAGTACTGCCTGCGCCCGGTGTCGCCGAAGGCCCGGGTCAGGGCGGCGATCTCGATGGGGTCGCCGAGCGGCGTTCCGGTGCCGTGCGCCTCCACGTAGCCGATGTCCTCGGGGGTGACGCCCGCGGAGGCCATCGCGGCGGACACCACGGCGGCCTGCCCGACGACGCTGGGCGCGGTGTAACCGGCCTTGAGCGAGCCGTCGTTGTTGACCGCGGAGCCGCGGATGACCGCGTGGACCGTGTCGCCGTCGGCGAGGGCGTCGTCGAGCCGTTTGAGCAGCAGGACGCCGACACCGTCGCCGAAGAGGGTGCCCCGGGCTTCCGCGTCGAAGGCGCGGACCCGCCCGTCGGGCGACTCCATGCCGCCGGGGAGGTACTGGTGTCCCACCCGGTCGGGTACGTGGATGCCGACGCCGCCCGCCAGGGCCATCTCGCATTCGCCGGTGCGCAGGCTCTGCGCGGCCAGGTGCACGGCGACCAGGGCGGTGGAACAGAACGTCTGCACCGACATGCTCGGGCCGGTCAGCCCCAGCCGGTAGGACACGTCGGTGGCCAGGGAGTCCTTGTCGTTGCCGATGACGGCTCCGTAGACGTCCGCCTCCCCGGCGTCGGCCAGGCCGCCGGCCTGGAGCATGAGATAGGTGCTGAAGTTGGCGCCGGCGAACACGCCCACCCGGCCGCGGCCGCGGGGCGAGCCGTAGCCTCCGCTCTCCAGCGCCTCCCAGCAGCACTCCAGGAAGAGCCGGTGCTGGGGGTCGGTGCGGGAGGCGTCGCGCGGGCTGTAGCCGAAGAAGCCCGCGTCGAAGGAGCGGATGTCGTCGAGGACCGGACGGGCGGGCACGTAGTCCGGATCGGCGATCCGCTCGGGCGTCAGACCGGAGGCGAGGAGTTCCTCCTCGGAGAACCAGCTGACGGCCTCCACCCCGTCGCGGAGGTTGCGCCAGAAGGCGTCGATGTCGCTCGCCCCGGGGAACCGGCCGGTCAGGCCGACGATCGCGATCGGCGCCGGGCCCGCGGTCTTTGGTGCGGCGGCGGGCGCGGAGCGCCGGCCGGGGCGGCTGTGGTCCGGCCCGGCCGGTTCGTCCGCCCCGTCGATGAGCCGCGCCATGGCGTGCACGGTGGGGGCCTCGAACATGGACACCGGGGAGAGGGCGGCGCCGAACTCCTCCCGGACGCGCTTGACGAGCTGGAGCACCATCAGCGAGGTGCCGCCGAGTTCGGTGAAGTTGTCGCGTGCGCCGACCCCGTCGACGCCGAGCAGTTCGCCCCACAGCTCGGCGAGCCGGCGCTGGGTGTCACCGGCCGGCGGGACGTAGCCCTGGGCCAGCTCCGGCCGGGGGAAGCGCTTCAGGGCCGGGCGGACGGGTTCGGGGGCGGTGCGCCGCTCCACCCACTCCTCCAGCCGCGCGGGCAGGTCCCCGGCGCAGACGACGGTGCGCGGCAGCGGGCGGCCCAGGATCGCGTCGAGCGCCTCCAGCGCGGTCCGCTCCGACAGGGAGTACCGGGCCAGCGCCCCGCCGTAGGGTGCCGCTTCGGTGAGCGCGGCGGCGGTGGAGGGCCAGGTGTCCCAGTTGACGGCCAGCCAGCGGGTGTCGTCGTCGCGGTGGCGGTGGACGAGGGCGTCCAGGAAGGAGTTGGCCGCGGCGTAGCTGCCGAAGCCGATGCCGCCGAGCACGGCGGACATGGAGGAGAACAGCAGGCAGAAGCCGACGGGCAGGCCGCTGAGGACGCGTTCCAGCACCAGCGCGCCGTCGGTCTTGGCGTGGAAGTGCGCGTCACGTTCCCGCGCGCCCAGTCCGGACAGCGGGCTCAGCGTCATCGGGTCGGTGACGGCGGCCAGGTGCAGCACGCCGTCCAGCCGGCCGTGGCGCTCGACCAGGCCGGTGAGCAGCTCGCGCAGCCGCTGTTCGTCGGTGACGTCGGCGGCGACCGCCTCGGCCGCCACCCCCAGCTCCTCAAGGCGCAGCAGACCGTCGATCCGGGCCCGCAGGGCCGGGTCGGTGACCTGGTCCCACTCCGCGCGGGGCGGCAGGGCGGTCCGCGCGGTGAGCACCAGCTTCACGCCGTGGGTCCTGCCGAGGTGTTCCGCCAGCAGCAGGCCCACCGGCCCGAGGCCACCGGTGATCACGCAGACCCCGCCCCGGCGCGGCAGGACCGGCCCGGGGGCGTCCGCCTGGTCGGCGGGCGTGTGGTCCAGGGCCAGCCGGGTGCCCGTGCGCAGGGCGACGGTCCGGTCCCCGGCGCCGAGTTCGGCGTGCAGCGCGGCGGCGACGGCTTCCGGGGTGTCGTCCGGCAGGGCCACGTCCACCGTGCGGACCTGGAGCGAGGGGTATTCCTGGGGGGCCACCAGGCAGGGACCGAACACGGTGGCGCGTTCGGGGACCGGCCGGTCCTCGTCGCGTACGGCGCGCGCCGAGTCGGTGACCACCAGCAGGGACACCGTCAGGCCGCGGTCGCCGAGTGCGGCCGTCAGCGCCCGCATGGCGTCGAAACCGGTCTCCCGGGTGTGCGCCGGGTCCGCCAGGACGCTGTCCAGCCCCCACAGGTGGACGACGGTGCCGGGCGCGGTGCCGGTGTCCAGCAGGCGCCGGTAGTCGTCCTGGTCGCCGGGGCGGACC
>NZ_BBOX01000467.1 GCF_001553455.1 Streptomyces hygroscopicus subsp. hygroscopicus
GACCGGGCCCGCGCCGCCGACGAGGACCGGCGTGCCGCCCAGCGCGCGGCCGACGACGCGCGCCGCACCGCACGCGCCTTGCGCGCCGAGCGCGCGGAGATCGCGGGCGCCCCCGACGACCTCGGCGAGGACACCGAACCGCCCTCCGCCTCGCTGCCCGCGCTCCGCGAGGCGTACCGCGCCGCCTCCCAGGTCTACGAGAAGGTCGGCGTCGGCGCCGATCTGCGCGCCGAACAGGCCCGTGCCGAAAGCGACGAGAGCGCGGCCCTCGCCTCCCTCGACCGGCTCACCAACAAGGTCCGCACCCGCGCCGCCCAGCTCCTGGAGGGCACCGACGGCGCCGACGGCCCCTCCCGGCAGGCTGCCGCCGCCCGCGCCGAATCGCTCGTCCAGATGCTGGAGAGCCGTGCCTCGGCGGCGAGCGAGCAGCTCGGACGGCTGCGCGGCGAGGCCGAGCGGCTCGCCCCGGCCGACGGCGATGCGCACACCGAGCTGCCGGAGGAGCTGGTCCCGGCCGACGCCGAGCAGGCGAAGGAGCTGCTGCGCACCGCCAACGGCGAACTGGCCGCCCGTACGGACGCCCTGGACACCGCCCGCACCGCCCACGCCGACCTGGTGCGTGCCCACCGCTCCGCCGAGGACGCGGCGGGCGGCTTCGACGAGACTGCCGCCCTGCTGCGGGACCTGCTGCGGGACGGCCCCGGCGCGGAGGACGACGGCGAGCGAGCCGAGCCGTACGCCGGCGGTCTCGCCGAGGCCCGTCAGTCCGCCGCCGAAGCCCGCCGCTCGCTGCGCGGCTGCGCCGCCGATCTGTCGGCCGCGGAGGCGGCGGTGCGGGAGGCCGGCGATGTGCTCGTGCGGCACGCCAACTCCACCCGCTACGAGCAGGTACGCACCCCGGCCCGGCAGCAGATCCGGGAACTCCCCTCGGCCGCGCTGCCCGAGCACGCCGCCGCCTGGGCCGAGGCGTTCGCCCCCCGGCTGCGGGTGCTCACCGACGAGCTGGAGCAGCTGGAGCGCAACCGCGACTCCATCGTGGACCGGCTGCGCGGCCTGGTCGAGTCCTGTCTGGCCACCCTGCGCTCGGCGCAGCGGCTGTCCCGGCTCCCGGAGGGGCTCGGTGAGTGGTCGGGACAGGAATTCCTGCGGATCCGCTTCGAGGACCCCGACCAGGCCACGCTCACCGAGCGGCTCGGCGAGGTCATCGACGAGGCGACCCACTCCGCCGTCCGGAAGAACTCCGACCTGCGGCGGGACGGTATGTCCCTGCTGCTGCGCGGGGTGCACGCCGCGCTCCAGCCGCGCGGAGTGGCCGTGGAGATCCTCAAGCCGGACGCGGTGCTGCGGGCCGAGCGGGTGCCGGTGGGACAGATGGGCGATGTGTTCTCCGGCGGCCAGCTGCTGACCGCCGCCATCGCGCTGTACTGCACGATGGCGGCCCTGCGCAGCAACGACCGGGGCCGCGACAAGCACCGCCACGCGGGCACCCTCTTCCTCGACAACCCGATCGGCCGCGCCAACGCCACCTATCTGCTGGAGCTTCAGCGGGCGGTCGCGGACGCGCTGGGCGTGCAGCTGCTCTATACGACGGGGCTGTTCGACACCACGGCGCTGGCCGAGTTCCCGCTGGTGATCCGGTTGCGCAACGACGCGGATCTGCGGGCCGGGCTGAAGTACATCAGCGTCGAGGAGCATCTGCGGCCGGGCCTCCCGGTCCGGGAGCCGGAGGAGGAGCCGCAGGTGCACGGCCAGATCACCGCGACACGGATGTACCGGCGGCCCGACGCGGACGCGCCCGCCTCCGCGCCCGCGTCCGCCGGGGCTTCGGCGGACGGCCCGTGAGCGCGGTGGGCTGCCCCGGACGGGACCGAAGCTCACCGTCGCCAGGCCCGGTCGGGCGCCCCGCTGCGGGTCATGGGCGCGAGCCTCGTTGGGGCTGTCCCGCCCCGGTCAGGCGAACCAGCCCCGTGGGCGCGGGCGCGTATTGCGCCAGATGTGCTTGGTCTCCCGGTACTCCGCGAGCCCGCTGGGCCCCAGTTCCCGCCCGGTCCCGGACTGCTTGAACCCGCCCCATTCCGCCTGTGGCAGACAGGGGTGGTAGTCGTTGATCCACACGGTGCCCAGCCGCAGCCGGGAGGCCACCCGCCGCGCCCGCTCCTCGTCGCCGGACCATACGGCCCCGGCGAGCCCGTACACGGTGTCATTGGCCAGCCGCACCGCCTCGTCCTCGCTGGCGAAACGTTCCACCGTGAGCACCGGCCCGAATGACTCATCGGCCAGCACCGACATGCCGCTGTGGCAGCGGTCCAGGACGGTCGGCAGGAAGTAGTAGCCGTCGGCCAGGGCCGGATCGTCGGGGCAGGTGCCGCCGCAGCGCAGCCGGGCGCCCTCCGCGAGGCCCGTCGCCACGTACGCCTCGACCCGGGCCCGGTGGGCGGCGGAGATCAGCGGGCCGGTCTGGGCCCGCTCGTCGAACGGCCCGCCGAGCCGGATCCCGCGGGCGCGGTGCACGACCTCCTCGACGAAGGCGTCGTGCACGGAGTCCTCCACCATCAGCCGGGCCCCGGCCGAGCAGACCTGTCCGGAGTGGCGGAAGACCGCGGTGAGCGCGTGGTCCACCGCCGTATCGAAGTCCGCGTCGGCGAAGACGACATTGGGGTTCTTGCCGCTCAGCTCCAGCGAGGTCCGCTTGACCGTGCCCGCGGCCGCGGCCATGACCCGGCGCCCGGTCCGCAGGCCCCCGGTGAAGGACACCATGTCGACATCGGGGTTGTCGGTGAGCGGGGCGCCGGCCTCGGGCCCCGGGCCGAGCACCAGATTGGCCACCCCGTCCGGCAGTCCGGCCTCCACCAGCAGCCGCATCAGGGCGATGGCGGTACTGGGGGTCAGCTCACTGGGCTTCAGGACGAAGGTGTTGCCCGCGGCGAGCGCGGGCGCCACCTTCCACGAGGTCTGCGGCAGCGGGCAGTTCCATGGGGTGATCAGCGCGCAGACGCCGACCGGCTCATGGACCACCCGGCTGACCGCGTGCGCGGTGCCGGTGTCCACCATCCGGCCCGTCTCGGTGCGCACCAGCCGCCCGTAGTAGCGGAAGCACGCCACCGCATCGTCGACGTCGAGCCGGCTCTCGGCCAAGCGCTTCCCGGTGTCCAGGGATTCCGCGCGGGCGAGCGCGTCCTTGTCGCGCGCCACCAGATCGGCGACGCGCAGCAGCAGATCGCCGCGCGGGCCGGCCGGGGTGCGGGGCCAGGGGCCCTGGTCGAACGCCTGCCGGGCGGCGGCCACCGCCTCGGCCGCGTCCTTGCCGCCGCCCTCGTCGACGACCGCCACCAGCGATCCGTCGGCCGGGCAGCGGATCTCCCGGGTGCGTTCGTCGATCGCGCCGGTCCACCGGCCACCGATGAGGAGATCCGTCACGGGCACTCCTCCGTCTCCGTCTCCGTCTCCCTCTCCGGGGCCGGGGCCGGGACATGGTCGGTCACCCACCGGTGGAAGGCGCCGATGTGGTGTTCGCTGGGCACGAGCACCCCGCCGGCGCGGTAGGCGCGGGAGTCCATCGCGGGCTGGGTGCGCTCACAGGCGTCGAAGTCCTGGGAGTTGACCCGGTGGAACAGCTCGACCGACTTCGACAGATCCCGCTCCGAGACCACCACCTCGGGTTCGTAGAGCCAGTCGCATTCGACCAGGGTGCGATCGGGGGCGAGCGGGAACATCCGGTGGATGATCACATGGTCGGGCACCAGGTTGACGAAGACCTGCGGCCGTACGGTGATCGCGAAGTAGCGGCGGTCCTGCTCCTCGGCGATCCCCGTGAACCGGCCGAACCCCTCGCTGCCGTCCACCGTGAACCCCCGGGCCTCCTCGGCGAACTCGGCGCCGTGCCCGACGAAGTACTGTGCCGCCAGGCCGTTCGCGAACTCCGGCAGCACCTCGGTGAGTTCGGGGTGGATCGTGGCGCAGTGGTAGCACTCCATGAAGTTCTCGACGATCAGCTTCCAGTTGGCCCGGACGTCGTAGGAGATCCGGCGGCCCAGCGCCAGCCCGGCCACGCCGTAGCGCTCCACGGACTCCGCGTCGCCGAGCCGTTCGGCCACCGCCCCGATGACCGTCTCCTCGAACGACGGTGGTTCCTCGGCCAGACAGACCCAGACATAGCCCAGCCATTCGCGAAGCCGTACCCGTATCAGACCGCGCTCGACCCGGTCGATATCGGGCATCTTCTGGAGGTTGGGGGCGGCGGTGAGCCGGCCGTCCAGATCGTAGGTCCAGGCGTGGTACGGGCATTGCAACGAACGCCGCACCGTACCGGACTCCTCGGTGCACAGCCGGGCGCCGCGGTGACGGCAGACGTTGAGGAACGCCCGCGGCTCACCGCGGCGGTTGCGGGTGATCAGCACGCTCTCCCGGCCGACGCGCACGGTACGGAACGCGCCCGGCCGGTCCAGCTCGGCTCCGCGCACCGCGCAGCACCACATGGCCTCGAACAGGTGCTCCTGCTCCCGCCGGAAGACACCGGGAGCGGTGTACCAGTGGCCGGGGAGGGTGGCGAGCAGACTGGGGGTCGTGGCGGCGGGGGACTCGGGGGCCACGGTCATGGGATTCTCCGTAAGTCGGGCGCGGCGGTCGGCCGGCGGGGTCAAGGACTCGATGGGG
>NZ_BBOX01000468.1 GCF_001553455.1 Streptomyces hygroscopicus subsp. hygroscopicus
CGGTGGCACCGGTGAGTGCCGGATCGGCGAGGACCGGACCGCACTCCTCCGGACCGGGCACGCGCACCCCGCGGACGGTCGGCCGCTGGGCGGCGGAACGGCCCGTGCCGCTCGGCGCCGGGACGATCACCTTGCGGGCATCGTCGGGACGAGCACCTCGCGGGCGGGGGCCGGGAGGGGCCGCCGGGCGGCGGTGCCCCGCGGCCTTCGTCAGCGGCGGATACGCTCCCCGCGCGGGTCGTAGAGGGGCTCGGCGGCGACGGTCGCGGGGACCTTCTCGCCGAAGTACTCGATGTGGACGGCGGTGCCGGGCACGGCGATCGCGGCGGGCAGCCAGGCGTAGGCGACGGTCCGGCCGATGGTGTAGCCGTAGGACGCGCTGGTCACATAGCCGGCCGCGACGCCATCGGCGTACACCGGCTCCTTGCCCATGACCACCGCGGCCGGGTCGTCCAGGGTGAGACAGGTCAGCTTGCGCGTCACCGTCCCGGCGCCGCGGCCCTCGAGCGCCGCGCGCCCGATGAAGTCGCCCTTGTCCATCCGGACGGCGAAGCCGAGCCCGGCCTCGTAGGGATCGTGCTCGGTGGTCATGTCATGGCCCCAGGCGCGGTAGCCCTTCTCCAGCCGCAGGCTGTTGAAGGCCGAGCGCCCGGCGGCGATCACCCCGTGGTGCCGCCCGGCCTCCCAGAGGGTGTCCCACAGCCGCAGGCCCAGGTCGGCGGTGGTGTACAGCTCCCAGCCCAGCTCGCCGACGTAGGACAGCCGCATCGCGGTCACCGGGACGTGGCCGATGAAGGTGCGCCGGGCCGTGAAGTAGCCGAACGCCTCGTGTGCGAAGTCGTCGGGGGTCAGCGGCTGGACCAGGTCCCGGGCGAGCGGGCCCCAGACGCCGACGCAAGTGGTGCCCGGGGTGATGTCGGCGATACGGACGTCATCGGGCGCGTGGCGCAGCAGCCAGTCCAGGTCCAGGGCGCCGCCCGTGCCCACCTGGAAGTGGTGCTCCGAGAGCCGGGCGACGGTCAGATCGCTGCGGATGCCCCCGGCCTCGTCCAGCAGCAGCGTGTAGGTGACCGCGCCGGGCTTCTTCGCCAGCTGATTGGTGGTCATGCGCTGGAGGAAGTCCAGCGCGCCGGGCCCGCTGACCTCCAGCCGCCCGAGCGGGGTCATGTCGTACAGCGCGACCCGCTTCCGGGTGGCCCTGGCCTCGGCGGCGGCGATGGGCGACCAGTGGCGGGCCGACCAGGCGTCGCGCGGGGGCGGCTGGACGGACTCGGCGAGCGCGGCGTTCGCCTCGTACCAGTGCGGCCGCTCCCAGCCCGCGGCCTCCAGGAAGTACCCGCCCAGCTCCCGCTGCCGGACGTGGAAGGGGCTGACCCGCAGCGGACGGGGCTGCTCCACCGGCTGCAGCGGATGGATGACGTCGTAGACCTCGATGAAGTTCCGCCGTCCCCGCTCGGCGATGTAGGCGGGGGAGCGCTGGGCCTCCTCGAAGCGGTACAGATCGCATGCGTGGACGTCCGTGCCCGGCCGCCCGTCCGTCATCCACTCGGCCACCGCACGGGCCACGCCCGCGGCGTGGGTCACCCACACCGCCTCGGCCAGCCAGAAGCCGCGCACCTCGCGGGACTCGCCGATGACCGGCATCCCGTCGGGGGTGAAGGAGAAGACGCCGTTGAAGCCCTTCTCGACCCGGCTCGCGCCGAGCGCGGGAAGCAGCCCGACGCTCTCCGCCCAGCTGGGTGCGAAGTCCTCCGCGGTGAACGGCAGCGAGGACGGCATCACCGGGGCGTCGTCGTACGCGGGCAGCCGCGCCGGGTCGACCGGGAGCGGGCGGTGGGCGTAGCTGCCGATGCCGATGCGGTCGGTGTGCTCGCGGTAGTACAGGTCGCGGTCCTGGAAGCGCAGGATCGGCCGGCTCGCCTCGGTCCGGGGGTCGTTCACGCCCGCCAGCTCGGGCAGCGGCGCGGTCGTGGCGTACTGGTGGGCCAGCGGTTGCAGGGGGACGTCAACCCCCGCCATCGCGCCGATCAGCGGCCCCCAGAACCCGGCCGCGCAGACCACGGCGTCGGCGGGGAAGGTGCCCCGGTCGGTGACCACGGCGGTGACCCGGCCGCCCTTCCGCTCGATGGCGGTGACGGTGTGCCGGTCCAGGAAACGGGCGCCGCGGGCGGTGGCCCGCTCCAGCTGGGCGCGGGAGGCGAGCAGCGCGCGGGCCAGCCCGTCGTCCGGGGTGTGGAAACCGCCGAGGATCCGGTCCCGGGCCAGCAGCGGCCACAGCTCGGCGCACCGGGCCGGGGAGATCAGCTCGCCCCGTACGCCCCAGGAGGCCGCCAGCCCGGCCTTGCGGTGCAGATCGGCCCAGCGCTCCTCGCTGGTGGCGATCTCCAGACCGCCCACCGGGTTGAAGCAGGGCAGCCCGTCCACCTTCAGGGAGGAGAACTTCTCCACGGTGTACCGGGCGAAGCCGGTGAGCGTCCTGGAGGGGCTGGTTTGGAAGACCAGGCCGGGGGCGTGCGAGGTGGAGCCGCCGGGGGCCGGCAGCGGGCCCTGCTCCAGGACGGTGACCTCGCTCCAGCCACGGGCGGTCAGCTCATCGGCCAGGGAACAGCTCACGATCCCGGCCCCGACGATCACGACACGGGCATCACGTGTCATCAGAACACCACCACCGACCGCAGCACCCCGCCGCGCTGCATCGTGGCGAACGCGGCCTCGACCTCCTCCAGCGTGATCGTCTCGCTGACGAACGCGTCCAGGTCGAGCTTGCGGCTCAGGTGGAGGTCGACCAGGACCGGGAAGTCCCGGCTGGGCAGGCAGTCGCCGTACCAGGAGGACTTGAGCGCACCGCCCCGGGAGAACAGGTCGATCAGCGGCAGATCGACGCGCATCTCCCGGTCCGGCACCCCGACCTGCACCAGCACCCCGGCCAGATCGCGCATGTAGAAGCCCTGGGTGTAGGTCTCGGGGCGGCCCACCGCGTCGATGACCACGTCCGCGCCGAAGCCCCCGGTCAGCTCGCGCACCGCCGCCACCGGGTCCGTGCCACGGGAGTTGACGGTGTCGGTGGCGCCGAAGCGGGTCGCCGCGTCCAGCTTGGCGTCGTCGATGTCCACGGCGATCACCCGGCGCGCCCCGGACAGCGCGGACCCGGCGATCGCGGCGTTGCCGACGCCGCCGCAGCCGATCACCGCGACCGTGTCGCCGTTGGAGACCCCGCCGGTGTGCACGGCCGCGCCGTAACCGGCCATCACCCCGCAGCCGATCAGACCCGCCGCCTCGGGGCGGGCCGAAGGGTCGATCTTCACCGCCTGCCCCGCCGCGACCAGCGTCTTCTCGGTGAACGCGCCGATGCCCAGGGCCGGGCTGAGCCGGGTGCCGTCGGTGAGGGTCATCGGCTGGGCGGCGGTACGGCTGTCGAAGCAGTACCACGGGCGGCCCCGGCGGCAGGACCGGCAGCCGCCGCACGGCGCCCGCCAGGCCAGGACCACGTAGTCACCGGGTGCGAGCGCGGTGACGCCGGGGCCCACGGCCTCGACCGTTCCGGCCGCCTCGTGCCCGAGCAGATACGGGAACTCGTCACCGATCGCGCCGTCCCGGTAGTGCAGGTCGGTGTGGCACACCCCGCATGCCTGGACTCCCACCAGCACCTCACCGGGGCCGGGGTCGGGCACGAGGACGGGCAGCACCTCCACGGGGGCGCCCTTTTTGACCGCGACGGCGGCGCGGGCTTCTTGCGGCATGGCTCACTCCTCTGTTCTCCTGCGCTCGCAGGGACCGGTGCACGGGAGCCGGCATGACTGCCTCGACGACAGGGCGGGGCCGCGGCCGTTCCCCAACGGCCGCCGGTTACCCCCCAGTTGCGTATGGCGCGGCATGTTGCGCGATGAGAGACATCCTGAAAGTCGCCGCCCCGTGCGGTCAAGGGGTGCGCGTAAACCGTCCGTAAACCGGCGGTGACGGGGGGTTTCGCGGCGGCCGCGCGCACCGGGGCGCGGCCGGCCGGGGAAAGCGACGAGGGGGCCGGAAGACTCCGGCCCCCTCGTCACCGGTGGTGGGGTGGGGCGGCGGCTCAGCCGGGGAAGCCCATCCGGCGGGACAGTTCCTCGGCCGTCTTCATCGCGTACTCGGCCAGATCGGGCAGCCGGCTCTGCGCCATCCGGTACGCCGGGCCCGACACGCCGATCGCGCCCATCACCGCGCCGTCGTGGCCGCGCACCGGCGCCGCCACCGCGTTCAGCCCGATCTCCAACTCCTCGCAGGAGTAGGCGAAACCGCGCTCGGCCGCCGTCTCCAGCTGCTGCCGCAGCTCCGCGGAGGTGGTGATGGTGTGCTCGGTGAAGCGCGGCAGCTTCCGCGTCACCAGGCGCTCCCGGCGTTCGCCCGGCAGATGCGCGAGCAGCACCTTCCCGCTCGCGGTCGCGTGCAGCGCGGTACGCCGCCCCAGCCAGTTGAAGGCGGTCACCGCCGCGGCGCCGCGCGCCTGCATGATGTTGACCGCCGCGTCCCCGTCCAGCACGGCGATGTTGGCCGTTTCACCGGTCTCGTCGGCCAGCGCCCGGCACACCGGGGCGCCCTCCTGCGAGATGTCCAGACGGATGGCGGCGGCGCCCGCGAGTCTGAGCACCCCGGCGCCCAGGTAGTACTTCCCCCGGTCGCGTTCCTGTCCGACCAGTCCGCGGTTCTCCAGCACGCCCAGCAGCCTGAAGGCGGTCGACTTGTGCACCCCCAACTCGTCGGCGATCTCGGTCACTCCGGCCTCGCCGAGCCTGGCAAGGATCTCCAGGACGCTGACCGCCCTGTCCACCGATTGCACTGCCCCGGCGGCCCCCCGCTTCTCCTCGGCCCGTTCCTCGGTCGTGTTCGTCATGGTTCTGATCTCACCATCCGACGGCTCTGCGTGGGGCCCCTCGGGCCGGGGAACTCTTGACGGCTGCCTTCACGATCTGGATTCTGTTGCGCATCGCGCTTTTCAGTGCGTCATCCACAACGCATGATACCGATCAACGTGAGGGGGGCCAATGATTCCCGTCTGCCGTATCGAGGACCTGCCGGAGGGTGAGTCGGTACGTGTCGAGGCCGGCGACGCCACCGCGGCGATCGCGGTGTTCCACACCGGCGGTGCGTTCTACGCCATCGATGACACCTGCAGCCACCAGGACGCCTCCCTCTCCGACGGGTGGCTGGAAGGCTGCTACGTCGAATGCCCGCTGCACGCCGCGCTGTTCGACCTGCGGTCCGGCCGGCCGACGTGCCTGCCCGCCCGCAGGCCCGTAACGACCCACGCCGTCACGGTCGTGGACGGAATGCTGTATGTCCACCCCTCGGTGACCGCCGTTCCCGGCGACCCCGTGCGCACGGCACCGGAAGAAGCCGTGGCATGACGACGGTCGGGACGGTCACGGTGGTCGGGGCCTCGCTCGCCGGGCTGCACGCGGCATGGGGCCTGCGCTCCCAGGGATACGACGGACGGCTGGTGGTGGTCGGGGAGGAACGCCACCGCCCCTACGACCGCCCGCCGTTGTCCAAGGAGTTCCTGACCGGTGACGCGGACCCGGGCGAGGGTCCGGGCCACCTCGCCCTGACCGACCCCGAGGAGGAGGCCGAACTGGACGCCGAGTGGCTGCTCGGCGTCCGGGCCGAGGCACTGGACACCGCGGCCGGGGAGATCCGCCTCACCGGCGGCCGCACCCTGCGCACCGACGGCGTCGTCATCGCCACCGGGGCCACGCCCAGAACGCTGCCCCTCCCGCGGATGGCCGGCGTGCACACCCTGCGCACCCTCGACGACGCCATCCGGCTCCGGGCCGCGCTGCGCGCGGGCGCCGCACGAGTGGTGGTGATCGGCGCGGGCTTCATCGGCGCCGAGGTCGCCTCCTCCTGCGCCGCCCTCGGACTCGACGTCACCGTCGTGGAGGCCGCGCCGCTGCCGCTGCTGCCCCAACTGGGCGAGGAGATGGCCCGGGTGTGCGCCGCACTGCACGCGCGGGGCGGGGCCACCCTGCTGTGCGGCACCGGTGTCGCCGGTCTGCGCGGCGGCGGCCGGGTCACCGGCGTGGAACTCGCCGACGGGCGGCTGCTGCCCGCCGATGTGGTGGTCGTCGGCGTCGGAGTGCGTCCGGTCACCGGGTGGCTGGAAGGCTCCGGTCTGCTGCTGGAGGACGGGGTGCGGTGCGACGAGGGCTGTGTCACCGCGCTGCCCAACGTGGTGGCCGTGGGGGACGTGGCCCGGCTGGCCCGGCCGGGCACCGGGCACACCGTCCGGGCCGAGCACTGGACCAGCGGGATGCTCCAGGGCGCCGTCGCCGCCCGCAACCTGCTCGCCGGGTCCACCGTCGAACCCTTCGACGCGCTGCCCTACTTCTGGTCCGACCAGTACGGCTCGCGCATCCAGTACGCCGGGCGGCGCGCGCCCGGCGACACGGTCCGGATCCTCGAGGGGGACCCGGCCGACGGCGGCGGCTTCCTGGCCGTCTACGAACGGGACGCGGCCCCCACCGCGGCCCTCGGCGTCGACCGGCCCCGGCCCTTCATGCGGCTGCGCCGCGAGCTGGCCCGCGCTCCGCGGCCGGCCGGGAGGTGACCGGATCCGCCTTACGGGCCCGCCGGCGCTGCCGGCGCAGCTCCCGGGCCGTGCTGCTGGGGCCGGACACCACCCCGTAGCGCTGGCGCCAGACCTGCCGGGTCACCCACACGTCCAGCACGCCCCAGGTCGCCACCACCGTGCTCGCCACCGTGGCGAGCACGGCGG
>NZ_BBOX01000469.1 GCF_001553455.1 Streptomyces hygroscopicus subsp. hygroscopicus
GGCGAGCACGGCGGGGAAGGCGGACCACGAGCCCGCCAGGGTGCACAGCGTCGCGACCATCGTCTGTACCAGCGTCACGGCAATGATGATCACCGCCCGCACCGCGGACGAGCGCACCGGATCGGGCAGCCGCCGCCTGCGCGCCGGCTCCTCGGTCCACAGCGGCCGGGCTCCGTGTGCCGGGATGTCGCGATCCTTGTCCATCGCGTCCATGACGCTCCCACCCCTTTCCGTGGCTGCTCCGGTGCGGCCGAGTCAGATAGCGGGACTTGGGTCGTATGCCCCCCTAGTGTGCCCGTCTGGATCACGAATGGCACCGGCCGGGGGTTCCCCTGGGGAGGGGAAAACCGGCCAAGTGCGGCCGGAGGGGCGCGTCGGGCGGTCGGCGGGGGAGTGCCGAGCGGCGGGGGGTAAGTCGGGGAATCGCCCGACAACTCATGATCACGGAGTGTAAGGAACTCCCTGCATCACGTGGACACACCTTCGATCCGAACCAACCGGCAGTAGTAGGCTCGCGCCGCTCGTTGTCGGAACTCGGCACATCGCCCCCGGAGTTCGGGGATGACGTTGGGGAGGCCATGCGCTTTCGCGGTAAGTCCATCCGCAGGAAGATCGTGGCGCTGTTGCTGGTGCCGCTGGTGTCACTGACGGCGATCTGGGCCTTCGCCACGGTGATCACCGGCCGGGAGGCCAAGCGGCTGCTGGACGCCTCCGACATCATCGACAAGGCGGGCCAGCCGGCCGAGGTCGCGGTGCACGCGGTGCAGAACGAACGCCGTCAGACGCTCATCCTGCTCGCGGATCCGCGGCGGTCGGACGCCCTGCCCGTACTCCACTCCCTGCAACGCAAGACCGACCAGGCCATCGACACACTGCGGGCGGCCGAATCGGACGGCGATGTACACAGCAAGATGAACGGCGACTCCGAGGAACAGCTCGACAACATCCTCAAGGCCGCGGACGGACTGGACAGTCTGCGCCGCAAGGTCGAGGACAGCGGGATTTCGTCCACCCAAGCATATGAGTATTACAACAAGCTTGTCGATCTCTGCTACACCTTCCGCAGCTCCCTGCACGCGGTGCCCGACACCGATCTCGACAAACAGGGCCGTGCGCTGGTCGCCATGATCCGCGCCCGGGAGGCGCTCTCCCGCGAGGACGCGCTGTACGTCTCGGCGCTGACGGCGCGCACGATGACGATGGCGGACCTCCGGACGGTCTCCGACCTCATCGCCGAGCGCACCCTGCTCTACGAGATCAACCTGCCGATCCTCCCGGACTCGGAGCAGAAGATCTTCGCCGACTACCGGCGCACCAACGCCGCCCCCGCCGCCCTGCGGGTGGCCGAGGGCAAGATCCTCTCCTCGATGGACCCCGCCACGGCCATCCGGGCGCTGGACCGGGAGCACTGGGAGGCCGCGGCCCACCCCGTCCTCAACGACTACGACCGGCTGGGCGACGAGGCCACCGACCGGCTCCAGAAGCGCATC
Organism: Streptomyces hygroscopicus subsp. hygroscopicus; assembly: GCF_001553455.1. Lineage (GTDB taxonomy): Bacteria > Actinomycetota > Actinomycetes > Streptomycetales > Streptomycetaceae > Streptomyces > Streptomyces hygroscopicus. The sequence goes on from NZ_BBOX01000469.1 coordinate 1,491, forward strand.
GACCCGGTGGCCAACGCCGTGATGCTCAAGGCCGGCATCGCCGGCATCCTCGGCCTGATCGCCTTCGTGGTCTCCGTCCTGGTCTCGTTCCGGATCGGCCGCGGCCTGGTCCGCGACCTGTCCCGGCTGCGCAAGGACGCCCAGGAGGTCGCCAGCGTCCGGCTGCCGAGCGTGATGCGCCGCCTCGGCGCGGGCGAGCAGGTCGACATGGAGACCGAGGCACCGCGGCTGGACTACGGCCCCGATGAGATGGGGCAGGTGGGCCAGGCCCTCAACACCCTCCAGCGGGCCGCCGTCGAGGCGGCGGTCAAACAGGCCGAACTGCGCCAGGGCGTCTCGGAGGTCTTCGTCAACCTCGCCCGCCGCAACCAGGTGCTGCTGCACCGTCAGCTCACCCTCCTGGACGCCATGGAGCGGCGCACCGAGGACACCGACGAACTGGCCGACCTGTTCCGCCTGGACCATATGACCACCCGTATGCGGCGGCACGCCGAGGGCCTGGTGATCCTCTCCGGCGCGGCCCCCTCCCGGCAGTGGCGCAAGCCGATCCAGCTGATGGACGTGGTACGCGCCGCCGTCGCCGAGGTCGAGGACTACGAGCGGATCGAGGTCCGCCGGCTGCCCAGGATCGCGGTCATCGGGCCCGCCGTCGGCGACCTCACCCAGCTCGTCGCCGAACTCCTGGAGAACGCCACCGTCTTCTCCCCGCCGCACACCGCCGTCCACGTGCACGGTG